>CAZGMN010000235.1:0-4915 GCA_964526905.1 uncultured Eubacteriales bacterium
AGAGATACTTTAAGAGTGGTAAAGGGAACTAATATTTATTTTTTTAGTAAGAAAATTGTGGTATAAATTGAATTTAAAAAATTTTGAAGAACTTCTATTTGAGAATAATCGTATA
Organism: uncultured Eubacteriales bacterium; assembly: GCA_964526905.1. Taxonomy (GTDB): domain Bacteria; phylum Acidobacteriota; class Aminicenantia; order Aminicenantales; family Aminicenantaceae; genus CAZGMN01. The sequence goes on from CAZGMN010000235.1 coordinate 116, forward strand.
TTTAGGAGAGAGTTTGCAGAAAGATGATTGTTGAAGTCAAGGACGTTCATTTCAGCTACGGAAAGGTGAGGGCGCTTCAGGGAGTCGACCTTGACCTTCCTGAAGGAGCGATCGGTCTTTTAGGGCCGAACGGCGCCGGAAAGAGCACTCTGATTCGTGTTCTTCTCGGCTTCCTCACTCCTGATAGGGGCGAAGGCCGCATCCTTGGCTACGATATCAAGACTCAACAATCCATGATCCGCCGCTATGTGGGCTACATGCCTGAGGATGACTGCTTCATTCCGGGAATGGATGCGGTTTCCTTTACTTCTTATCTTGGCGAGCTTTCAGGAATGCCCCGCCAGGAAGCCATGAAGCGCGCCCATGAAGCCCTCTTTTATGTCGGGCTTGAGGAGAGCCGCTATCGTTTGCTCGAAACCTATTCTGGTGGGATGAAACAAAGGCTCAAGCTTGCTCAAGCCATTGTCCATGACCCAAAGCTCATTTTTCTCGATGAGCCGACAAGCGGATTGGACCCTCAAGGAAGGAAAGAAATTCTGGAGCTCATCAAGGATATTTCTTCCAAGAAAGATATCCAGATCTTGATTTCCTCTCACATCTTGCCTGACATCGAGTACACCTGCAGTTATGTTGTCATTCTGAACAAAGGCAAAATGGCAGCCGAGGGCGAGATCAGCAAGCTCAAGGAGATTGGATATAACCTCTTCGAACTCAAAATTAAAGGTGAGAAAGAAGGCTTTCTGCGAAAGCTGGAGGACATGAACTGCAAGACCGAAGAGAGGGAAGACGGAGTCATCAAGGTCTATATGCCCTCCGATCGCTCCAAGCAAGAGATTTTCAGGATTGCGGCCGAAGAGAAAATTCAGGTCAGGCATTTTGTCAAGAGCCAGTCTTCACTTGAAGACAAATTTGCCAACGTGGTCGGAGTCGATTGATGGCCATCAAAGAAAAGGGATATACACATTGGGACGGCGAGCTAAGTGAGCGAAGGTTTCCCTGGTGGCCGATCACCCGCTATGGGATCAAATTGACCTTCAAGAGAAAATTTTTCAAACCCTTTTTGATGCTTAGCCTTCTTCCTGCGGTCTTCTTCCTGGCTGGAATCTATATCTCAGAGAGGCTGCAGGATTTTAAATTCATGGTCAGGGATTCAACCTCTTTTCTTAAAGTCGACCCCAAATATTTTAACTTTTATTTTACCAACAACGGCCTGCTGTTCATGCTGGTCGTCATCATGATTTTTTGCGGAGCGGGTCTCATCTCCGATGACCTCAAGCACAATTCTCTCCAGCTTTATTTTTCCCGCCCGATAAAGAAAAAGGACTATTTTATCGGAAAAACGGCGGTCATCGTCTTCTTCTTATCCCTTTTGACCCTTATTCCCGGTCTCGTCTTCTTCATCATGAAGCTCGTTTTTTCCGGAAGTTTCAAATTCTTTATTGCTTACCCTTGGCTCCCGATTTCTGTCATCGGCTATTCCTTTGTCCTCGCTGCCTTTTTTTCCTTCTATACCCTTCTGCTCTCTTCAATAAATAAAAACAGAAGGTACGTGACGATTCTCATCATCGTCATTTATTTTGCTTCTGATATTCTTTATGGAATATTCTATGGCTACTTCCACAGCCAATATTTCTCGCTTATTTCCCTGAGAGCCGACCTGCAGCAGGTGGGAGCAGCCATTTTCAACCAGAAAACTCCCTACAATATTCCTTGGATTTTTTCATTCCTGGTCCTTTGCGCTGTCTGCCTTTTAGCCGCATTTGTTTTGAAGAAGAAGGTCAAGGGAGTTGAGGTCGTCAAATGATGCCGATGGTTGAGACCAAAAGCCTTTCCCGATGGTATGGAAACGTTCTGGGATTGAGCGATGTCTCGATTCAGATTGAACAGGGAATCAGCGGAATTCTAGGGCCCAATGGCGCCGGCAAATCAACCTTCCTTAAGCTCTTGACCGGTCAAATAAAGCCAAATATTGGCTTCGTCAGAATCAAAGGCAAAAAAATATGGAACAATTATGCACTTCTTTCTGAAATCGGTTTCTGCCCGGAACAAGATGCTTTTTATGAAGAAATGACAGGCTGGCAGTTTTTGACCAGCCTTTTGAAGCTTTATCATTTTTCTAAATCCAAGATCGAGACTCAAGCTCAGAAAGCTCTAGAAGTTGTCGAATTGACCAATGATAAAGATAGGGTCATAAGGTCTTACAGCCGAGGCATGCGTCAGAGAATAAAATTTGCCCAGGCCATTGCCCATGACCCTGAAATCCTCATCCTTGACGAGCCATTGAATGGGCTGGACCCCCTGGCCAGACGTAAGGTCATCCGCCTCATCAAATCCTATGAGAAAGAGGGAAAGACAATCATCGTCTCCAGCCACGTCCTTCCCGAGATTGAAGCCATGACCAACCGTGTCATCCTCATCCATCAAGGAAAGATTTTTGCTGAGGGCGATATTCATTACATCAGAGACCTAATCGAAGACCATCCCCATATCATCTCCGTCAAATGCAATAAGCCTCGCGAGCTTGCCTCAAAATTCATCAATGAAGATTATGTGTTGAAGGTCAACTTTGGCTTGACTCAGGATTCTTTGCTCGTCGAGACCAATAACAGGGACAAATTTTTCAGCTTGTTACCCTCTCTTCTTGTCGAAGGCAAGATTGAAGTCGAAGAGATCACTTCTCCTGATGACAACCTGCAGGCTGTCTTTGATTATCTTGTGGGGAAATAGAATGGAGCAGAGAAGCACAAGAAGATTTTCTTTATTCCTTGATTCGATAAGAAATATTTTCTCTGTTTTCTTTTCAATGGGAAGAAGAGCTAAAAGGACAAAAGTTTTTTATCTAATCAGCCTCTTGCCGGTGATGATGGCCACGCTGATCAAGGTCACTCGGGTGTTTTCACAAAGAAGCGATATCGACGGCCTCTATATCTTTTCCAACATGATTGTCGTTTTCTACCTTCAGTTTCTTATCCTTATTCTATCTCTCTTTTTTGGAATTTCGGTCTGCGCTGAAGAACTGGAAGGGAAAACGCTGACCTACTTGACCACCCGCCCTGTTTCCAAATCCGCCATCGTCCTCGGCAAGTACGCCGCTTATGCTTCTTTAGTTATCTTGATGACAGTTGTCGGGCTGGTCTTTTCATTCCTGATTTTGAATGCGAACAAGCTGCATAGATTTTATATCTACAAAACTCTTTTAAGGGATGCGGTTGTTTTGAGCTTGGGCCTTATCTGCTACACGGCATTTTTCACCTTCATCGGGATTCTTCTTAAAAGATCGATCATGTTCGGGCTGCTTTTCAGCTTTGGCTGGGAGAATGTCATCCAATATTTTCCGGGCTCAACCCAGCGCTTTTCCATCGTCCATTATCTCAAGTCCCTTCTTCCTGGCCAGACGGGAGGAAGGTTCTCCTTCTTGCTCTTTCGCCTGGAGCCGACCTCGCCGGCGTTGGCCCTTTTCATGCTTTTTCTGATTACAGGCGTTTTTCTTGCCTCGTCTTGTCTTCTCTTTTCTCTGAGAGAATATATAATCGAGGATTAGGAAGGCGCCCTATTTTTTCTCGGTCGCTTCTTTCTCGGGCTTCGTGAATTTAGCTTTCAGCTCTTCGATGAAGCTTTCCGGAAAGCTGATAGAAATTCTGACATAGTCTGGGCCTGATGTAATCTCGATTTTATCCAGCACTTCACCCAGATTGAAATTCTGGATGGTCATCAAGGATCCCATGGTTTTCAAGTTGTTCAAATAATCGGCAATCTCTTGATTTTTTGAGGCATCGCTGCTCATCCCTTTTATCTCAGCCATGATATTTTCATCTCTGTAATCAAAATAGAAGGAAGTGGCGTTCAAGGCTTTCAGAGCGCTGAGCATGGGATTTGTTGATGTGATCTTATCCATGAGTTCAGGCGGGATAAGGGTCGTTCCCCAGAGCAGAGCTTCTTTATTGGTTTTGGCAATGAGAGCCGAGAGCGGCTCATTTTTAAAAACATTCTCTCCCTTTTTCTGCAAAATATCGAGGACGGATTTGACTTCGGCTGCATCCCCGGCAACAATGTTTGAGTTGTCGACAAAGCAAAAGCCCGGTCCTCCTTCTCCTTTTTGCCCGGTGTAAATCTTGAAACCGTTGTATTCTTCTTCTTTGAGCTCCTCCTCTTTTCCAATTTTTTCCTTGACGAGCGGAAAGAGAGAATCCTTGTTGTATTTAAGGTTGATGATGACTACGGCTTTTTGCTTGGACTTTTCCATCTCTGCTGAGACACCGCCAGCGATGAAATAGATGTCTTTTTGAGGGTCGATTCCTGTCTTCTCGATGAACTCCTGATACTCTTTATTGTCTTTGTTTTCATTTAAAGCTTTGCTCACGGCTTCTATACCCATCACCCGATGAAAATCGATGAAGAAAATGCCTCCAACATCCTTGGGAATAAGGCTGAGCATATCATCGGCCTTGGCTGAACCGGCTTTTGGAGCAGCTGTTTTTTTGGCACAGGCTGTAAAAGAGAAAAGCGCAAAAATTAATACCACTCCGATGACTATCGATTTTTTCATTATCTTACCTCCTTTCAATCATGGCTAATTTCACAACTCCTCACCACCCTCTGAGGACTATAGCAGAAATGAGCCGAGCAGAGCAAATCCTTTCTGAAATGAGAAAGCATCCTAAATTCCGTGATAATCATAAAATTGTGGCGGGGGTCCTGTCACGGCATACTCCCTGTCCGAACGGCTTCACCCACCCTCCGTGGGCCCTTGGAGGGGGAACCGCTTCGCGTTCCCCCTTCCAACGCTTCGCTGCCTCCCCT
>CAZGMN010000236.1:0-4913 GCA_964526905.1 uncultured Eubacteriales bacterium
GGGGAAAGCGAAGCTGTTCCCCCTCCGAGTAGTCGCTGGGGCAAAAGCGGCGTGTCTTCGAGACACCCAGCCTGATCCATAACAAGGCTTTTCACCACGGAAAAAAGATGCTTTCCTTTCATTCGAAGAGTTGATTTGTATCAAGCAGTGAATTATAAGAAAATAAGGACAAAGGATGAGCGAGATGAAGAGCCTGGCCCTGTTCACCGACCTCTACGAGCTGACCATGGCTGCCGCCTATTTCGAAAACAAAATGTTCGAGCCGGCGACCTTCAGCCTCTTCATCCGCAATTACCCTCCTTCCCGCCGCTATTTTGTCTCAGCCGGGCTGGACGATGTTTTAAACTATCTCAGCAATTTAAGATTTTTCTCTGAAGATCTGGACTATTTAGCAGAGACCAAGCTTTTCAAAGCGGAATTTCTTTCCTACCTTGAGAGATTTCGATTTACGGGAAATGTCTTTGCCATTCCCGAAGGGCGTCTTTTTTTTGTCAATGAGCCTCTGCTTGAGGTCACAGCCCCTTTGATCGAAGCCCAGCTTGTCGAGACCTTTATCATCAACGCCATGAACCTTCAGGCGATGATTGCCACCAAGGCTTCGCGCTGCGTCCATGCGGCCTGGCCGCGAAAGCTCATCGATTTTTCCCTGCGCCGTACCCAAGGGACTGACGCCGGGATGAAGGTCGCTCGGGCGAGCTATATCGGAGGGTTTGTCGGAACGAGCAATGTTCTTGCCGGAAAAATCTATGGGATCCCTATCTACGGCACCATGGCCCATTCCTTTGTCACCAGCTTTGAGAATGAAGTCGACGCTTTTCGCGCTTTTGCCAGAACTTTTCCTGAAAATGCCGTGCTCCTTGTCGACACTTACGACACCCTCTTAGGAACAAAGACCGCGGCAGAGGTCGGGAAGGAGATGGCAAGCCGGGGAAAAAAGCTAAAAGGAGTGAGGCTTGACAGCGGCGACATTGCCCGACTCAGCCGAGAAGTGAGAAAGATTCTGTGTGAAAGAGGCCTTGGCGAGGCCACCATCTTTGCCAGCGGCGGCTTTGATGAATACCTGATTCAGAATGTTCTGAAGCGTGGCGGCGATCTCGATTCTTTTGGAGTGGGAACAAAGATGGGCGTCTCAGCCGATGCCCCTTACTTCGACATGGCCTATAAGATGGTCGAATACGCCGGCCGCTCCGTGCTCAAGCTCAGCCCGGAAAAAGAAACTCTTGCTTCAGCCAAGCAGGTCTTTCGCTTTAAAACTCGCAAAATGAAATTAAGCAGGGATGTCATCGGACTCAGGGATGACAATTTAGGAGGAGGGAAGCCTCTTCTTGAGGAAGTGATGAGGGAAGGAAAAATTGTCTCTCCTTCACCTCCTCTGCCGGAGATTCAAAAGCGATTCCTTGACGAGTTTTCCCGACTTGACGAAAAATACAAATCTCTGGCCAAGAATGCGCCGGAGTATCCAGTCGGCCTTTCTCCCAGGCTAAATAGACTTCAGGCCCAGCTCGTCCGCAAGCTCAAGACAAGAGTCAGGAGGGAATTGGGTGAGAGCTGAAGATGGAAAGGTATAAATATCTCGAGCACACATCCGATGCCAAGTTTCAAGCTTTCGGCCTTACTCTTGAGGAAGCTTTCAGCAATGCCGCTTTAGCCGTAGCCTCTCTGATGTGGAATTGGGAGAATATCGAAAGGAAAATCGAGCATCAGCTGAAAGTCAGAGGAAAAGACCTCGAGCAGTTGCTCGTTAACTTTTTAGAGGAGATAATATATCAGTATGAGACGAAGAAGTTTCTTCTCGGGTCTGTGGAGGAGCTGATAATTGAGAAGGCAGGAAAGGGCTATCAATTGAAAGCTATCTTCAAAGGAGACCGACATTCCGAAAAATATAAAATCCACGGCGATGTCAAGGCCATAACCTACAATGAGATGGAAATCAATTCGCGAGAGCGATTCGTTGTTCAGGTTGTGGTCGATATTTGAGGTGTGAAAATGGAATTAAAGAAAATAAAAGATTACATCTGGGAAATCCCCAAGAGCGGCGAGATGAAAGTTCCGGCAGTCATCTACGCTTCTTCCAAACTTCTGGAGAGCGTCAAGCATGACCAGACCCTTCAGCAGTTAAGAAATGTGGCCTGCCTGCCTGGAATCCAGAAAACAGCCTATGTCATGCCTGATGCCCATCAGGGCTATGGATTCCCGATCGGCGGAGTGGCAGCCTTTGACCTGGACCAGGGCATCATCTCGCCGGGCGGGGTCGGCTATGATATCAATTGCGGAGTGAGGCTGCTCAAGACTGAGTATCTCGAAAAAGATGTCCAGCAAAAAAGAAAGCAGCTCTTGGCTGAAATCTTCAGGGAAGTCCCGGCTGGAGTCGGCAAGGGAGGAATAACAAAGCTGAGCCGGAACGTTTTGCTTGAAATCTGTGTCAAGGGAGCAGAGTGGGCGGTGGAGAACGGCTATGGAACAAGAGAGGACTTGCAGAGGACTGAGGAGAACGGAAGGATGAAAGGGGCAGACCCGAGCCGTCTTTCAAGCAGGGCTCTGGAAAGAGGACTTCCTCAGTTAGGAACCTTGGGTTCAGGAAATCATTTTCTGGAGATCCAGAAGGTTGTTGAAATATTCGATAAAGATGTTGCCAGAGCTTTTGGCATTCACACTCTCGGCCAGATTCTGGTCATGATTCACTGCGGCAGCCGGGGCTTGGGCCATCAGGTGGCCTCGGATTACATCCAGCTGATGGAAAACAAATTAGGCACAAGAGGCTTGCCTGACCGCGAGCTGATCAATGCTCCTGTTCGCTCGCCATTAGGGCAGGAGTATTACAAGAGCATGAGCGCAGCCGTCAACTTCGCCTTTGCCAACAGGCAGATGATTGCCCACTGGGTAAGGGAAGTTTTTGAAAAGGTCATGGGAAGCTCGAAAGGAATGGACCAGGTTTATGATGTCTGCCACAACGTGGCCAAGATTGAAAAGCACAAGATTGACGGCGGCCTGAAGGAGGTCTGCCTTCACCGCAAGGGAGCGACGAGAAGCTTTGGACCGGGACGGATGGAGATTCCTGAGGTTTACCGCAATGTCGGGCAGCCGGTCATCATTCCCGGAAGCATGGGGACCGCCTCCTATATCCTCGTCGGGACTAAAGAAGCCGAAGAGCTGAGCTTTGCCTCAACCGCCCACGGCGCAGGCCGGGTGATGTCGCGGCACGAAGCCCTGCGCCGCTTCCGCGGAGAGAAGATAAGAGATGAGCTGGCAAGCAGGGGGATTGAGCTTCAATCCACGAGCTGGAAAGGAGTGGCTGAAGAGGCTGCCGAAGCCTACAAGAATGTTGATGAGGTTGTCGAAGTCAGCCACAAAGTCGGAATCGGGAAACTGGTGGCCAAGGTCGTCCCTCTCGGTGTGATGAAGGGCTAAATCACAACTTTATCGATATCTTTCTTGAAATTCCCGTGCAAGCATACAAGTGCATTCTAATATCTTATGAGAATTTCGTTTTTGGAAAGGCATGAAATCCCTGGTCTTTAAGCTTAAAAAAAATACTGCTGAACTCTAGAAAATAATAGAAAATTTATAGAACAGAAGTTCTGCTTTTACTTTTTGAAGTTGTTATTATGAGGTGCCTGTTCTAATCTGGACCTTTGTATCTCATTCCGCAAAATTTCAAACTGTGTATCAGCTACATAAAAAAGCCCACTCAATGCGTTAAGATTACGTCGCAATTGATGCGGAAAATCTTCTTCTCTCTTGTAGACCAAGTGGTGGGATACTGCAGCCCAAGTGTCTTGTCCCAAGGTCATGACTTGGATTTCGAATGGTATATTTCTTAGATCGCTCTCTTTTGTCTTGGATTGGCAGTCTTTAAATTTAACTATAAAATGAATCCCGAGGTACCCAAATACATCTACAGCAGTATCATCTATTTTATTGTCTTCTTTAATGACATTAAAAACATTTTTTATAGCAATCTTTATTGGTTGTATATCGGAGCGAAATAAACAGACAACACGCAAGCCTATGATGTCTTGTATATCTTTAAATGGGTCTTCAATTTTTTTTCTTTGTATCTTCTCGAGGAGCGAGTCTATAGGTTTTATCCTACTCTGAAACGAATGAATTTTGATTTTTTCCCTTTTGATTTCTTCATATAGTAAAAAATGAGCCCTCTCCTTGAGAGCCTCGAACGCTTTAAGTCTTTTATTGAACTCCAAACGCAGATTCTGCTTATCCATAGGTGTTACATATTTTCTTTCTTCTTACCTTTGACATAGATCGTTAAATTAGGATTATCTTGTAGGTTCCCACGTGCACTAAACTCGCTGTCTGATAGTTTTCCTTTAATTTCAAGCGTAAACTGGTCTTTCGAGCCAAATACAGAAATGCTATTCGTATCGAAGCGCGTAGCGATAATCTTTGCAGTAAGGATATTGTTATCAATATCGTAGTTCCCGGAGTAGTAATATCCCGTGTCGCCTCCAAATAATCGATTTTTGCTTAGCACTAAAATCCCTGTTCCTGAAAGATTTAAAGAAGAAGAAAATTCTATAACCCATAAACCATCAATCATTTTATTTATCCTTTTATTTTTCTGGCTTAAAGAATTTTGCTCTAAATTCTTTGATTTAATGATAGCATGTGCTTTTATTATGGTCAATAGAAAGACATTCTTTTTTAGTTAATTTTCTCACGATAAATTAAGAAATTCTCTTTTGTTTTATCGTCACTGAAAATAAATTGCTAAGGCTTCTTTAGGCGGCCGTCCTGCCTGATGAACCACTTTTCCTTTCCATCCGCACTTTCTAAACAGGCTTCCCAGAGATTCCAGATTGTCTTGATTTGCGGCGGCCACTTGTATCCAGGAACTTTCATTTTGCCCAGGCCTAAGCCGGAGAGATTATTCGTGAACTGGCTATGATTAAGAT
>CAZGMN010000237.1:0-2916 GCA_964526905.1 uncultured Eubacteriales bacterium
TCCTTCCTCTTCACGGCGTGGAGCTTATCCTCGAAGCTGCGAAAATCATCTCTGCTGAAGAAGCATCTGTAAGGTTCAAGCTTATCGGCTCAGGGCAGACACTCCCCCGGGCGAGCGCTCTTGCTTCAAAGCTCGGCCTGAGTAATGTTGAATTTGAAGGCTGGCTTCCCCAGAGCGAGCTTCCCCAGAGGATCGCCGCCTCAGACATCTGCCTCGGAATCTTTGGAAAGACAGAAAAGGCAAGGCGCGTTGTCCCCCATAAGGTATTTCAGGCCATGGGCATGAGAAAGCCGGTCATCACCGCCCGCACTCCTGCCGTAGAGGAATTTTTTATGCATGGTGAGAATATTTTTCTAATTGATGCACTTGAGCCTGAACTCTTGGCTGAAGCCATCCTTAAGCTCAAGAAAGATGCGAACCTAAGAGAAACGATTGCCGAGAAAGGCTTCAAGCTGGTGAGCAGAGATTTTTCTCCAAAAGCTATCGGCAGCATTCTGCTCAGAATAATAGAAAGAAAGTTTATCCCTCGCCAAACTTCCTTCTGTCGCTCGCCGTGACAATATAAAAACACTTAATGAGTTTGTATTCAAAATTACCCATGTTTTTATTTTTTCGTCTTGTTTTTCTTTGTCATCAAATGTAGTGTATAAAACATCGGAAAATTCGGGTAAATTATTTTTTGGGCTTCAGCTTTGAGATGAGAAAATTGATGAAAAAAGAATTTGGCCTTCCCCTCCTCTTGCCTCCGTTCAGAGGCAGGATCCAGGCTGCTTACAATCACCCTCTTTTTCTTCAGGCTATATCAGACTGCCACCGCCTTCTCATCGAGCAAAAGAGCGAAGTCTTGCTCAACGGACGAAATCGGGTGGCTGTAGTCGCCCTGCCCGGAGCCGAAGGAAGAAAGTCAGAGATTGTCATCAAGGAATTTTATTCTATTGGAGTGAACAGGCTGAAGAGCCTCTTTCTTCCTGGAAAAGCCTTTAAATCCTGGCAGGGAGCTTGCGCCTTGGTCGAAAGAGGGATAGAGACGCCTCCTCCTGTGGCTTATTTAGAGAAGAGGAAAGGGCTTTTCCTGGAGCAGAGCTTTTTTCTCGCTGAAAGGATAGACGGCGTCCAGGAAATCCGCCTTCTCTTTCGCACGCTTCCCTCTGCGGAGCTTCGCCAGCTCCTCATTGCGCTGAGCAGCCGTCTTTCTTTTTGCCATGAACAAGGGATTCTCCACCGCGACCTTTCTGATGGCAACATTCTGGTGTGTAAAAAAGAATCAGAGCAGTTCATCTTTTATCTCCTCGACACCAACCGCATCAGGGTTAAGAGCCGGATTGGCCTTCTGGGAAGAATAAAGAATCTCATCCGCCTCGGCATCCCTCCTGAATTTCAGCGCTTTTTTCTGGAGCAATACTTTCAGACGGGCCGAGTGAAAAAATTTCATTGGTTTTGGTATAGAATAAACAAGCTGGCTTACACTCTGTTTGTCGAGCTTAAAAGAAGGCTCAGGTTGAGAAAGCTGAGCCGGAAGCTAAAGATACAGTAAGATGGGCTTCGAATTTCGCTGGAATCCTTATGCCGACCAACCGCACAATGTGGCCTTGAGAGAGGAGAGGCTTCGCCATCATCTAAAATACGCTGGAAGCTATTTCGGCCTTGCCGGCTCAAACATTCGCAAGGCGGTCCCCATCTTATCCCTTTACCATAAATATCGGAAAAAGATGTACGAAGAAGAGGTGCGGGTCGATAAGCCTTTTGCTATTTCTGTTTCTCCTTTGGCGGATAAAAACGAGAAAATTCTTGAGCTCTTGAAGGAGACGGGAATCCGAAAGACCCTGGTCAGAGTTCCTTCCTGGGAAAAGGATAAGCTCAACGTTTTTGAAAAGTTCTTTGGCTTGCTTTCAGAGCAAGGGATTGAGCTCACTGTCGCCCTTCTCCAGCAAAGGGACGATGTCCTCAATCCCTCGCACTGGCAGAATTTTTTGAAAGATGCCTTCTTCCGCTTCGGCAGGATTTCGCCTTATTTTGAAATCGGCCATGCCTGGAACAGGACAAAGTGGGGAGTCTGGGATTATAGGGAATACCTGAACCTTGCCCGTCCTGCCCTGCCTCTGGCTGAGAAATACGGGGTTAAACTTGTCGGCCCGGCTGTGATTGATTTTGAGTTTCATCTCTATCCGCCGGTTTGTGATGCTGTTCCTTTTGACAGGGTGAGCTCCATTCTTTACGTTGACAGGATGGGCGCTCCGGAAAACAAGCAGTTTGGCTGGGATACATCGAAGAAAGTTGCCCTGCTCAAGGCTGTGGTCGACGGCTCATTCGGCGAGGTGAAGGAGGTCTGGATCACCGAGGTCAACTGGCCTTTGAAAGGGACAGGAAAATATTCCCCTGCATCCGGGAAGCCGAATGTCTCGGAAGAAGAACAGGCTGACTATCTTGTCCGCTATTTTATCCTCTGCCTTGCCAGCGGATTTGTGCAGAGAATCTACTGGTGGCAGCTTGTGGCGCCCGGCTATGGGCTTATCGACAGCCGGAGCAAAGAGTGGAGGAAGCGCCCTGCTTTTTTTGCGATGAAGACAATGGCTAAGCTCCTCGAAGGGAGCACTTTTACCGGGAGAATAGCGCACCATCAGGCGCTAATCTTTTGTTTCAAGAGAGAGAGCGCTGAGGGGAAAAGAGGCGAAGAGAATTTTGCAGTATGCTGGACGAAGGGCGCACAGTGCGATTATGATTTTGGAAGGCGGATTGTCAGGATTTTGAGCCGGGACGGAGAGGAGATTTCTTTCAAAGGCACTCGGGTCAAGGTCAGCTCATCCCCAAAATATATCTTTTTTGAATAAAAGGGGACAGTCCCCTTTATTAGTATGGAAGTAATTATAAAAGAAAATTATGTTGAGATGAGTCAGTCTGCGGCAAGAATTGTTGCCG
>CAZGMN010000237.1:3016-4884 GCA_964526905.1 uncultured Eubacteriales bacterium
ATTATAAAAGAAAATTATGTTGAGATGAGTCAGTCTGCGGCAAGAATTGTTGCCGACCTTGTGAAATCCAAGCCTGACTGTGTTCTTGGCTTTTGCGCAGGAGCAACGCCGATAGGAGTGTATAAGGAGTTGATAAAAATGCACAGAGAAAGGCTCGATTTTTCAGCCGTTAAGGCCTTCAATGTTGACGAATATCTTGGATTGGGAATCGATTTTAGCAAGCCTTACGCCAAAGACCGTAGCTTTGCCCGGTTTATACACGAGGAACTTTTTAAGCAGGTCAATATAAAAAAAGAGAACATTAAGATTCTTGACGGGCTTGCCAAAGAGCCGGGAAAATACTGCGAATGGTATGAAGAGGAGATTCAGAGGGCTGGGGGAATCGACCTCCAGATTCTGGGAATTGGCCACAATGGCCATCTTGCCTTCAATGAGCCAGGCTCATCCCTTTCCTCAAGAACAAGGATTCAGGCCCTAACCGATGGGACTCTTGAGGATAACTTTAAAAGCTTTTTTAAGAAAGCAGGAATAAAAAGAGAAGAGATGCCCCGCTTTGCCCTTACCCTGGGCATCGGGACTATACTTGAAATGAAGCATTTGCTGCTTTTGGTGAACGGAAAGAAAAAAGCGAAAGTTTTGGCTGAAGCCCTTGAGGGACCTATAACTTCTCGAATTCCTGCCTCAGCCCTTCAGCTTCATTCCGGCAGGGTGACTGTTGTCTTAGACAGAGAGGCAGCTTCGAAATTAAAGAATATTGAATATTGATACAAACGCATTAGAAAATTTCTTCTGCCTCTTCCTGAGTGTAAAAAAGATGCATCCATTCCGGGATCAGAGGTTTATCCCCGCCTTCAAGCAGGAAGGAAATTGCCGCCAATCTATTTATTCTCGCCTTCTTTTTTAGCTCGGCGAGTTTAGCATCTATTTTTCTTTCGAGGAGCATTTTCTTTATATTTTCAAACATCTGCCGGCTGCCGAAGAGAAGTTTTCCTTCATAAAGAAGTTTGGTGGCAATCATCCTCTCCAAGCTGTCAAAATTCAATTGCTCCTTTGTTTTGGAGATGTCTTTAATAATATAATCAATTTCTTCACGAAAATTCGGGTCGAAAAGATACCTGTGTTTTTCTTTGTAGATTTTGCTGTCGAGTCCCTCGATTATCCTTTTGGGGAGCTTATCTTCAGTTATGACGACAATATCCAAATCCGAGCCTCTGACCAGCTCTCCGCTGCTTTTCTCCGGCCTTGGCTCTAAATGAGCCATATTGTAAACGATATCTCCGGCAATGATGAAACAAACATTTTCTTCAATCTCCTCCCTCTGCTCGTCGCTTTTAACTATTTCTGATATTATCTTTTTTGCCAGGTTATATTTTTTGTTGCTCGTTTCTCTTATTTCTTGCCTGAGGTTTTTTGCCTTTTTTTCGATTTCTTTTGAATTTTCTTTCAAGCCGCAGACTGTATAGGTTAAAAACTCCCTTTTTATCGACGGCGAAAGCCGTGCATAATCTTTCACAGCCCGGTCAAAGCGGAGATACCGTCTCCCAACAATTTTTGAGGCGATTCTCTGGGATTGATGGCAAATTCGCCAGAGCAAAAGCTCGTCGATTTGACTCTCATTCCATAATTCTCTGCCTGTCAGAGGTTTTCTTTCTTTTAAAATTTCAATAACTTTATCTTCAATCATGGCTTCTTTAATTTAATAACACTCTGCTATCAAGTTGCAAATGACGATAAGTCTTGATTTCTGTATCTTCACCCATCTTGCTTCGAGAATCGATCTGGGTTATAAATGATAAGAATTTAAAACAATGCATCGACATTTATTGGGATTGATGAGCGTTAAATTGAGAGCCGAATCAATTCCTATT
>CAZGMN010000238.1:0-1747 GCA_964526905.1 uncultured Eubacteriales bacterium
TTACTATGAATAATATGAATGGGTAAGGAGGATGTCAAGTGTTTTCTTTTCTTTTAGACATCTTCAGGCAGAGAAATCGAAGATTCCCCCATTAACCTTTCCAGGTGGTTCGAAAATAAAGATTTCCACCCCTAAAATCATCCTTAAGGAGGATTGAATAATGCCTATCATTCTGCCATTAATAGCATTAATAGAATTTAAAGGTGCCAGGTTTTTACCAATTGAGAGAAATTAAGCTCCGCTTAAATAAATTTCTCCGGCTTTCATCTTATTTATAAAGAGAGAGATGCTATCAATATTAAAAGTGAAGATGAAACAATTATGAATTTAAAAGCAGAAAAATCAAACCAGCAGAAAACTTATTCAGAGGTTATTGCCGGGCTCCATATTCTTCAGCAAGTCACAGAAGCCATCCACAGCTCCCTGGATTTAGAGAATATATTTCAAAAAATCACCGAGGGTGTTGTTCATTCCTTGGGATACACGACGGCTGTTATCTTCACCTTATCAGATGAAAAAAAACGATTCGAAATTAAATCCCTTTCTACAAAACACAAGCTTTTACCTCGGATAAATAAAATACTTGGCTTCCCTATCAAAAGCTTTTCCTTCTCGGCAGAGCCTGAATGGAATGCAGCTCTAAAGTTATTCAGGGAGGGTAAAACAATAGTTGTCAAGGAACTTTCAGAAATTACTTATCCGCTGCTCGATAAAAAAAAGTGCTTCCTCCTCCAAAAGCTTAAAGGAACAAAGAGCTTTATTACGGTCCCCTTGAATATTGAAGAGAAGGTTGTCGGAGGAATCCTCATCACCAGCCCCCGTGAAGAAGTTTCTCAGCAAGAGTTGGATACGCTTAAAAGCCTTGCCTGCGCGGCAGCGACTGCCATCAAAAACGCCAAAATACATATTCAAAGCAAAAAGGCTGAGGAAGAGCTGAGAAAGAGCGAGGAGAAATACAAATTTTTAGTGGACAACTCAAAAGAGATTATTCTTGTCCTCGACAGAAAAGGAAAAATCCTCTTTGCCAACCGAAGCGCATTGAATACCTTCGGCTACTCAGAAAAAGAGGTGCTTGGTAAAAAAATTACAGATTTCTTAACCAAAAAAAGCATAAGGAAAGCACTTTACGCTCTGGGAAGAGAATTCCTCGGAATACCTTATCCAGAGATAGAGGTCCAGGCAAAAACAAAATCAGGGGAAATAAGATATCTGGAAGTTGCTAAGGGTTCAAGCCCCATCCGCGACAGAGGGAAATTGATTGGAGTGATGGTCAGTGCCGCTGACATCACCGAGCGGAACAAGACATACGAAGAACTCAAGAGCTCGGAGGAAAGATTCAAGATCTTATTTGATTTTGCTCCTGACGGCTACTACCTCAATAATTTAAAGGGCGATTTCATTGACGGCAACAGAGAAGCAGAGAGAATCACAGGCTACAAGAAAGAAGAGCTGATCGGGAAAAGTTTTTTAAACTTGAAACTTCTGTCTCCAGGACAACTTCACAAAGCGGCATCTCTTCTGATAAAAAATGCTTTAGGAAAGCCAACTGGATCGGACGAGTTTATCCTCAACAGGAAAGATGGGACTCTCATCCCGGTAGAGATCAGCACTTTTCCGGTGAAGATAAAGGGCAGAACCTTAGTGCTGGGCATAGCCCGCGACATCAGCGAACGCAAAAAAGCCGAAGACGCACTCCGCAAGAGCGAGATGCTCTACCGGGCACTCTTTGAGCATGCCGGTGATGCTG
>CAZGMN010000238.1:1757-4822 GCA_964526905.1 uncultured Eubacteriales bacterium
TCTTGAAGGAGTCCATATTACAGCAAATAGAAAAGCAGCGGAGATGCTTGGCTACAGTGTTGAGGAATTGATCGGCAAATCTTTCAAAGAAATCGTCGCTCCTTCCGAATTTCAAAAAGCAGCAGGCAAACTGAAAGGCTTGCTTGAGGGCCAGTCCTTCCCCCTCTACGAACGCATCTTCCGAAAAAAGGATGGCACAGAGTTTCCAGTTGAAATCAACGTAGCCTTGGTCCGTGATGAAGACGGAAAACCGCTTTACATACAGAGCATTGTCCGTGACATCAGCGAGCGCAAGAAGGCAGATGAAAAAATCAAGGCCTCGCTCCGGGAGAAAGAAATTCTGCTGCGTGAAATCCATCATCGGGTCAAAAACAACATGCAGATTATCTCCAGCCTGCACAAGCTTCAATCAACAAATATCAAGGATAAACAAGCGGTGGAGATGATGCAGAGCACCCAGAACAGGATTAAATCCATGGCCCTCATCCATGAAAAGTTATATCAATCCCAGGACTTTTCCAGGATTGACCTGGCTGAGTATGTTCAAATTCTGGCCCGACATCTCTTCAGTTTTTATGGAATCAATTCCCATAGAATAAAGCTTTTGACGGATATAAAGGACATCTTTTTGGACCTCAACACAGCCATTCCCTGCGGTTTGATTATCAACGAACTTGTCTCCAATTCGCTAAAACACGCTTTCCCCAACGATAGAGCCGGCGAGATTCGGGTGGCCATGAAACCTTTGAACGGAGAGGAGATTGAGCTTGTTGTCGGCGATAATGGGATTGGCCTGCCAGAAAATTTGGACTTCAAGAAGACAAAGTCCTTGGGTTTACATCTGGTGACGATACTGACCGAGGACCAGCTCCGGGGGACAATCCAATTGAATAAAAACAATGGAACAACATTCGAGATTAGAATAAAAATGAAGCAATGATTTTGTAATGTGGAGGCCATCATTAGAATTTAATTCATTGCAAATATCTTTTTAGAGTGTTATACTCGTTGCCCCTGTGAGCGAAGAAAAGAGAAGAACGAACCGGCTGCGATGTTTTCTCCCTGCCGAACTGCTTAAAGCAGGGGGCAAACAAACTTTTGTCGATAAGACAACAATCCAAGACTTCTCCCGGGAAGGATTAAAATTGGCCATAAACTTCAACCTCAACCCCGGCTCGCAGGTAGAGTTGAAGCTTTTCCTCCCTGAGAAAAAGCTGTCGACGCCCCTCTCCGCTGAAATCATGTGGAGCAAGTGCTCTGGAAATAAGATGGAAGTCGGGCTGAAAATCAACAATATGGATCAGAAGGCAAAGGATGAAGTTCTCAGCTGGTTCTATCCGGCTTGGCTGAAAGAAGAGAGAAA
This sequence comes from uncultured Eubacteriales bacterium, assembly GCA_964526905.1. Taxonomy (GTDB): domain Bacteria; phylum Acidobacteriota; class Aminicenantia; order Aminicenantales; family Aminicenantaceae; genus CAZGMN01. The sequence goes on from CAZGMN010000238.1 coordinate 3,121, forward strand.
GCCAAGCAGGAACAAAAACGGCCAAAAAAAATAAAACTGAATTTCAGAAAAAAACCTTGATACTAAGTTCTTAGAGGTTTATCTTTCAGGCAATGAGCTATCTTTAAATTTACTTGGGAGGCAGTCGTGCGGCGGTCCAAAATTCAAAAGGAAATAGGCAAAGAGAGAAGAAAATATCCAAGGTCCAAGTGCATGCTTCCGGCAGAAGTCATAAAGGCAGGCGAGGATAAGACCTTGTTCAAGAGAATGACAGTCCGCGACTTCTCTCGCGAAGGCCTGAAGCTCATTATTAATTTCAACCTCAATCTCGGCTCAAACATGGAAATAAAGCTCTATCTGCCAGAGAGAAGTTTGGTGACTTCCATCTTAGGAGAAATCGTCTGGATCAAACATGCCAACAACAAGGTGGAAGCAGGCCTGAAAATAAAAGATATGGATCAAAGAGCCAAGGAGGAAATCCTCAACTGGCTATTGCCCCAATGGCTGAAAGATGACGGGGAAAAGGACAAGAGAAAATAGAGGCCTGGCTTTATAAATCACTTAAAATCGCGAAATTCATCTCTGGAAAAAACCTTCAGGCAGGCATCAACCACATCAGGGTCATAAAGGACTCCCCTATTCTTGGTTATCTCTTCTATGGCTTTATTAATTCCCAAAACTGGACGATAAGGCCGGTGGGAAGCCATGGCCTCGACAACATCGGCCACGGCTAAGATTCTTGCTTCAAGAAGGATCTTCTTCCCCGCTAAGCCTGCAGGATAACCGGAGCCGTCCATCCTCTCATGATGCTGAAGCACAATCTTGGCGATCGGGAAAGGAAATTCAATCGATTTCAGAATATCATAGCCAGCTTGAGGGTGGGCCTTAATCATAGTGAAGGCAACATCGCTGAGCTTGCCGGGTTTGCTGAGAATCTCACTGGGAACGAGAATCTTGCCTATATCGTGAATGACTCCAGCCATTTGAATGGCTTCAATCCTCTCTTGGGGAAGGCCCATCTCTTTGGCTATGGCACAGGCGAGGTTTGTGACCCTTCTCTGATGGCCGGCCGTGTAAGGGTCTCTCATTTCCACGGCCGCAATCAGGGCGTTGATTGTCTCCTCCAGTGCTTTTCGCAATCTTTTGAAGCCCTGCTTTCGTTCCTCTTCGGCATCGAAGCGCACGGTGACGTCTCTCAGGATTCCTATCTCCTTCATTTCCCCATTTTCTTTAATATCAATTGTATTGGCATCGACAACCCTGACTCCTCCATTCTTGGCAATGATTCTAAACTGGAGGTTGCTTGAGCTTTCTTCACCACTGTCCCTCACTTCTTTCTTCTCCTTAACCATTCTTCTATCGTCAGGATGAATGCAATTCCAGAAATCGAATTCCCCGTTACAAATCTCTTCTTTTTTAAAACCGGTGAGCTTTTCAAAAGCCGGGTTGACATACTGAAAACCATTCGCCGTCAGGATATAGATTGCGTCATGGGCATTCTCGACCACGCCGCGGTACCTCCTCTCATTCTCTCTCAGCATCCTCTCCATTCTATGCTTGTAGAGGGCCATCTCAATGGTTGTCTTCAGGTCTCGATCCTCAAAGGGCTTGAGAAGATAGCCGAAGGGCTCGGTCATCTTCGCCCGCTCCAGGGTTTTATCATCCACATAGGCGGTAAGGTAGACAACAGGAATGCCGAAACGGCTCCTGATGACAGAAGCCG
>CAZGMN010000239.1:0-4802 GCA_964526905.1 uncultured Eubacteriales bacterium
CGTTGAAGACATCAGCTCTGAGTACAATGCTCATGGATTGAGGCACCCTTAGGTTTTTAAGCTTAAATTCCTTCTCCAACCCTAAGTCAAGGTAAGAATGGCCAGGTGTTTTCCTTGTGCCCCTTCCTTCCGGATAGCGGTAATAGCCGCCGAAGAAGGGAACATAGCCTAACTTCTCCCAGTAATAGCCTGATATCCATTCAAAGCAGAGAGAAAGGCTCAAGCCGTAAGGAGCGATGATGAAGGAATTTATCTTTAAATCATGGTCGACAGAGTAGGGGAGCTTTCCGTACCAACTGTCATTTTCTTCCTCGCTGATTCCTCTTCCTCCCAATCCAATGAATTGCTCATCCACATATTTTTTTATATCTTCCAACCCAGGAAGCTCAGGCACATAGAAATGCTTTCCGAAAAGCCCGATATAGTTTGTGCTCCCTTCTTCCTGAGCCCAGGAGCCGGTTTCGACCTGGCCAGGGTTGGTTCCCTTTGCCGAGGAGTGGCAATAAGAAGCGTTGAGGAAAATGCCGGAGCCGATCATTCCGCTCAGCTCAAACTCTATTCCCTGATAATTTCTTCTTTTGCATTCGAAGTTGTCAAAGAGGTATTTATAGCCTTTTTCAATATCAAGCAGAGCCAGGACTTCGAGCAAGTTTTCAGCGTCTGTCCTGACATAGCGCCCCTTCACTGCCCAATTCCGCGCGATCCTTCGGTCGAACTCGATAAGATATCGAGTGAGAAAGTTCGGCTTGATTTTGGGATTGATTTCAAAGGGCTGGCTCTTCTGCTCATTCTCAAACTGCCAGTTTGAGACATCGTGGAGCTCTGTCTCGGATGGATTGGAAGGTCCCTGCCACCTGTAGGTGCGGAAGGTGAGTCCTGCTCCTGAGTTTAATAGCCCTAAAGGCATGGTCGTGATCAAGTCAGAGAATCTTCCCCATCCCAACTTCAAGATGTTGTCCCCATTTCCTGTGATGTCCACGGCAAGAGTGAAGCGGGGCGAGATGAAGTCGCCAAGAGTCCAGGACCAGAGCTTCTCGCCTTTATTGTCGAGGCAGAGCTGGGTCTGGCTGCGGACTCCGGCCATAAATGTAAGTCTCTTAAAGGCAATCTTATCCCTGAAGAAAAGCCCTATTCCGCGCGAGGAGTTGATAAAATTAAACTCGCCGTATTCGTAGAAAAAAGTTGGAGTCCTTGCTCCTTCCCTCCAGCTATCAAAATAATATTTTGTGCCGGCGTCAAAGCCGTTTTTGAGAAAGAGGTCTTCATCTCTTCCTGTGAAATCCACGGCAAAATCAGAAGAGAAGGTGTAATACTCGAAGCCAAGGTTAAGCTCATGCCGTCCGAATGTCTCTGTCTGGAGGTGCTTGGTCAGTTTGAGATTGAAGTCCAGCCTTTTCTGGTCGTCAGTGACGTTTCCATAGGAATTATGGACATTCCGTGCCAAATCTTCGACATAATACTGAGCCGTTCCAAGGTCTCCGTCCACAGGCTCGATGAATGAGTTTCTTATGATCTGTCCCAAGCCGGCCTCGATGAAGGTTGAGGAGTTGAGAATTCCTTTGTAGTTCATGCGGATGATGAAGTCGGAAAAAGTTTTCTCTTCGAACAAATCCTCGATTCCTATTCCGCCCTTCTGACCGAGGGATTTATTGTAGATTGTTGTTAGAGAGAGGTTGTGATTGCTGTTTAGAGCATAGGTGAGCTTGCTGAAGATATTATCGTTTCTTGTTGTTCGGCTTCCGCCCGGAACAAAAAGATAATCGACTGTGCTGTCCTTTGTCTCATCGGTATTGAGGAAGAGATTGTTGGAGACGAAAAACCAGAGCTTATCCTTGATGAAGGGCCCGCCTAAATTGAAATACAAGTTGGAGTTGGAGAAAGAATCGGGTTCGCTGGCTGAGGAAAGCTGGTCCTGGCGCGAAGCCTGAAGGCTCTTGTCGGTCAAGAGGAAAGAGAATTCACCGGCCAGGGCGTTGCTTCCGCTCTTGGTGACCATATTGATGATGCCGCCGTAAGCAGAGCCGAACTCAGGGCTGAACGGGTCAGAGATAATCTGCATTTCGTCGAGAGAATCAAAGTTGAGCTGCGCTCCTGAGTCTCTGAGCCTCACCCCGCTGATGGATAGGCCATCGACAATCCAGTTGTTGCCCTCCTCTCCCTCGCCCCGAAAGCTCGGCTGGCCCTCTATGGCTCTTCCCCGGCGGGTGTTGACTCTGACTCCTGTGACTCCTGGAGTCACCTTGACCATATCCACTACGGTTCGATCCTGGGAAGGCAGCCTCTCCAGGTCTTGGCTCGTCAAATGGAAGCTGGTGTCGGTTGAGGTCTTATCGATTAAGGGATTCTCGGCAGTGACTACGATTTCTTTCTTCAGCTCGGCCGGCCTCATCGTCACTTTCAAATCAGTCACCTGTCCCAAGCGGACGATGACATTCTCCTCGGTGACAGGGCTGAATCCTTCAAGCTTGAAGCTCAGGGTGTATTTTCCGACAGGGAGGAGGGAAAAAAGGAATTCGCCGTCCTTGGAGGAGAGCGAAGTCCGCACGCCTTGGAGGCTTGGGCTCTTAGCTGTTATCTCAACTCCAGGCAGTCCCTCCCCGGTCTCATCCATCACTTTTCCTTGAACTTTGCCCGTCTCAATCGCCCAGAGCTCGAAGGAGAGAAGGCAAAGAAGGGAAAAGAAAAAAAGACTAATTTTTTTGCCGACCATATTGTCTCGTACTCGGCTCTTAGCTGTTTATTTCTTTTTTGTTTTGGCTTCTCTCTTCCCGTATTTTTTGATGAATTCCTCGGTGAGACGCTTGGCTTCTGTGTCTGTGAATTGCTTGGGCGGGCTCTTCATGAAATAGCTTGAAGGGCCTTCGAGCGAGCCTGCCAATCCATTGTCCAGGGCCAGCTTGCAGCAGCGGATAGCGTCGATGACCACGCCGGCGGAATTGGGCGAATCCTCGACTGAAAGCCTGCACTCAATGTTGGTGGGGACATCGCCGAAATGGCGGCTCTCGATGCGCAGAAAGCAGATCTTATTGTCTTTTTGCCAGGGGACATAGTCACTCGGTCCAACGTGGACATTTTCGGGGTCGATGGTCAGCCCTCTCGCTCTTATCTGGGAGACCACCGCATTTGTTTTTGATAATTTTTTGGACTGCAGCCTTTCTCTTTCCAGCATGTTGAGAAAATCAGTGTTTCCCCCGGTGTTGAGCTGGTAAGTTCTGTCGATCGGCATCCCCCGGTCAAGATAGAGATTGACCAGCGTCCTGTGGAGGATTGTGGCTCCGACCTGGGATTTTATATCGTCGCCAATCAACGGAAGTTTCTTCTTTGAAAATCTTTTGTGCCAGTATTTCTCGCTGGCGATGAAGACCGGAATGCAGTTGACAAAGGCACAGCCTGCATCCAGGACTTGCTCCACATACCATTTTGTTGCCTCTTCACTTCCCACAGGAAGGTAATTGACCACGATGTCCGCCTTGCTTTCTCTGAGGATGCCGCTGACATCTGCGGTGGCACCCGGCGCTTTTTGGATAATCTGAGAAAGGTATTTTCCAAGACCGTCGTGAGTCATGCCCCGCTCAACTTTGACATTGAAATAGGGAACAGAAGAAAACTTGGTGGTATTGTTGGGCCAGGTAAAAATGGCCTCGCTCAAGTCTTTCCCGACCTTGTTTTTGTCGATATCAAAGGCCGCCACAAATTCGATGTCTCGAATATGGTAGCCCCCGAGGTTGACATGCATCACTCCAGGAACAAAATCCGTCTCCTTGGCATTTTTATAATATTCAACACCTTGAACCAGCGAACAGGCACAGTTGCCCGTACCGATTATCGCCACTCTGATTTTTCCCATGTTTTTAAGCCTCCTTTCCGGAATGCTTCTCTTTCTCAGTCTTTCTTACATGAAATGTTCTTTGAATGGCCGTAATGTTGGAAAAAACGGCAATTGCGGTCAGAACAACAATCATCACAGGATTGAGGGCTTTAAAGAGCGAACCGACAAACGCACCCCCAGAAAGCAGAACCATTCTTTCGGCTCTCTGCATGATTCCGATGCGGCATTCTATGCCCAATCCTTCAGCCCTTGCTCTGGTGTAGCTGACCATGGTCGAGCCGAGAAAAGTCCAGAAGGTAATCCAGAGGGCCCAGTGATGTCTGAAATAGAAGGCGAGCCCCAGGTAGATGAAGAATTCAGAATATCTGTCCAAGGTTGAGTCGAAGATGGCTCCGAAGAGGCTCTTCTGGTTTGTGTTGACGGCCACTTTTCCGTCGATGATATCGAAGAATCCGCAGATGATGATTGCGATTCCGGCCAGGAATGGCTGTTCGAAGGCGAAGAGGAGACCTGCTCCCAATCCTGCCAGCAGGGCAAAAATGGTCAAAAGATTGGGCTTAATCTTAAGGTTGACAAAAAAAGCGACAAACCGATTCAAAGAATTGAGAGTAAAAATTATCAATTTCTTTGGCAGCAGGCGTACCGGCTCGTGAGCCTGGCTTTGCGTCTCGGCTTTCATAGCATTGGATGAGAAAGCAAAATTACTCTATTATGAGAAAAAATTCAAGTCAATGGAGCTTTTTCCTTCACTCGACCTTGATTTTTTTCCCTTTTTCTGACTTCGTTTTTTCTTTTTTTTCCAGAGCCTCGATTCTATGGTCGATCATCGAGCGCACAGCAAGGAGAATTTCCTTTTTCGCTCTGAGGAAGTGCTCAAAAGTTTTTTCAGGAATGGCAAGGGAAAAAAGCTCTTCTGGGATGCTGATTCTTATCTCTCTTGTTTTTCCTTGGTTCATCTCTTCACCTCCAAATA
>CAZGMN010000240.1:0-4709 GCA_964526905.1 uncultured Eubacteriales bacterium
TCTCTTAACAACTATATCGTTACACTATTATCAAAAAGCTACATTGAAAAAAAATTACTAAATAAAATCGAGGCTTAAGAGGGCGGGCATGGACCTGGAAACCGTTCAAGGATATATTATGAGAATTTCATTCGGTTTTAGCTGATGGAGAAAAGCGAAGCTCCCCTTGTTTTGCTCTATCTAATTTCTTCAAGCATCTTTCAACTGACCTTCTATCTCCCACCACTTTCCAGATTTCAAGGGCTCTTTTGAAATCTTCCAACCGCTCGTATACCTTTGCAATTTTCTTCCTGTTTGGAGGAGTCTGCTTTTCATACATCCTTAAGGCATTCTTAAAATCGCCTCCCTTATAATAGGCATCACCGGCCATGGAAAATCTTTTTAATTCCTCGTAAAGCAATGCGGATTTTTTGAATTGGCCGGCGTAAAGATAATAATCAGCAGCTTTGCCTAGATTCCCGGCTTTTTCGTAGACCACTGCCGCTCTTTCTCCGATTCGCATCAGCGGAAGGTATTCGCTGGCTTCACCCAAAAGATTGTTCTCCAGACACCAGGCCAGCGCTTTATCGAAATGTTCTTTCTCTCCGATGAGGTAAAACAAGTAATTGCGTCCGTTGATTTCTATTTCAGGAATAATTCTGTTCAGGTCATCGCGGCGATCAAGAATGAAGTACCTCAGGGCTAACTTTTCCCAGCTCTGAGATGTCAGCAGCTCAGGGATATCCTTCCGGAATCGATTAATAACATCATTGAATTGTCCCTTCGCTAAGAGTTTGAGCCGGCGGAAATATTCAAGGAGGAAATTGTAATCACCCGCTCTCTCTGAATAGTCGAGAACCTTTTCCCACATTTCATATTCAAAATCGAGAGAGCTTAGAAAGTTTGACCAGATGCGCATTTCATCGGTGTTTTGGCTTGCAGCACAATAAATGGCGATAAGCTTGATTAAGCTGCTCCTTTTCAAATTCAGAGAAGAAGACCATTTCCAATCAGACAGCACTTTCTGCTGGTGACTTAAAAAGAATTTTGCGCCCGCATTAATAATATTCCAGGAGAGGCACGCTTCTGCAATCCGCTCATACTGCTTGGCCCCCCGGGCTTTCTTCCATGCTTGAAGCGCTTTTTCTGTATCCCCCGTCAAAGCATAACAGGTCCCGAGTTCAGGATAAGCGTCAATAAAAGCCGAGAATAAAACCGCGGCCTGCTGGTATCTCCCCTTGCTGAAAAATTCCTGAGCTCGCTTATAAATCCATTGGTCATCGGGGATAAGCCGGATCAACCTCTTTGCCTGAGAATAATTATTCTTTTTGTCCTCTTCGGAATGGAGGTAGCTTTCGAGCGCATTCTTGTAGTCTTTAACTTTACAGCATATATTGCCAGCAGAATAAAAATCGCCTGCCAGCTTAAAATATTTTATTGCCTCTTCGTAGTTCTTGAGAATCAGATAGCACTCGGCTGTCTTGAGGTGGTCCTCCAGGGCGATATATCTCACCAAGGCTTGGAAAAATTTTCTCTTGTAGAACAGTTTTTCGGCTTCTCCGCCAAGGGAAGATTTATCTTTAACGGCTTTAAGGCATTTTATCGCTTTTTCAAAGTTATTCTCTTTTTCATAAAGGATTAGGGATTTCTCCACCTGGCCGGTTTTTTCGTATAAATCGAGGAGGCGCTTTTTATTTTTCGCCTTTTTCCACAGAGCTTCGGCTTTGAGATGGTTTCCTCCTCGGTAGAAAAGCTCGGCCGCTTTATCGTAAGACCTCAGGCGATTATATAGGTCTGCTGATTTTTCAAAATCGTGAGCCAACTCAAAGAAACTCGCCGCCTCTTTGACCTTCTTCAATCTCTTCAGGTAGATTTCAGCGACCATTCGATAATCAGAGCATTTCTTGAAAAACTCAACAGCCTCCTGATAATCCCTTTTTTCTAAATAAAGGTGGGCGGCCTCTCGATATCTCCCTTCCTGTTTATAAACCTCGATCTGGCATTTGGCTTTTCTTCCCTCGTTTTTTAACTCCTCCCATAGCGATAAAGCCTTCCTGAATTCTCCGGCTCTTTCATAATTCTCAGCCGCCCTGCTGCTCTCTCCGATTTTCTCGAAATGGAAGGCGGCATGAGGATATTTTCCGGCCTTCTCATAATAATAAGCTGATGCTTTGGATAAGAGCTCAGGGTCACCTCCGTTTTTAAAACACTCCATCGCTGCTCTGTAGTATTCCCTCTCGAAGAAATAGCGGCCCTGTTCTGTCCATTCCTCAGGAGTGGAGAGCACATTCCAGATGCCTTCCAAATAATTCCTGTCATCGGTGATAAATACGTGACTTCCGAGCTGCTGATTTTCCCAGATAAAAGAAGGCCGCTCTCCGTCGTAGATGATCAGGTCTTTTCTCGACCTGGTGATTCCCACATATAAGAGATTGATTTCATGCCTGATCTTTGCTTCATGGACAGCCCTCCGGCTTACATCCGCGATAACCTTCCACACATCCTTCACCAGCTGGTCATCGCAGAATTTCCAGAGGACAACGGTATCAAACTCAAGTCCTTTGGCCTCTGTCATGGTGAACACAAGCTCTGTTTCAAGGATTTTCTTCAATCTTTCTTTTTCTGTTTCGTTGCGCACGAGCAGAGTTCTTTTTGCTCCTGCGACTCCGATGATCTCCAGCATCTCCTTCTCGCCGATTCCGGAGACAACGGCCACCGGCCTTCCTTTATATTTCCAATCTTCCTTGAGTTCCTCGGCTTTTACCCCCAGGTATTTTTCCTTCAACTCAAGCAAGACATTGGCCAATTCGACGATGCTCCCCGAGCTTCTGAAGTTAAGAGTTAGAGACCTTAACTCCGGAACCAAAAGCCCCCTCTCGTAGAAGTGTCTTTTGACCTCTTCCCAGCGGAACCCGCTGGGATTTATTGTCTGCTTCGTGTCGCCGGCCAAGAAAACATGACGGGGATCCTTGACCATGTCGAACATCAGGCTGACCTGGATGTCAGTGAAGTCCTGAACCTCATCGCAGGCGAGAACATCATAGATGTCATCCTCGAGGTCTTTCTCGGCATAAGTTTTGAGGACTTCCCTGCTGAGATCCAGTTCATCCCACATATGGTCGCGCTCGAGCCTGTCCTGATACCACTCGAAGATGTGATAAATTTCTTTACGGTTAAATTGAAAATTGGGAGCCTTCTTCTTGCCCAAAAGCTCGTATTCAAGAAAGGAGAGATATTTTTTATCGACAGCCTCCCTGTGTTTCTCTAACTCATCCAGTGTCCTGTCCATGATCGATAAAACGCGATCCCTATAGCGCTCGTCCCATAGATACTTTTCAACCTGGGTGGAAAAGGTGGAAATGTCCGTCTTTAAGTATTTGGAGACGAATCGGTCCACGGCTCTTAAAGACTCCAGCTTGGAATAAAGGATAAATTGCTGTTGAAGTTTCCTCGCTAAGCCTGGATCGACTTCACCCTTTCTGAGCGCACAGCTGGCTTTCTCCAGGATAGACCTATTGACCTGGGGAAGAGCCCCTTTTATGATGGACCGAATCTCCTCCCAGACAAGAGCCGAGTTGAATTTATCGTGCATGGAATGGGCGGCAAACATCTGGCTGAAACGGTTGAAATCAACCTCTTTCTCCGGCAGAAAAATTTTCCCGTGCTTAGCGGCTATCTCAAGATTGAATTCCTTGAAGACATAAAAATCAGGGGGGACAACTTCATCCCTCCACTCTGTCTCATTCAATAGCCCCTGATAAAGCCTCAAGGCAAAATTTTTAAGATACCGGTTGTAGGTAATGAAGATCTTTTTCTGCTTGTTTAACTGAATGTTCAGCAGATAATAAACGGATAAGGTCGTTTTCCCGCTTCCTGCGGTCCCGGAAACAAGGAGCGGCAGGGAAGAGCCCAGAACGTCTTTTTGCTCTGGAGTAAGATGGAGGAATAGCTCAAAATCATCCTTGGTGAAAAGCTCAATTCTTCTCCATTCGGGCTCCTGGACAGGATACCACCTCTGGCTGCCTGATTCATCCCTGATTTTCTCTGTGATCTGCTCCTGGGTAAAACAGGAAGGCTCCAGTTCTCTCATGTCAACGTTTTCAAGAAGAGCCTCTTCATAGTCGTGGAAACTTAAGAAGGGAACGTTCTCGGGAACAATATTCTTGCTTCTTCTGGATAATTCGTCGTGAGCCGCGACTCTCCAGACATAGACAGCGAGGGACTTTCCGGCCTCCCCACCACGCCCCAGGGTAAAAAGCATCCTGTTCTTTTGATCGACCGCCGCCTCAAAAACACATTTCGATGAAATGTGCCTCATCTTTTTGGCTCTTAGCTTTCCTTCCCAGAGTCCCGCTTCTAAAAATTCAAATCTCTCCCTGATTTTCCTCCGAAAGTCCTTTGATTGCCTCAGCAGATATTTTTTTACAGTATCGTTGATCAATACGGTAGCCATAGCTAATTGAATGTTATCATATCAAAAATCAACGGGTTGTGCATATCTTAGTCCAGTCATAAATCTAATCTTCTCGGTCAGACTTACCTTTGAGGAGGGAGGCGAATTCAGCCAGAATGGTCGGAGAGTTTAATAATCGTGTCCTCCGAAAAAGAGGACAAAGGGAATTGTCTTGATTGCAGCCGGAATCAAAGTTTATTCGGAGAGGAAGGCGGGCTCGGTACCTCTTTCTCAAAAAAGAGGAAGCAACTGGAAATTTCAAGGGAGGCTCCAGAAC
>CAZGMN010000241.1:0-2765 GCA_964526905.1 uncultured Eubacteriales bacterium
GGATTATCGTCTGGCTATATATTTTCTTCGAGATTGGCAGCGCCGCTTTTAGATTCAAAGGGTGAAAAGCTTTGCCATGATAAAAAAATTCACCAGAATAAAAAATCCCTCATTTAAAAATAATTCCTTATTTTTCCTCTTGTCCTTTCTCATCATCATCCAGAGCTATCCCCCGCAGGTTCATTCCAGCTCAGGTAATGACAACAAATATTTCGCCCAAGCCGACTCTCAGATTCTCTCCCAAGAATATGATAAAGCAATTGCTAATTACCTTAAAGGTATGAATCTCGCATCTGGGAAAGAGAAAGTCGAGGTCTGGGATGACCTCGGATATTCTTACCTCCAGAAAAAGGAGCTTGAGAAGGCAAAAAAATATCTTTCTCAGTGCCTTACTTTTCATCCAGAAAACTTTAATCCCCGTTTCTATCTGGCCGTGGCGTACATACTCAATAACGAGATTGAGGCGGCCTCAGAACAGCTCAAGACTATCGAAGAAAATGTTCATTTTGATTCTGGCTGGATGAAAAAAATTTCTGGTCTTATTCTGAAAAAGCCAAACGGAAAATTGGTTAAAACGGAAGAGCTGGAGCAAATAAAAAATGAGAAAGGAGTTTACATTGAAGTAAAGACCGTAGGTGAAGCAATCATCCATCTGGATGCCTTCGACGAAAGAAATGAAGGCGTCTTTGACTTCGCTCAGGGCATCGTCTATAAGGCCAGAGAGGAATTCGATGAGGCAGAGAAAAAGCTCACTCAGGCACTGAACGCAGGCTACAACGAAAGAGATGTCAGGCTCCAACTGGCTGATATATATCAAAGAAAGGGCAAAAACGACGAAATCAACTTTAAGATATTCCACAGGTTGAAGCACAAGAACAACTTGCTTTCCGCCCTTCATAAAAATTTTCTAAAAACACTGGAGGAAGGCAAAATCAATGAGGCAGTGGACATCTTGAAAAAATCATTGGACGCAGACGAGCAATCGTTCCTTGTCAATTACAACCTTTCTTTGCTTTGCTATGACACCGAAAAGCTTAATGAAGCAGAAATTTATTGTGCCCGGGCCCTGTGGTTCGCCGATATCCAATCGGTTCCAAAATCTCAGATCATAAGCCCCTTCGATTTGATGGGAAATATATACTTCCATCAGAGAAAATATGAGCAAGCCCTCACCGAGTTTAGAAACATACTACAAATCGACGAACGGAACGCTGCGGCTCATTATAACCTTGGGAGTGCGCACTATGCCCTAAACGATCTGGACAAGGCAGAAATGGAATGGAAGAATGCCATTCAATATGAACAAAAAATCAGCCCGTTGGAAAAAGAGAGGGCTATTTCAAAAAATGGGTTGAACATATCTTATATAGTCAGAAAGAAGCCTATTTCTTTTCTCTCTCATTTATCTCTGGCTCAGCTCTACTATAAACAAAGCTTGATTGATTCAGCCGCCTCAGAATGTGAACAGGCATTAAAAATAAATCCGAGTGAGCCTCAACCCTATTTCCTCATGGCCAAGATTTCTATCGCCAGAACGCAATTCCAGACAGCAAATTCTTTCCTTGAAAAGTACCTCTATCTAGGCGGAAAGAAGGATGATGAGGTCATAAAACTGCTTGACTCTTTAAAGAACAAAAAGAAATAAAAACTTTCCAGGCTCTGACTCCCTTCAACCGTAATAAGCATCAAAGTTATTGCCTGAGGTTGTTAGGCTTTAGCTCAAAAAATTATTTGACGATGGCCGGAAAGGGACCAATGGACCAGCCGCTTCTGCCCTTGATCAGAGCTTTGCGCGTCAATTTCTTTGCACCAACCTCGAGCGTGACCACATATTCGCCAGGTTCAACGAGCGGCCTGCCATAAAATCCCATACCCATTTGTGGCGCCTGGCCTTGAGCCCTTTGGCGCCGCATATCCCAGATAACAGTATTTACTCCTGCCTCGCCTTTTCCCGAAAGCTCACTCAAAACCTGGCCGTAAGGGTCGGCTATGGTGATTTTGACTTTATCCTTTGCCTTCTCCTTTAAATAATAGTTAATCACTACGCCGCTCGGCTCGTTCGGAGTTCGCAGATGCCTGTCTCCCCAGAGCTGATAGTTTCCCCAGCCGCCTGTGACCCGCTGAACCTTCGGCTCGACTTCAAATAAGTAAACATCTTCTTCGAGCATTTTTTCATTCATTTCCTGGAAGGGCGTGATGTCGGTGATGAAAAGCCCCCGGCCGTAAGTGGCAACAACCAAGTCATTCTCTCTGGGATGGACGAGAAGGTCAGAGACCTTGACCCAGGGCATGTTGCTTTTCAGGCTCACCCACTTTTTTCCGCCGTCGATCGAGACATAAACTCCTTGGTCATTTCCGACAAAAAGAAGCTCCGGATTTTTTCGGTTTTCGAAGACGACGTTGACCGGCTTCTGAGGCAGATTGCTGCTGATCGATGTCCATGTCTCGCCGAAATCCATTGTCTTGAAGACAAAGGGCCTGAAGTCGTCCTGACGGAATCCGGTCTTGGCTACATAGGCTGTGCCTGACTGATGAGAAGAGGCAAAAACGCGGCTGACCCATAAATTCTCAGGACCGCCGGCAGCAGCAACTTTTTGAGTCAAGTCCTTCCAGCTTGCTCCACCATCCCGCGTCATCTGGATTTTTCCGTCGTCGGTCCCGACCCAGATGAGGCCTGGCTCGAGCGGCGACTCTGAAATGGCGGTGATGGTGCAGTAGGTGATTTGTCCTCCGGTCATGGCGATCTTTTCTCTGTCGTTCGTGGT
>CAZGMN010000241.1:2865-4692 GCA_964526905.1 uncultured Eubacteriales bacterium
TTGTACATTCCGTCGCCGGTTCCGACTGTCGCCCAGTCATCGAGAGTTATCTCACCTGTCCAGCCGTTGCTCGGACCTTTCCACGAATCATGGTCCTGAAGCCCGCCATAGATGTTGTATGGGTCTTCCAAGTCAACAGTGACAGCATAGAACTCGCCGAGCGGGATGTTGTAAAGATGGTCGCATGTCTTGCCTCCGTCGTAGGAAATGTAGAACCCGCCGTCGCTTCCGAAAAAGATTCGGTTAGAATCCTGGGGGTCTACCCAAAGAGCACGGACATCTCCAAAGGCATTGGTGAAAAGCCTTCTTGGCGGCCAATCCGCATCATACCAGGTTTTTCCTCCGTCTGTGGAGCTGGCAAGCGTAACTCCTGTCACGAAGATTTTTTTATCGTCATTCTGGTCAACTCGAATCTGGTTAAAAGAATACGGCGCTTTTGTCGCCAGTCCTTCCTTGCCCGAATTCATCTTCTTCCAGGTCTTGCCGGCGTCATCGCTGCGATAGAGCTCTCCGCCGACAGCCCTTTCCTGCGGCTCAAGGCCGCGGCGACGGTCTCTGGCGACCTCTTCCTCTGGCGCAGTCCGCTTGTTGGCATTCTCAATTATGGCGTAGATGATGTTCGGATTTTTCTGGTAGATGTCGAGCCCGATGCGTCCGATTTTTCCGGTTGGAAGCCCGCCGCCAAGTCTTGTCCAGACTTTACCGGCGTCTTCAGTCTTGTAGATTCCGCTCTCCGGGCCGCCTTCTTCAAAATGCCAGGCAAGCCTTTCTTTATCATATGCAGCGGCATAGAGGATATTTGGATTGGAGTCATTGATGACGAGGTCAATCATACCCACTTTATCATTGACATAAAGAACCTTCTGCCAGGTATTGCCGCCGTCAGTTGTTTTGAAAACGCCGCGCTCCCCGTTCCTGGAAAAGAGATGACCCATGGCTGCCACATAGACGATGTCAGGATTTTTGGGGTGGATGACGATGCGGGCAATATGCTGCGAATCGCGCAGGCCCATGTTCTTCCAGGTCTTGCCGCCGTCCAAGGATTTATAAACGCCGTCCCCGCTGTGGGAGCTGCGGGCATTATAAGCTTCGCCGGTCCCGACCCAGACGACATCCTGGTTTGAAGGAGCCAGCGCCACATCTCCGATGGAAAGCGCGCTCTGATCGTCAAAGACCGGCTCGAAAGTTGTGCCGTTGTTTGTTGTCTTCCACAGTCCGCCGTTGCGGGTAGCGACATAGAATGTGTAGAGATGGGCTTTGACCGGAGAATCGGGAACGGCAAAATCCGTGACCCATGAGCCGCAGCGATAAGGGCCGAGATTGCGGTAGCTAAAGCTCTTCAGAAGCTCTTCGTTAAAGCGCTCCTGAGCAACTGATGAAATATTAAAAATAAAAAAGGCGAAAAATAAAATCAGGGACCCTGCTCTAAAAACTTTTTCGACTTTCATCGCCTTGCCTCCTTTTTTGAAGATAAATATAACTCAAAAATGGAAGAATGAAAGGCGAAATTTTGCCTCCGAGCTAAATTAAATATCACCGAAAGCTGTTTTGTTTCTCACCCAAATCCAGTTCAATAACGCGACCGCGGCGACGACCAGCACAATTTTCAAGTGGCTGCTGCCCATCTGCGTCACCATCAGAGCGCAGAAGGCCATGCCCAGGAAAGCGGCAAGCCACCCTGCGGGCAGGCGAAAGGAGGCCGCCTCAGGCTGCGTTCTGCGCAGCCGAAGCAGCGCGGCGCAGACAATCGCGTAGGTAAAGAGACGCGCCACTGCCGAGAGAATCGCATTCCAGATAAAGCTGCCATAGATCGCCAATCCCCAGACC
>CAZGMN010000242.1:0-2762 GCA_964526905.1 uncultured Eubacteriales bacterium
GGGCGATAATCTCGTTCAAGGGAATAAGATTTTTATAAGGAACTTTAAGCGTTGGGGCTTGACCTTCCTCGCGGTCGCAGAGCTCCTCGACTCTATGCATTACACCGATGGTGAGCCTTTTCCCGCACTGAGGACAGATATCATTGTGGCGCAGGCTTTCCCTTGGAGAGAAAAGAACGCCGCACTTGCGGTGTCCATCATAGTGGTATTTACCTTCTTCAGGAAAAAATTCAATGGTGTAAAGGAACTTCTCAGGGCTTTTGCTCTTTATGGCATCAATCAAGCCTTTGTAGCTGAAGTCGGTTTCGAAAGCATTGGCCTCTCTCCCAATCTTTGAGGGAGAGTGGGCGTCAGAGTTTGAGACTAGGCTATATCTGTCGAGGGCAGAAAGTCGCCAGTTCATGGCCGGGTCTGAGGATAAGCCGGTTTCCAGGGCAAAAATAAAGGGAGTCATCTCCTCGAAACATTCCTCGATCGAATCAAAACCAGAGTTGGCTCCAAAAAGAGAAAACCAGGGAGTCCAGATGTGAGAAGGGATGACGACACATTCCGGGCTCAAGTCAGCGATAATCTTTACAAAGGCTTTGGCGTCCAGACCAAGAACGGGACGGCCATCGGAGCGAAGGTTCCCCAGGCTGGAAAGCTTCTGGTTGACCCTGTCCACAGATTCAAAGTCAGGAGCAAGAAGGATGATATGAATTTTTCTCACTTTTCCCTTTTTGGAATAGATAAAGCTGAGCTCAGCGGAAAGGACGAAAGAGACATCGTCAGGAGAAAGCGAAAAGGATTTCAAATACTCATCTGCTGGGGGAAGAATATGCTTTAAACGGTAAAAGCCGTTGCCGCTAGGCTCCAATTTCTGCTTGAGGAGAAAAAGCCATTCAGGATGGGTAAAATCAGCTGTGGCCAGAAGCCTTATCCCCTTGATTTTCGCCCAGCAAGCGAGCATATCAAGGACCATCTCCTTGGAAGTTGCCCGGGAGAACTTGGAATGGAGGTGGAGGTCAGCAATGAATTTCATAGAAGCTATATTTAAAATTAAATGTTGAAAAAGTAAAGGGTGATATTTTAGGTCTTCGCAACCCCCAAACCCTTACACCTATCTTGGATTCTAAGATGCTTTCCTTGACAATGGTGGGTTTAAATCTTATATTAAATCATGCCAGGAGTGAAAAATGGAAATAGAAATGAGAATTAAAGGTCTTGTCGTTGACCCTATCTCAAAAATGCCAATCGTTGTCCTCGAAGACCTCAAAAGCGAAAGGATGCTCCCCATCTGGATTGGAGTTTTTGAGGCCAACGCCATAGCTCTGAGGATAGAAAACGTTTCCACTCCTCGACCGATGACCCACGATTTAATAAAAAATTTTCTGGATAAACTCGACATCGCCGTGGAAAAAGTGGTTGTCAATGATGTCAAAGACAACACTTTCTATGCCCTCATCTATTGCCGCTGCCAAGGCCAGTCGATCGCCATCGACTCCCGCCCTTCTGACGCCATTGCCCTTTCTCTTCGGGTCAATGCGCCGATCTTTGTCGAAGATGAAGTTGTCAAAAAAGCGCACAGCCTCAAATTCGACGAAAATCTGGAAGACTCAGAAAAGCTGCGCAAGTGGCTGGAAAATTTGAGGCCCGAAAACTTGGGCAAGTACAAGATGTAGCTTCAGTCAGGTCCTCAAGGTAAAAACGAGATAAAGCCCCGCCAGCCCAAAAATCAAGTTTGGGCTCCAGGCAGCCAAAAAAGCACTGAGATAATTTTGATAGCCGAGGCCCTGGAAAATTCCTATCGCTCCCCAATAGATCATGGCGATGGCCACGCTCATTCCTATGCCCACCAATGTTCCTCTTTTGCCCATGGAAAAAGCAAAGGGAATGCCGAGCAGAGCCATAACCAGGCTGGCCGCAGGAAAGGACGTTTTATAGAGAAGGTCAACCTTAAACCTGACTGTATTGAAATTGCTCTCTTCGATCTCCTTAATATACTGCCTGAGTTCTCCAAAGCTCATCTGAGAGGGCTCTTTCCATTCTTTCATGAAATAGCTTTTATCTTCAAATTGAAGAATTTCCATTTTCTCTTTTTTCTCAAACTTAACAAGTTTGCCGTCGACAAACTCTCTGTCCCAGCAATTCACCAGAGAAAGGCGTCCATCGCTTAAATAGGCCTTCTCAGAAAATATCCTCCTCTTAAAAGACCAGGAAGAGTCCAAATCATAAATCGAAAGCTGGCCGAACGCAGAATTTTGCGGGTCAAAATAACTGTAATGATAAATCCTGTTTTTGTTCTTACTCAAAACCCAGCGGCGGTCGAGATAGCTGTGGCTTCGCGGAGGAGCGTCGTTGATCTTGTCCCAGGTCTCTTCAACCTTCTTGTTAGCGTAAGGGAGGACATTTTCTTGGATATAAAAAGAAGCGGAGCTGGCTAATACGGCCATGGCCAGCACAGGAAGGATGATGCGGTAAAGGCTTATGCCGCAGGCCTTCATCGCCGTGATTTCATTGAATTTGGTCAGAAGCCCTAAACAGAGAAGAGTTGTGGTCAAGGCAGCCACAGGAAAGATATAACGAATAAAATCGGGGATGCTGTAAAAGATATATTCAAAGAGAAGTGATAAAGGCTTATTGTGCTCATAGATATTGTCAATTCGCTCGAAAAAAGTGACGATGGAGGAAATCAATATCAGGCCAAAAAAGATAATGGAAAAAATGGCTAAATATTTTCTAAGGATGTAGCGGTCCAGAATGTTGGGGAAGCGGAGAGAGAG
>CAZGMN010000242.1:2862-4572 GCA_964526905.1 uncultured Eubacteriales bacterium
ATTATCCCCAAGCTGATAGTAAAGCCGCTGGTTCTTCCTCCTTTTTTGGTCGATGCCCCTAAGGGAAGGCTCAAAAGACCGAAGATCAGACAGGTAAAGGGAAGTGAAAATTTTTTATGAATCTCTACCCAAGAAGAAAGATAATCCTTCCATCTTCTCTGGTATTCTGACTTTTTTTCCTCAACCCTTTCTTTCTCCTTGCTCAGCGAGGCCAAATCTTGATCGATGACCTTGATATCTTTGAACAACTCCTCGATGTTCTTTTCTCTCACCCGTTTGGTCAAAGTTGCAGAGAAAAAATTTTCGACATTGATCTCCTGCTCAAAGTGCTCAAAGGAAGTCACCCCGTATTTTTCTGGTTCGGAAAGAGAATAGGAATGAACGGCTCCATTCGAAAGCTCAAGGACCGCCCTTCTCATCTCAGGAAAGAAATTCAGCCTTCCCTGTTTGGCCGAGATAGACTTTGGCTCTTCAGCAGGGTCGGAAAGATGGACAAACACATTCTCCCAGACCTTCTCTTGGTTTATGCCTTTCATAAAAATGACTGTATTGGGAATGGATTCGTTGAACTCCCGGGGATGGATCTTGAAGGTGACTTTGCTCAGGACAGATTGAGCGAGGGAAGACTTTAATTTGTAGTTAGACTCAGGAGCGAGATAAAGGGCAAGATAAGAGCTTAACAGCCAGCCAAAGAAAGAAAAAAGAAGCACAGGTCTGAGGAGTCTCTTGTAGCTTATTCCCAGAGTCTTAAAAGCCATGATTTCCAAATCTGTCGAGAGACGGCTGAGGCCAGCCAGGGCTCCCATTAAAACTGCCATCGGCACCGTAAAAGCTAAGGTGGAGGGAATAAGATAAAGCAAGACATTTGCCGCTTCGGCGAAAGAAACACCTCTGGTGATAAAGACTTCTGAAAGGACAAGAATCTGGTTCATCAAAAGAACAAAAGTGGAAACGAGGAGGCCGACAAAAAAGGGAGGAATTAATTCTTTCAGAATATAGCGGTCAAAAAACTTGAGCACTCTTTTTTTATATCACAGAAGAAGGCCAAAAAAAAGAAAGGACCGGCTCAGGCCAGTGGGTTCAAAAACACGCAGGCTTGAGCCAAGCAGTGCCGTAGCTATTCAAACGGTTTTTTCACCCACTGACCTTCGCAGAGAATATTTGTGATCGTTGAGGAAAACGAGCGTACTCTGAATACCAACCCTCATTCCTACCAGGTTTTAGTACATATCGCTCGGTGGAGGCGGATATTTTGGAGTCTTCTCTTCTTCAGGAATATCGGAGACCAAGCCTTCGGTGGTCAGGAGCAATCCGGCGATGCTCGATGCGTTCTGGAGAGCGATGCGGACAACTTTAGTCGGGTCAAGAATGCCGGATTTGACCATGTTTTCAAATTTCTCAGAAAGGGCGTTGAACCCCATGTCCTGTTCCATCTCTTTTACTTTCTCGACCACAACCGATCCTTCCTGACCGGCGTTATCGGCAATCTGACGGAGAGGCTCTTCCAGCGCTCTCTTGACGATGTTGGCGCCAATCAGGATGTCCCCCTCTAACTTCAATTTCTCAAGCACCTTCTGGCATCTGAGAAGGGCAACTCCTCCTCCGGGAACAATGCCTTCTTCGACTGCGGCCTTAGTGGCGTGCATGGCGTCTTCAACCCTTGCTTTTTTCTCTTTGAGCTCGGTCTCGGTGGCAGCTCCGACTTTAATC
>CAZGMN010000243.1:0-3275 GCA_964526905.1 uncultured Eubacteriales bacterium
GCCGAACCAACCCAAGAAAACATCAAGGAGCTTTAGTATCCCTAAAAAGGCAAGGAGCAAAGCGAAAATTCCTCCCAGGTAGCGCAGCCCGCTGTTGGCTCCGTTGACGATGGCCATAATCAGGTTATCCTCGCGCTCATAATGGGGCCGGACATCTATTCCCAGGGTTTTGGGCTTGTCCATTTCAGGCACGATGAGTTTGGACATGATGACGGCTGCGGGCGCAGAAAGGAAAGAGGCCGAGACCAAATGGCCGGCAATTGTCGGCAGCTGCCCTTGGAGAAAAAGAACATACAGGGCAAGCACCGTCGAGGCGATGGTTGCCATCCCTGCCGTCAGGACAGTCGTCAGCTCTGACTTGGTCATTTCCTTCAAGTGGGGCCGAATGACAAAAGCAGATTCAACGCCAACAAAAATATTGCTCGAGGCGCAAAGGGATTCTGCCCCGCTGATGCGCATCAGCTTGGTGAAGATATAGGCGAAACCTCTGATGATCAGCGGCATGATTCTCAAATAATAGAGGGCTCCGACCAGAGCGGAGAAGAAGATTATGGTCGGCAGAGCCTGGAAGGCAAGAATGCTCCCAAGGGATGTTTCGCCGGATTCGCTCGTCGTGCCGGGAGCTAAAGCCAGCCGTCCAAAAAGGAATCTGGTACCCGCTGTGGCGCTGTCCAGGATGACAACGACAATCTTGTTCACAAAGAGAAAAACTCTTGCCCCTGCCGGCACAATAAAGATGAATAAAGCAAAAATAAGCTGGATAACAATTCCCCAGAAAACGACACGCCAGTTAATAACCTTCCTGTTTGAGGAGCAAAGCCAGGCAGCTCCGGCCAAGACAAAAATCCCCGTTAAGCTGACTATATTTTCAATTCCCATGGTTTTTCTGTCCTCTTAAACTTTGTTTTTTATCAAACATAAAGCTCTTTTCTTTAACTTATTCGTTTGCGCCGTTAACCAAGACTAACTTACGGCGAGAGTTCTGTCCGCGAACAATCCTCAGCCGTGAAGGAGGGAGGCCGAAATGAGAGGCAAGGACTTCGATCATCTCTTTGTTAGCCTTCCCCTTTGAAGGGGGAGCGACAACTCGAACCTTATACTCTGCCTCGTTTTTCTTCTCTACTCCGCTTTTCCGGGAGCAAGGCTGGACAGCGACGTTGAGATAAATTCTATTCTTTCTTACCAAAATCACGCCTCATCTGAGATTCAGGATTAGAGTGTTCAAAGCTTAGGATTAATCCTCAGGGTCTCACTTCTTGATTCTCGCTATTATTATTCTTGATCTCAATCCTGATACTTTTCTCTTGGTATTAATAGATAGAACGATATCTTAAAAGCCGATAAGCATATAGGGAAAGAGACTTCACCAGGAAGGAATCGACAAAAATAATGAGAAGAATAACAATCATCGGGCTGAGGTCAATTCCACCCAGCTTATAAGCAGGGATTATTCTCCGAACAGGCTTGAGCACGGGCTCGGTCAATTTGTAGAGAACGACGGCAAGAGGATAGAGGGAAGGAGGAATCTTGACCCAAGAAAGAACAGCTCTGAAGACGAGAATCCAGATATAAATCATCAAAGCCAGATGGATGATTCGGATCAAAGCGATCAAAAAATTGGCTAAAAGAATCAACTCACTCCCGCTTCATCTCTTCATTACTTCAAGATATCTTTGTACTTGGCAAAAAGCTCTTTGAGCTGCTTGGGAGAAACGAGGTAAGCGCTCAAAGCCAGGCTGAGATTGGGCCGCAACGGGTCATTGGACCGGATGAGAATGAATTCTCTCATCAATCCTGTTTTTTTTTGAGGAGGAATTCTTATCTCGATCTCTTCAGCTTTGCCGGCAGCAATTTTGAGAGGAAAGGAAATAATCTTGCCGCGCGAATAAAAAGAGGCATGCTGGTGTGAGCAGGTCACTTTTAGTTCCAGTTCCCCTTTATTTTCTATCTTTGCCCGGGCTTGAATCTCATCCTGGTCAAGAATCAATCCAAGGTCAAGATAAGATTTATCCAGAAACATCCTTGGCGTGGGTGGAACCTCTATCTCGGCCGTGACCGTGAGCTCTTTTGAATATTGAGCGGGGTCATTGGATTCGACAAAGACATACTTGGTGATTTTATCCGTGTATCCCCTGGTGTCAATTGTCACCTTTATCTCACCCTCTTTTCCGGGAAGAATTTCTGCATTCGAGACAAGCGCCGCCGTGCACCCGCAAGAAGTGCTGACATCTTTGATTTTTAGGGGTTCGTCCCCTATATTTTTGAGTTTGAAGACATGATTGAGGACCTGCCCCTGTTTGACCTTTCCAAAATCCCAGGATTCTTCTTTGAAGGCTATCTTCGCTCCCTTCTCAGCAAAGATGAGGCTTCCCAAAAAAAGAATGAGGGTTAAGACGAAAAAAGCTCTGCTCTGTTCCTTACCGGCCAACCGTCTCATGGCAACCTCCTCAAATTTGTTTATAATATTATCATTTTTCTCAAACTTTAGGCAAGAAGAGCCTTGATCGAAAACAAGTGGCAAGGGCTTTTCGTAAAATTATAATTTTGCTGGGCGAAGGATAAGTGGTTCAAAAGCACCTCGAATTTATATGGCTTGGCGGAAGCTGAGTGGTTCGAGAACCGTTTGAATGGCTCAGGTCAGTGGGTTCAAAAACGGTTTTTTCACCCACTGACCCTCGCTAAATACCTGGGTCAAAAGCGGCGTGCTTGCGAACCATTTATCCCGAGCCTTCCTTGACAGCCTATATCCCCTCTCCTATAATTTGAGCGATTAAAGATGAAAATATTAGAAAAGAGGAAAGCTCTTTTTCCCTCCGCTTGTTTCATTCTTTTCTTCTTGTCCGCGTCCTTCCTTTTTCTCTCTTCGGCGGAAGCGCAAGAGGCAGCGATCAAGCTCAAAGTTGTCACAGAAATGGCGAACATAAGGCTTAAGCCTGATATTGGAAGCATCATTATCTATCAAGCCCCTCAAGACACAATCCTCGAATCATCGGCAAAAGAGGGCGAATGGTACCTGATCAAAATAAAAACTGAGGAGGGACAGACTGTTTCCGGCTATGTTCATGAGAGTGTGGTTATGGTTCTTGAAGGCCCTGCTCAGAAAAAAGAAACGATAGAGATTAAAAAGGTGCCGGAGAAAGAAGTCAAAAAACAACCGGAAACGAAACGAGCGGAAAAGAAACCTCCTGCCAAGCCGACAACGGCGCGGCCCACTCCTCAACCTTACAAGTTTCACATTGATTTTTCTCTCTCCGGTGGTACAAGCTATGTCTCAG
>CAZGMN010000243.1:3375-4543 GCA_964526905.1 uncultured Eubacteriales bacterium
TCACTTATCAGCCTTTGCCTCTCTTTTATCTGAAAGGAGGCATCGAATATTATTTTGCCAAGTGCTCCTATCTCTACGATTTTCAGGGAACGCCCGCTCTGAAACAAGAAGGAGAGGCTAAGGCTCAGAGTCTTGGCTTGATAGGAGCAATTGAGTTAGAAAGGAAGCTCTCTTCGTTATTGTCTTATTTCCTGGAAATAACAGGACGCTACGCTAAAATCAAAGGTTTCAAGGGAACACATACAGAAACTAATCAAACAGTCCCGCTCCAAGGAAAGCTCTATTACTTTTTTAAGCGTGCAAGCTCAGGAGGGGATTTATACCCTCAACTCTATATCAGGAAAAACGCAACGACACAGCCTCTGGAAGATAACTTCCGCGATGCTGTCATCGACTTCTCCGGCCTGAGTCTCAAAGCAGGCTTCAAGATAAAATTTTAGCCTCATCTTTTCTTGATAAGGGCCACATGCTGGGAGTGGAATCCTCTAAAAAGAGGGAAGACTCTTGCGACCTTAAAACCGGAAGCCTCAACTTCCTCATAAAATTCCTGGCGAGAGATCACTTTTATCTCTGTCTTGCTCTTCTTTATCCTCCGCCTCAATTTTCTCTGAAGAGAATGAAGCCGATTTCTCTGGTAATAGGAAAGAATCAGCCAATCCGAGCAGACGCGGGAAAACTCTTTGAGAATTCTTTCTCGGTCTTGTTTCTGATGGAGATGATGGAAAAATCTCATGGAGAGAACAATGTTGAATGCGCCATTCTTGAAAGGCAAGCCCTGCTTGGCATCGGCCACGACTCCTGAAAGAAGAGCGGGGCCTGGATTTCTCTCCATCGCTCTCTTCACCATGTGAAAGGAAAGGTCGCTGCTGACCAGATAGAATCCTTTATCGAGAAGAAGGCGGGAAAACCGCCCATAGCCGCAGGGCAGGTCCAGAGCGCAGAGAGAGCCGCCGGCGAATCTCTGAAGAGTTTTTCTCAGAATTCTTTTCTCTCTGCGGTCAACAAGCTTCTGGTCTTGCCCCCTGTATCTTCGCCGTTCATAATCCTCAACTTCATGCTTCTCAAAAGGAGGGTTAGACTGTTTTCGAATTTCCATGATCTGAGTTCTTAATTAATAGGAATTGATTCGGCTCTCAATTTAACGCTCATCAATCCCAATAAATGTCGA
>CAZGMN010000244.1:0-4532 GCA_964526905.1 uncultured Eubacteriales bacterium
TCTTGCCTTTATATGGTAATTGAGCAGAACACAATACCTAATTCAAGGGAATTAGGTTTTGTGTGGCCAGGATTTAGATTAATTGAGAAAAAAATATAGAAAGAATAAAAATTCATAAGAAATAATTCTTGCATAATTTTGAAAAATCCGACTGGTTCATAAAATTAGTTGGCGCGAAGAAAACAGATTTCATTTTTTTATTATGAGGATATACTCGAGCAATAGCAGTCTTATTCCATAGCGCAATGTAGCAAATTTCATTGATGTTGCTGAAATCTCGCCTTTCCCCTCTTCTAAAGTTTCCAAATTCTGACAGCTCAATGCCCTTTTCCAGAAATTTTATGGTTTCACTTATATCATTTCTGCACGCCTGTGATAGTTCTAAAAACAGTGTAATATTGATTCTATTTTGATCATAATCTGAATTGAATTTCTTCAAAGATTTGTCAAGCATTTTGACTATTTCTGCTTCTTTTGCAGTTGCAAAAGGAAGTGGCCAAATTATTATTTTACTTCCCTCCTCGCTCAGTTTGAGCAATCCTAATCCTTTATAAAAGGATAGAGTTTTAAGGCCAGCATTATTTTGAATGGATAAAATTTTATTACTTATATCATTAAAAATGCGCTCTTGTCTCTTTCTATTATTGAGCTCTTCAGTTGGAAACTCGTATAAGTTTATTCTTAAAGCAAAAGTTCCCTTTAATTTGTCTTTTAATGTCAACGCAAAATATTTTTGGAATAAATTTTCTACTTTTTTCACCATTCCTCTTTCTTTTGGAATTAATCTTTTTATTTCAATTCCCATCTCTTTTTGAAGCTTGTAATCCCTACAGTGGAAATCATAGGTAGCTTTATTCCGAACGAGGTTATCCCTTCTTCCGACTATTTGAAAACAGACCTTTTTTTCCCTGTTATAAAAATCAAGAAATCTATCTACAATAAATATTTCAAAAAGCTTTTCATTTATGCTCATTTGAATTCAAATATAAACTTAAGATTTGTTTTTTTCAAATCTCTACTCTTCATCAATTTGTATTAGATCAAAGTTAGTATAATAACACGAATAATAACTGAGTGAATCGCGAAGATAATGATAGAATTTTCTAATTCTTTAAAATTAGGTTTTTTCGCTGTAAAAAATTGACGCTGATTTTCTGTTGTGATATAAACTTAGGAGAAATTCGGTTGATTAACCATTTATAAGATATTGAATATTTTAGATGACTTATTCAAATAAAATAATAAAAATATAATCGCCATGCGCGAAGAGCCGTGGCGATCCTATTAAATGATGAGATTGCCACGCTCCCTTCAGTAGCTCGCAATGAGTACATATTAATGCTTATTGCGCTTGTATCAGAAAATATACGGATAGAAAAAAGCTTAGAAGCTACAGCTAAATTGAGGTTATATTTATAAAGGGCAACTGCTCTTAGCCCAGGAGCATGAAATGACTCAGGAATTCACCTTTCCATCACTCGATGCCTATTTGGTTAAGATGCTGGAGTTGGGAGCCTCAGACCTCTTTCTGCGCTCCGACTCTCCCCCTGCTTACCGAATCAACGGCAGAATCCAGAGGACAGACATGCCGGCTCCAAGCGAAAAAGATATGCGGGCAAGCTTCGATAAAATTCTTACTTCGGTCGCCAAACGCAGGTTTGAAGAGTCGCCCGATATCGACGTCGCCTATATTTTGCCCGGAAAGGGACGGTTTCGTGTTAATCTTTTCATGCACCAGGGCCGGCTTGGCTTGGCGGCGCGGGCCATTCCTGTGGGAAATGTGGAGTTTAATGCACTGAATCTTCCCCCTGTTGTGCTCAAAATGGCCGAGGCTCATGCGGGATTGGTTCTTATTGTCGGCCCCACCGGGTGCGGCAAGTCGACGACGCTGGCTTCCTTGATTCACCATATCAATTCCAACCGCCTGGCGCACATCGTGACCATCGAGGACCCCATCGAATTTGTGCACGAAGAGATCCGCTGCCTTGTCCATCAGCGCCAAGTGGGTTATGACACAGAATCATTTGCCACAGCTCTGCGCCATATTGTGCGGCAAAGCCCGGATGTCATCCTTATCGGTGAAATGCGAGACAGCGACACCATGCAGACAGCCCTCTCCGCCGCCTTAACCGGACATTTGATTCTCTCCACGCTTCACACCACGAATGTCGTCCAGTCTGTGGACAGGATTCTCAGCTACTTTCCTCCAGATGCCAGAGCCCAAGCGCAGACCGACCTGGCGATAACTCTTATCGGCATCGTCTCCATGCGCCTTCTGCGCAGGGCTGACGGCAGCGGCCGTATCCCTGCCGTCGAGATTCTTCTCGGCACTCCGACTGTTCGCCGTCTTATCAAAGAGGGGGAACTCGTCGAGCTCTATGACCTTTTGAAGCGGAGCCGGGATGTCGGCATGTGCACTTTGAACCAGTCACTTGTGGAACTGGTGCAATCGGGAAAGGTCACCGAGGAAGAAGCCCTGCCTCATGCGCCAAATCCGGAAGAATTTCGCTTGAACATCCAGGGCATGTTCACGGGCATAGACTCCATCGACCTTAGGGCAAGAAAGAAAAAAGACGAGCAGGAGAAACAATGAAGCGAGAGGCAGCGTCTCCAATGAAATCGCCTCCCTTGCTGGAGCTCGGCAATGAAGAAGAGTTGAGCATGAAGGTGCTCTTTGAGCATTCGGCCCGCATCGGGGCCAGTGATTTGATTATCACTGCCGGAGCGCCTCCGACAGTTCGCGTTGACGGCGAACTTCACCCGGCAATAGACATTATGCTGCCTCCGGAGGGCTGCAAAAAACTGATTTGGTCTCTCCTCAATGAGACCCAGCAGGAAATGTTCGAGCGTAACCGGGAGCTGGATTTCTCGCTGGCAGTGACCGGCAGCCTGCGCTTCCGGGCAAACATTTACTACCAGAAAGGTGCGGTGGCAGGGTCATTTCGCCTCATACCGCGAGAGATTCCCTCGTTGAAGACGCTCGGTCTTCCGCCCATCGTCAGTGAGCTGACTCTGCGCTCCAAAGGATTTATCCTTGTCACCGGTCCGACCGGCTCAGGAAAGACGACGACACAGGCAGCAATGATTGACCTGATCAACAGCTCCCAGCGCTGCCACATCGTCACCATTGAAGACCCTATCGAATTTGTCCACGAGAACAAGAAAGGCATCGTCGACCAGAGAGAGGTTTATGCCGATACCTTGAGCTTTGCCAATGCCCTCAAGTATGTGCTGCGGCAGAACCCGGATGTCATCCTGGTGGGAGAGATGAGGGACATGGAGACCATTGCCGCCGCCTTGACAGCAGCCGAGACAGGGCACCTGGTCATCGCCACCCTCCATACCAACGACGCGGTGCAGAGCATTGACCGCATTGTCGATGTCTTTCCGCCTCATCAGCACTCCCAGATTCGGACGCAGCTTGCCTTTGCCCTTATCGGCATTATCGCCCAACAGTTGATTCCCAGGGCAGACGGTGAGGGGCGAATTCTGGCCGCTGAGATTCTCATCAAGAATTATGCAGTGGCTAACCACATCCGTGAGGGGAAAACCCACCAGACGCGTTCCATTATGGAAGCCTCGAAGGCAGAGGGGATGATCACCATGGACAATCGCCTCAAAGAGCTCTACGAGGCGGGAGAGATAAGGTACGAAGAGGTGGCCCGCCGTGTCAGCTCGCCGGCCTTCCTTAAGGAAATCCGACTTTCCAAGAAGGAGTATTGAAACAGATTAAATAGTCCAATGCTTCTCTCTCTCTTGTCCTGCAAACTGTGCTGACAAGGTTTCCTTGAAAATATTTCTGTCATTCCTTGAAGAATACTTCGTCATTCATTTAATTTAAATATAAATATGCTTGAAATCTAATACAAGCGCATTAAGCAAAATGTCATTGCGAGGAACGCAGGAGATTCCTCGCTTCGCTCGGAACAGGCTGCGCAATCTCATCTAATAGGCTGAGATTGGCACGCTCCCTTCGGTCGCTCGCATGACAACGTAAAGACGTTTAATGATTAATAGCAAAAAATATATCACCTTAATATCTAAATATCTTTCTCAGCTTCTGTATTAAGTATTGTGTCCCCAGAATATGTTGCTGTCCACTCGAGCTCACAACTCTTTTCTGGATTGAGCGTAATCTTTAAAAGCATGCCTTCTTTTTCAATCTTTGTTAGCGGCAAGCCAGGGCATTCGAACTTTTCGAATCGATAGCCAGCCGGCTCTGTCAAGTAAAGAATGTATAAGTCCCGGCCAACAAGAGTGCTCTTTCCCATCAAACGCTTTCCATCCCATTGCGCGTTCCTGATGTCGGCCCCGCCGCAGGTGATGTGCCGGCTGGTAGCGATGAGCTGGGGATGTGATTTTCGCTGGCGAATGCAGAATGCTTGCGATTTGAATATCGGGTCGAGCCGGCCAGGGGCGAATCCTGTGTTGAAACTGCCGAGAAGCTTTTTACTCCAGAATTCAAAGACAAAGTACTCTTGGCTTGGGTCAAGCCCTAAATCTGCAAAGCGGATTTCGGGGTAATCGTCCCC
>CAZGMN010000245.1:0-4530 GCA_964526905.1 uncultured Eubacteriales bacterium
CCGGCTTGCCCAGAGTCATTCTCCCTCCCCCTATCCTCTGACTCTCGGTGCTGCGGCCTCAATCATCGCCGGCGGGTTCATCGTCGGTGCTGTCACCTCTGCCGACGTCTTCAGGTATGCCAGACCTCGCTTTCGGGATATCATTTATGCTGCTACACTTTCCATGGGTGTGAGCGCCCTGATGCAGCTTGTAGGCTCTGCACTGGCGATGAAAACCGGTCTTTATCATGAGCATCTTCCGCGGCTCATCATCAGCGCGGAGTATGCGGGCTTGGGCATTATCGGTTTTCTGGCGATAGGCTTTGCCCAGTGGACGACCAACGACAGCAATCTTTACTCCTCGGTCCTTGCTTTCAACAACATCATTAGATGGACGAGATGGAAGTTAGCAGTGGTCGTTGGGTTTTTATCCTCACTGCTGGCTGCCTGGGGAATTCTGGGAAGGCTTGAGCTTTTTTTGAGCTTGCTGAGCATCGCGATCGGCCCGATTGGAGGGATTCTTATTGCGGATTATTATTTTCTCGGAAGGAGGGGAATGGCGGCGAAAGTTATACCAGGGGGAGAAAGGACGGATGAAACGCTGGCAGCGACTGGAACAGCGAGAGCAGCGGCAAAGGGGCCAGGGGCGAGAGTTGAGAGGTCGAACTACCTTTGGAATCCAGTAGCTTTTGCAACCTACATTATTTCCTTTCTCACCGGCTGGACGACTTCAGGCCATCCCTTCCTGGTCAATGTCTTTCCTTTTTCCATCTTTGCCTTTAATGGAATTATTTCTGCGGTGCTTTTGTACTGGGCCGGGATGAAACTTTTCGGCGAAAAAAATGAGTGCAAGGTTGAAAGTCGATAAAGAATCCATCGAAGCCGCTATCCTCGGAGGCGCTGTGCTCGGCGGAGGGGGCGGAGGCTGGATAGAAGAAGGAAGGGAGCTGGCAAGGATTGCTGTTGAGCGAGGCTTTCGAGAGGTTTTGGCGATTGAGGATGTGCCAGAGGAAGCTCTGCTCCTGACTGTTTCTGCGGTCGGGGCTCCCTCAGCAGGAAGCGATGCTTTGAAGCCGGAAGACTATGTCAGGTCAGTTGAATTTTTTCAAGAAAAGACAGGAATGAAAATCGGCGGGCTCATCTCGAGCGAAATCGGAGCTCTTGGAGTTGTTAACGGCTGGGTCCAATCCGCTTTTTTAAATATCCCGGTCATCGATGCCGCTTGTAACGGCCGTGCCCATCCTTTGGGCTTGATGGGCTCGATGGATTTGCATCGTGACCGAGAATATGAATCTTTCCAAACAGCAGTCGGAGGAGATAAAGCCAAGGGAAACAGGATTGAAGCTTTTTTCAGCGGCTCGCTTCAAGAAGTCTCAAAATTGGTAAGGGAAGCTTCGGTAAAGGCAGGCGGATTGGTGGCAGTAGCTCGAAATCCGGTTCCAGCTCATTATGTCAAGAAGAACGGAGCTCCTGGCGCGATTCGAATGGCTTTAGGGCTGGGAAGAATCATGCTTATGAGAGAAAAGATTCAAGAGCACAACAAGCTCCAAGAAAGAGAAGGGGTGCGGGAGAAAGATAAAAAGCGAGAGCGTAAGAAAATACCGCAGAGGATGAAATACAATCCAGAGGAAGCGATGAATGAGATAGTCGAGCACCTCGGCGGCAATTTCCTGATGAAAACAAGAGTCGAAAAGCTCAGTCTCTGCACAGAAGGAGGGTTGGATGTCGGTCAACTGCTTCTCAGCGAAGGGAAAAGGCATTATGGGCTCACCTTCTGGAATGAATACATGACTCTTGAAGCCGATAAGAGAAGAATCGCCACTTTTCCCGATTTAATCATGACCTTTAACTTTGAGACCGCTCTGCCTTTGATAAGCGCTCAAATAAAAGAAAATTGTGAAGTCTTTGTCGTCACAGTTCCGTCAGAAAAATTAATTCTGGGCGCTGGCATGCGCGATCCCGCCCTTCTCAAGGCCGTTGAGAGCGCCATCGGAAAAGAAATCTTGAAATTTAGAAAAATAAAAAGAAAGCTTATCTAGAAAAAGGGAACTGTCCTGTTCTTTCGCCTTGATATATTAACCAAGGCAGGGTCAACACTTTTCGCCCTTTCCCGAATTCAGGCCTGAATACAGGCCGCTATAAAAGAGATATTTTTTCTAATTTTGCCGCCAATCAGGATAAGATCATATGGCCCGTTTTTTTGTAAATTTGACAATTATCGAGCGATATTATAAATGGAATGAACTTACCAGATTAGATGAGAGGAGGTATTGATTCATGGCAACTTATCGAAAAATAGAGGATGATGACAAAGAAATGTGGCACTTTTGTTGGAACTGTTCCAACTGGCCTTTCAGCGACTTCGAAGAGATATACGATAAGCCTGATCATGGACAATTTTGTGAGGAGTGCAAGAAGAGGGAGAAAGAAGGAAGGTGTCGAAAGTAGTGAGCTTTAGAAAAAAGATGAGAGTTAAATCCAAATTTATATTGGTCTTGTTTGTTCTTTTTCTCTTGATTATTGCCTCGGGGTGCAAAAAACAAAGGGCTGAATGGAAGGGGACCGTTGGTGTCGAAAACGGCGTTAGGGTCATCAAGAATCCTGATGAGCCTTTATTCGGTGGGATGATTTTTGATCTGGAAGAGGATTTGGCTATTGGCAATGATAAAGATGAAAAATACATGTTTTATCGCGCCAGCGACATCGAGCTCGACGATCAAGATAATATTTATCTTTTGGACGCTGGAAATTGTAGGGTGCAGAAGTTTGACAGGAATGGGAATTATCTTCAGACTATCGGCCGCAAGGGACAGGGTCCAGGGGAGTTTGAACGCCCTGCTCGGATTTCTATCGATGACCAGGATAACATTTATGTCTCAGAAATGCGCAGTATTCAGATATTCGATTCCAAAGGAGAATTCATAAGAAGCATCTCGGTTTCATTTTTTATTTTTGATTTTGTTGTCAACCAAGATGGAAGTCTCACGGCCTATGGTCCTTTCATGTCTGAGCAAGGACAGAATTTTGAAGTGGTTATCATCGATTCAACAGGGAAAATATTGAAACACGCATCGAAATTTCCCGGAATCAGCATGGTTGCCAGAGAAGGCATGGGTTTCATGCTTTCCCATGATTATACTCCGGTTCTCTGCTTTTCTTCCATAGATAAGAAGGGAGTTATCTATGGATATAACTCCGAGTATAAGCTTTCTTTGATAGACCAGAGCGGGAATAATTTGTTGATAATCAATAAAGATGAGCCCTTTCAGTCCGTCAGCGATAAGGAAAAGGATAAAATCATAAATGAGGCGATGGAAGATACGGCCCGGCAAGGGAGGAAATGGCCGAGGGATGTTGTTGAGGAAGCCGCCAATTTTCCAAAATATCGGCCGTTTTTCAACAGGATTCTTTCCGATGACAAAGGCAGAATTTATGTCAGAAAGATAAAATCAGTTCTTGAGAAGAGCGAGCCGGTTGAATTTGATATTTTCAGTGCGGACGGATATTACCTCTATAAGTCAAACCTTGCTTTTACTCCTGAGCTTATCAGAAATGGCTATCTCTACGACATCTCCACTTCAGAGGAAAGCGGCGCTGTAAAAATTAAAAGATACAGGGTTAAAAACTGGGATAAGATCAAGACTGCAAGCTAAGTTTAAGATCGAAGCAGCGAAAGGAGCTTGCCATGGCCAGAGTCTTTGCATCCGGCTATCGCCATAAGAACAAGAATAATCTTGATCCATTTCCGGTCTATGCTCTAAAAAGAGTCGAGAGACCGACGACGTTGATTAAGGATGATGAAGTCCCGCGCCTTGATGAACGCCAAGGCGGATTTCACCGGTCAGGGCGCGGCGATTTCGGTCCCTGGCTTCAGGAGGAGTATCGCCGCTTTATCTGGAAGCATCCCCTGTCTGCGGCTTCGATGGCTATGGTCAGAGCTCTGGCTGCCCTGGTTGATGGGCCTCCAGGGTTGAGCAGAGCGCCGCTGCCTGACGATCCAGAAGCGATGTCGCGGCAAATCAAAGAAACAGCCTTTTTTCTTCTAAGGGCAGACCTGTTCAGCTACGGCAAGCCAAGGCCCAAGCTCAAGTGGTGGCTCGACTTGGAAGAGGTCGATGAAGTGCTGCGTATGCCACCGTCTTAAGAGAGACTGATGACCGAAATAAACGCAATAATAAAAGCGCCATCAAGAGGAGCGAGGTGCTTGAGCTTTCCAGCTTGCCTATTCATTATTTTCTCCCTATTCATGACAGTGGATATTCTGACCCAAGCAAGAAATAGAAATCTGTTAGAGAAAGAACTCGAGGAAAAGGAAGCAATCATATGGTACCTGGGTCATAGCGGCTGGGCAATAAAAACCAAAAATCACCTGCTTATATTTGACTATGTGGAGAGTGGGGCAAGACCTGCTGAGCCCTGTCTCTCGAACGGATTTGTCAATCCCTCTGAGATAAAAGACCAGCATTCGCTTGTTTTTGTCAGCCACGGGCATCCCGATCATTATTCGCAAGCGATATTGAGTTGGGAGAAGTCAATCAAGGATATTAATTA
>CAZGMN010000246.1:0-4526 GCA_964526905.1 uncultured Eubacteriales bacterium
AGTCTAGCTCTTTAGATAATTTATGACAGATTCAAAGATATAGCGCCCGTCTTTGCTTCCTAAAATCGACTCCGAAGCTCTTTCGGGATGAGG
Organism: uncultured Eubacteriales bacterium; assembly: GCA_964526905.1. Lineage (GTDB taxonomy): Bacteria > Acidobacteriota > Aminicenantia > Aminicenantales > Aminicenantaceae > CAZGMN01. Next base: position 94 of record CAZGMN010000246.1, read on the forward strand.
CATCATGCCCATCACATTGCCTTCTTTGTTCATCAAACCGGCGATGCTCTCCACAGAGCCGTTGACGTTAGCCTCTTCGCTCAATTCTCCTTTGGCATCGCAATAGCGGAAGACGACTTGATCATTCCTCTTCAGCTCCTCAAGGGTCTGAGGAGGAGCGAAATAATTCCCGTCATAATGGGCGATGGGAATCTTCAAAACCTGCCCTTTCTCAACTTTATTGGTGAAAGGAGTTTTCGAATTCTCCGCCCTGAGCCAGACATGCTGGCAGAGAAATTTCAAGTTCTTGTTTCTGAGCATGGCGCCTGGAAGAAGCCCCAATTCAAGAAGAACCTGGAAGCCGTTGCAGATTCCGAGCACCAGCCCTCCTTTGAGAGCAAACTCTTTGACTTCCTGCATCAAAGGAGAGAATTTGGCGATAGCGCCTGAGCGGAGATAGTCTCCGTAGGAAAACCCGCCAGGAAGAATGACACAGTCGACGTTTTCGAGGTTATGCTCTTTGTGCCAAAGAAAAGTTGCCCTTTGCTTGAGAACATCTTTGAGGACATACAGAGTGTCATAATCGCAGTTCGAGCCGGGAAAAATCACGATTCCAAATTTCATCTTTGTCTGGCGCGGGATGAGCTGCTCATTTTCTCCAGAAGTTTATTCCAAGATTTGCCAAGAAAACTTTTCGATGATAGGGTTTGCCAGAACCTTGTCAGAGATCTCGACAATCTTTTTTTCGGCCTGCTGGCGAGAAACTCCCTCAAGCTCAAGCTCGAAGACCTTGCCCTGCCTGACATCCTTGACAAAATCATAGCCGAGAGTGTGAAGAGCGTTTTTAACAGTCTGACCCTGAGGGTCGAGGACAATATCCTTAAGCGAGACAAGGATTCTAACTTTCACCGGCAAAGACTCTCTTGTAGATATAATCTATTTTTTCTAAATAAGGCCCAAGAGAGAAACAGGCATCGATTTCTTTTTGTGTCAACAATTTTCTGATTTCATTATCAGCCTGAATAAGGTCTTTGAAGTTGAGGTTCTCTTGCCAAGCCTTGAGGCTATTTCTCTGAACAAGCTGGTAGGCTTTTTCCCTGGACATATCCTTCTTGGTCAAAGCCAGGAGCACACTCTGGGAGAAGATGAGACCTCGCGTCAGCTGGATGTTCTCTTTCATCCTCTCGGTGTTGACTCTCCATTTTTTGATGATACCTATTGTTTCAGCCAGGATAAAGTCAGTAAGAATGAAAGAATCGGGGAAGATGATTCTCTCAGCCGAGGAGTGAGATATATCCCTCTCATGCCAGAGTGGAATGTTTTCCAAGGCGACCTGGAGGTTGGCCCTGACGAGGCGGGCAAGGCCTGAGATTCGCTCGGCGCGAACAGGATTTTTCTTGTGGGGCATGGAGGAGGACCCTTTCTGTCCCTTGCTGAAGGGCTCTTCGACTTCAAGGACTTCTGTTTTCTGGAGATGGCGGATTTCGACTGCAAACTTATCAAGCGAAGAGGCGACAAGGGCCAGGGCTGAAAGCACTTCGGCATGCCGGTCACGCTGGAGGACTTGGGTGGAAACCGGAGCCGGCTTGAGTCCTAATTTTTTCAAGGAATGAAGTTCAATTTTCGGGTCCAAATGGATATAGGTTCCTACAGAGCCAGAAATTCGGCCGTAGCTGATAACTTCAAGAGCGGATTCGATTCGGCGCAGATGGCGCTTGACCTCCTCGTACCAGACGAGGAGCTTGACACCAAAGGTGATAGGCTCAGCATGAACTCCGTGCGTCCTTCCCATCATCACCGATTTTTTATGGCGCAGGGCTTCGGCTTTAAGAATATCTTTGAGAAAGATAAGGTCTTTTTGGATTTTGTGGAGAGAGTCTTTGAGGAGCAGGGAGAGGGCTGTATCGACAATGTCATAGGATGTCAGTCCAAGGTGGATATAACGGGAATCTTCTCCAACATTTTCAGCCACTGAGGTCAGAAAGGCCATGACATCGTGTTTCACCACCTTCTCAATTTCTTCGATGCGCTCGATCGAAAAGCCGGCTTTTTCCTTAATCCTCTGCAGGGCTTTTAATGGAATATGTCCTGCTTTTGCCTGGGCTTCACAGACAGCAATCTCCACCTCAAGCCATTTTTGATATTTATTCTTTTCAGTCCAGATGGCCCCCATCTCAGGAAGAGTGTAGCGCTCAATCATGGTGAAGTCCTTTGAGAAGCGAGGCAGAATCATATCAGCATCATTTAGCCTTGTCAATTTTTTCGGAAGTTTTCAGCGATTCTTCAGCCTTTGTTTCTCGCTATCAGAAAAAAGCTGTTCTTAGGCAGGCGTGTTTTCGAATCGCTTAGACTGAGCTCATCGATTTTCTGTCTCAAAGGATTTTGTATAATAAATGTCTAAAAGAAATGGAAAAAGATATGGATGGGCCTGGCGATGACCTCCTGGTTAAGCAGGCTAAAGAGGGTGATGTTGAGGCCTTTAGTGAGCTGGCTCGTCGTTTCCAACAGAGGATTCACCATGCCATCCTTGCTCTGACAGGCAATCTTCAGGATGCCGATGATTTGACTCAAGAGACTTTCATGCAGGCTTACACGACTCTGAAGAGTTTCAAGCAGCAGGCGAGCTTCTTCACCTGGCTCTACAGGATTGCCGTCAATTTGACTTTGAATTTCTTGAAAAGAAAGAAAAAGGAAAAAATGAAAGAAGCATTTAGTGAAAATCTCTCGCTTGAGCTTAATTCAGAGGCTTCAGTCCATTCTCCTGAGCAGAATTCCCTGAAGAAGGAGCTTTCCACAAAATTGAAGGAGGCCGTCGATTTCCTGCCCCTTCCCTATAGAGTGTCTTTTGTTTTGGTTGTTTTCCAAGGAATGACCCACGGCGAAGCCGCTCGAGTTCTTCGCTGCTCGGAAAACACAGTATCTTGGAGGATGCACAAAGCGAGGAAAATCCTACAGGCCAAATTGAAGCCGTATTTAAAAGAGGGACGAGATGAGACATAAGAAAATCCAAAAATGGCTTTCTGATCGAAAAGATGGCGAGCTTTCTGAAAAGAGGAAAAAGATTCTTGAAATGCATCTTGAACGATGCGTCTCCTGCCGTTCTTATGGAGAGGATCTGGAGAGAATCAGCGAAGAAACAGAAAAAGTCAAATTACCCGAAGTTTCTTCCTCCTATTGGGAGGATTTTACCCATAGGCTCAAAGCGAAAATTTCCTCAATCCCCGAAGAAGAGAGGAAGGGGAAAGAGCTTCTCTTGAGATGGAGGTGGGCCCTTGCCGCTGCGCTGTCCATTTTTGTCGTCGCTTTGGGGCTGCTCTTGCATAACACCCAAGACAACACATTTCAGGAAGTTTATCTTTCTTCTTTTGAAGGTTCTCTATATGAGACCTATCAGCACCTCGGCAGCGATCCGGAGCTGGAGGAGGCATTCAATTCAATTTTGTTGGCTTCCATAGCTGAAAACGTTGAAATAGACAGAATGAATACCTATCTTGATTTTTATGAGGACAGGCACTTTTGGGAGAATTTTTCAGAGGAAGAGATAGACTTTCTTGAGGCTGCAATAAGAAAAGAAGAAAAATTATAGGAGGTTTTGATGAAGATAAGAAATTGTGTTTGTCTTATCCTTTCTCTGCTTTTGATAAGCGCGATTTGCCTTGCTGCTCTTCAGACTGAGAGCTCTTCTCAAGAAAAAGGAGAAAAAGAGCTTTCTCCCGAATACCGGACGTTTCTGGCCGAAACCCAATCGGTCATGACTCCTCAGGAAAGAAGGATTTTTTTAGGACTAAAATCTGACGAGGAAAGGGATAAATTCATAGAGAAGTTTTGGGGGGCACGGGGCGGAAGAAGAAGAGGAATTCGAGAAAATATAACACTCTTCAGAATGATGAGGATGACTCAGGATTTGGACCTCACAGAAGGGCAAGCAATCAAGATTTTTCCGAAAATCAACCAGATTGAAAAAGAGAAAATTGAGCTTCAAATGAGGGTTGGAGGACAATTGAGAGAGCTCAGGGTTATACTAAGAGATCAGAATCCTGACCAAAGAAAAGTCGGGGATAAGGTTGAGGCAATCGTGGAATTAAGACGTCAGGTCGAGAGCAAGGATAAGGAGCTTGAATCCTTTTTGGATGAAAACCTGACTTTGATCCAAAGGGCAAAGTACTTATTATTCTCTGCAGATTTTTTCCGGGAACTGAGAGAAAAGCTGGAAAGTGCAAGGGGAGTGCAGCAGAGACTAAGGATTCTGCCAAAGAAATAATAGAATGTGGGGAGAAGAGAAAGCTAAAAAGGATTAAGAAAGAAGCTAAGAGGGAAGTTAAGTTGACTTAAAGAATAAGTTGTATTATAGATAAAAAATGAATTATTGATTTCTTGACAAAAATCATATTTTAATATACGATTTTTAAGTATTTTTTTATGCATTTCTATAGAAATACACCATTTCAAGCAGG
>CAZGMN010000247.1:0-2935 GCA_964526905.1 uncultured Eubacteriales bacterium
ACATACGACTGCGTCATCAAGCAGAATGTCGGCCCGATCTCGGTTCGGTTTAAGTTTAAAACAACCTTGACAAAGACTGAGCCTCCGACACACATCGAGATGGAAGGAGAAGGGGAGGATATCGGCAAGGCTGGTCATTTTACACAGAAAACATGGATAGATTTAGTCGAGAAAGATGAAGAGGTGGAGCTTTCCTATAAGTGCGATGCTTCTATTGTTGGAAAGCTGGCCATGTTTGGAGACAGGATATTAAGGGCAAAGGCAAGGAAAGTCGAGGCCGAATTTACTGAAGCACTGAAGGATAAACTCAAAGCAGTGGCTTAAATCGCGCAAGAGAAATTCCTGTTTTCATTTTGCAATTATTGAAATATAAAAATATTTAATTTAAGCTCTAAGCAAGAGGACGAAATCCAAGAAATTGAAAAGGTTTCTTGGAGACTCGACATTTTAATCTCCAATAAAATGGATGAAATCCAAAAAATTGGAGGAATAAATTTTTTTTCGATTCAGCTTAGGAAACAAAAAATTGGCATAGAACTTGCTATTAAAATTAATGGTAAATGAATGGGAAAGAAGAAATGAAAAAAATGATTTTTAAGGATTATCTTTTATTTAGCATATTGTCTATCACGATTGGCATTGGCGGTTTTCAGACTCAGGGTAAGACAAGTCTCAATACAGCCAGGACAGCGAATAAAATAATCAAGAATACTGCTAAAGAGGATAGAAATTCTTTTTCAAAAAATTTACTCCAGAAAAAAAGGATTGTTGAAAAAGAGAAAAAGGAGAGAACTGGGCTGATTCGGAATCTGAGAAAAGGATTGGCCCGTGTATCTTGGGCAAAAACATATGGCGACTCATATTATGACTGTCCTCAATCCTTTCAGCAGACAAGCGATGGCGGATATATCGTCTCAGGCGGGTCATCGCTCTATTCAAGTTCCAGCTGGATGGAGGCCTGTGTCCTGAAGCTTTCTTCAGAGGGAGAGATTCAATGGCAGAACAGTTATGATGGCGCAGATTCGGTATCTTCCATACGGCAAACCATCGACGGAGGCTATATTGCCGCAGGCTATACTTCAACGAATGTCACATCAAAAAATGACTTTTGGGTTTTTAAGCTTGACTCAGCAGGAAACACAGAATGGCAGAAGACCTACGGCGGAAGCAGCGAGGATTTGGCAAAATCAATCTCTCAGACTGCTGAAGGCGGGTATATTGTCGCCGGAATAACCAAATCCTTCGGTGCCGGAAAATATGATTTCTGGATTATAAAGTTATTTTCTTCAGGGGACGTCGAGTGGCAGCGAACTTATGGGGGGCTTGAGGATGATATTACCGAATCAATCCAGCAAACTGCAGATGGAGGGTATATCGTGGCCGGCTCCACGAAATCCTTTGGAGCCGGAGAAAGAGACTTGCTCGTTCTAAAACTTTTCTCATCTGGAGATATCGACTGGCAGCGGACTTATGGAGGAATTAAGGATGACAATGCCTACTGCATCCAGCCAACAGTGGATGGAGGATATATCGTTGCCGGTGAAACGTACTCTGTTGTCAACAGCAACAATATCTGGGTCATCAAGCTCTCTTCCACGGGAAGCATTGAGTGGCAGCAAGCTTATGGAGGATATGCCTCCAGTGGCAGAGCCGCATCTATCTGGCAGACAAACGATGGCGGCTACATTGTTGCCGGAGAAACGAACTCCTTTGGCTCTGGAAGCTATGACATTTGGATACTCAAGCTTGACTCAGGCGGCGCATTCGAATGGCAGAAGACTTATGGAGGATTGGGCACGGAGAAAAGTTATGCTGTTCAGCAGACCGTAGACGGAAAATATGTTGTCTTAGGATTAACCTGGAGCTTTGGGGCTGGAAATTCTGATTTTTTAATTCTGAAACTTGAATCAACAGGAGAAATTGAAAAACTGCCTGAATTGACACATATTTCCAGTGTTGTCGCTTCAGAGACTTCTCTTCCCTCCCAGCAAACAGCTATAATTCCTCAAGACACAAGCGTTAATGCTGCTGAGCCAGACGTCACACGTTACTTCTCGAATAAGCAAGCTCGTCTGGTCTTCAGTCCCCCTTCTGCTTTTTGGGTAGAAAGAGAATTGAATCGCTCTCTATCCCAAGCGGAATACGTCGACTTTCTGTCTTGGGCAGCCAACCCGAACAATAATGACCTGAATATAGCGAAATACAGAGTTTATCAATTAGGAGCTTACTATCCAACAGAAGTGGAAAAGCAGTTGCTGGCCGAATTGGGGCCTAAAACTTTTCAATATACGGCTAGGAAAAGGCAGCCATACGCTTCTTACACCTATGCCGTTGCTGCGGTTACGGATAAAAATGAAGAGAGCATATTGGCGAAACACTAATCAGCCAAGAAAGGCAGACCAATGAAAAAAATTGTCGCACTGACTGCAATCTCACTCTTTCTTTCAGGGTTTGCCAATGCCGGCCAAGTCCTTTTCAAATTAAAAGGGAGCTACTTCTCTCCCTGGGACAAAGCATTCCAGGATATCTACGGTGGGGGGATGATCTATGGGATTGAAGCCAGCACCGGAATTTTAAAGAACATCGAGATGTGGATTGAAGCCGGCTATTTTTCAAACAAAGGCAAGCTCTCCTTCACCAAGGAAGAAACAAGGCTTAGAATCATTCCTGTCGGCGGAGGAATTCGATATTTACAATACGAAGGCATAAAAAAATTATACGCTTGCTATAGCGATATCGGCGTCAACTATTATTTCTATAGAGAGTCAAATATTCTTGGGACCGTCAACTGGGGCGGCTTGGGTTTTATTGGGAAGATAGGGCTCTTCGTAAAAGTGAAGGGGAAAATGATTATTGACTTCTTTGCCAGTTATTCTGTCTGCACCATGAAGCCGGCAGATTTCAGAATTAACATCGGAGGACTCGAAGCAGGAAT
>CAZGMN010000247.1:3035-4480 GCA_964526905.1 uncultured Eubacteriales bacterium
AGCAGCTTCAATCAGGGTTTTCTTTTTGGAACAGGGGTTGAATTTCCTCTTTTTAAGAACATTGCTCTGGAGATTGATGCCTTGTATTTTCGAAAAGGCAGTGGACTTACACTGTCCGTCAATGATATTCCTTTCGTCAAAAAAAATTATATTTTAAACGTAGTCAGCCTTCCGCTATTGGTCAAGTTCAAGTTTCTCCCGCATTCATCGCCATACATTCTTCATGGTGGAGAAATTTCATACGTTCTTTCTCATAAATATAAACAGGGCGAGGAAGAGCCGATAGAAGGAGAGTATATCGATATAAAAGATGAGACAAGAAGCTTTGATTTTGGAGCTGTTGTCGGCGGCGGATTTGAGATTGAAGTTCGCAGGGCTTCATTCTTTGTCGAAGTCAGGTATCATTTCGGGCTTGTCAATATCTTATCAGAGGCTGACGGAGTTCAGTCGATGAAGACCAAAGCAGAAGTCGTAATTTTTGGATTAAAATATAAGCTTTAACCTAAACACCAAATTTGAAGGAAAATTTGAGAGAAGGGGGCAAGACATAATATAGAAAATAGCGAAGGTCTTTTGGCGATGAGCTCAGGCAGGAGATGCTTCAAACAAGAGACAGTGTCTGGAAAGAATTTTGATACAATGTCATAGCAAGCGACCAAAGGAAGCGTGACCATCTCGTTATCTCTTGAAATTGCTTCGTTGCTCCACTCCTCGCAGTAGTGCTTTTATTATTGCGTTTATATTAAAAGCCTGATGCTTAGAAGTGGAAAGAGAATCCGAGGGAGAGCTCAGTCCCTCCGAGGTTTATGTTTTCATCAAGCTTTGCCCCATGTTTTGTTGGGATTGAGCTATATTGAGCTTTTCCGAGAAGAGCAAAACTTTTCCGGATAAAATATTCAGCCCCTCCGATAATGAAAAAACCTATTTTTTTATCCTCGAAAGAAATGCCGAGCTCGTCCCAGATTTCCTTATAAATGTTGTAACTGACCCCTGCTCCCAGAAATGGGTGCATCTTTTTGGAGGAGAAGGAATAGATCAAGCCCAGAGGGATGGAGTATATCGTGAAACTCAGCTTGTATTTATCTTCCTGGAGTTCTTGGCCCACAATTTTTGTCTCGCCTCTGCACGATAGATATCTCAATCCGGAATAGACAGATAAATCTTTCTTTAAAGCGCAGCTCAGGTTCAAACCGAGTTGGAATTTATTATTTCCGTAGAGTTCTTTAAAAGCTTCTTCCATAGGTTGAAAATATCCAAAGGAAAATGAAAATGAGATGAGCGATTGACCTTGGCCTGAACGCAGAAAAGCAGGCCAAGATAAAAATAGCAATATCAAGAGGAGCTCAATGGACGTCTTAAGAGCTTTCTTGCCCCTCAATATTATTTTTTCATTCATGATTCGACTTGAAAAAATCATTCTTATCACTTCATGGTCACGAATCTAT
>CAZGMN010000248.1:0-4425 GCA_964526905.1 uncultured Eubacteriales bacterium
CATAAAGAACAGCAACGATGAGGCCGATGAACAGCGTCTCATAAATCATAGGGCCTCCCGATATCCTCCCAGTAGTGGACGAGCTCTTTTCCCGTGCCTCCCATGTTTCCCATTCCGATCAAAAATGTCTCTCCCTTTGCCATTGCGGAAATTTTATCCATGATTTTCTGCGGCTCTTTCTCTTTAATGACAGATAACTCCACCTTCAAGGTCTTTTGCAGCCTTTTCCTCAAAGCCCGGGCATGGCCCCCGACAAAGAGAAGCCTTTTAAATTCTGGAAAAATCCCTTGCTTCAAGGCCTGCAGCCACTGGATTGTCCGGTCTCCTCTGTCTCGCCTGAGGTTGAGGAGCCCGATTATGTCTTTTTCCTTAAGGTCAATCCTTTTCATCAAGCTGGAGAGGACGAGCCTGGTGGATTGAGGGTCGTTGGCAGCAAAGGCGCTGGCCAGAAAAAAACGGCGCGGAGGAGTGCCGAGCTCGGCAGTCCAGACCTTGAGGCTTCCAAAATCCGGGTTGGCCTTTATTAAGCCTCGAACAGCCTTCTCCTTTTCTATCCCCAAGAAGTCAGCTACAGCCAGAGCCAGCCGGATATTCTCCCTGAATTCAAGCCAAGGCGATCTCCCCCCTTTGTAAAAATCTTGCTCAGAAGATTCTCTCGGCACTTTAATGACTTTGGAATTTTGCTTATCGGCAATTTCCTCGAAGACCGGAAAAAACTCTTCCTCTAGAATAAAAACAGTCGCATGCTGAGGTATAGAAGAGGCAAGGCAGCGTGCAACACTCTCTTTTGAAGAACCCATCTGAGACAAGTGGTCAAGGCGGACATTGGTCATGGCCAGAATCTGGGGCTTGAAGATCTGGACGGATTCGACAAAGCTCGATTCAGGGCTGATGCTCATCAGCTCTGAGACGAGAGCCTGAACCTGAAGCTTCGAGGCTATGCTCAGGACTTTTTTCTCTTCGAGGATGGAGGGATTTCCCGGCGGCTGATCTCTTTCTCTTCAGCGTCAGGAAAGATAAGGACAGGCTTTGAACCCGTGGTTTTAGCCAGGACTTTGAATCCCGCCTCCCGCAGGATGGCGGCGATGAGCCTGGTTACGCTCGATTTTCCCCTTGTTCCTGTGATGCAAATCCTCAGTGGAACTCTCTGCAGGTTCTTATCTAAAAAAAGGCGTTCCCAGATGAGGTAGAGGATAAAAATAACAAGACCTGCACTGCTGACAATAAAAAGTTTGATGGAAAAACTCCTTAATTAAAAAATGACACTGTCTCGTTCTTCAATTAGAAAACCATAACCCAAAAAGAGGACTGTCCCCTTTTGTTTTTCATCTCTTAAAAAAACATAAAGGGCATGGCCGGCTGAGCTTCAGGAGTCCTGACCTTGTTCAAGACCCTGAGAAAAGTCAAAGAAAAGAAATTGGATAAAAGCATGCCTTTGCGTTTCTCCTTCAACATCTCGGTAATCACCTTGAGCATCTGCTCTTTTGTTTCCTTTCCATACAAACACTTCTCATTGACGATGGCAATGGACTCTATCCCTACGGCCTTCATCGCTTCATCGAGTTTCTTGAAGTAAGCACTTGGCTCCTCTCCGCTGCCCATGATGAGCCCCAGGGCAGACTCTTTCTCCTTGATGAGTTTCATAACTTCCTGGTCAGGCAAGTTCCTTTCGAGCAGAAGCAGAGGCTTCTTGGAGGCTGTCAAAAGCTCCTTGGCCTGAGAAGCATTTGCTCCTTTGACAAGCAGCAGAAGCCCGCTTGAATTCAAGGCTTCGATGGTCTTCTTCCCTGCCTCGGTCAATCCTTTCTCGTCGAAGAGAAAAGAGGGGTCATCGACCAGGACATAATAAACTCCCTGCTTGGCCAGAACCTCCGCCCACTTCAGGTTATCACTAAAGGAGCGGATGCCCTTGAGACCGACCATGAGCGTCGTCTTTCCCTGCCGGACATCCATCGAAAGACGGGAAGAAGAGCTGAAAGCAGAAAGGCCCTTGGTCGCCTTTATCTTTTCCGGCAAATCGAGGAGGTTGTTGATAATATCCGCCCTGAGCGCATCGCCTTCCAAGCCCTCTTTCTCTTCGATGACCGATAGCTGCAAATCTACGTGGGAATCCTTGGCATCTCCATGATTAGTAATATACTCGGTCACCGGATTGAACCTGTAGTTAATCAGGTTCTGATATTTTAGGAGATAGGTCTCCTGCCGCAGCGGGAGCAGGAAATCTCCAAGCTCGGAGGCAAGAACATCGACCGCAGCATAAACAAAATCCCCTGTCTTCTTCAGCATCTCGGGTTTGATCAAGTCGGAATCATCACGGCTGGTATGGTATTTGACCGACCCCTGAGTGATCATGAAAAATGCAGGGACTCCCTTTTCTAAAAACGGAGTATGGTCAGAGCCGCCAGGCCCGCCGCGGCTGGGATTGACGCTTTCGACAAGCTCTTTGTTAAGCCTCTGCTGGAGAAGCTCCCAGATTTGAGGCCCATAGTAAATGCCGCTAAAGCCGATCTTTCCGCTTCCCTGGCCGACCATGTCCATGTTGATGTAGGCGATGGTCTTTTCTACGGGATAGAGAGGATGGTCGGCATAGTACTCTGAACCCAAGAGGCCCTGTTCCTCTCCAGCCCAGAGGCCGAAGATTACGGTCCTCTTTGGCTTGGCTCGATTGAGCATCATCACGCGGGCAATCTCCATGACGACTGCCGAGCCTGAGGCATTGTCGTTGGCACCGTTCATCACCTCTCCCAGCGGATTGACTCCCAGGTGGTCCATATGGGCACCGATGACGACAAACTCATCCTTTAAAGATTTATCGCTGCCGGTTATCTTGGCCAAGACATTCCTGGTCGGCCTCTTCTCGTCAAAAATGGAGTTAACGGCGACGAAAGCTTTGACGCCCGTGGCCAGCGGTTGTGGCTTGCCGCTTGTGTCAATCTCCCTCAGGAGCGGGCGAAGGTCTGCAGCCAAGTCCTTGAAGATGAAGTTTGCCACTCTATCCTCGGTCGTGGAAAGCATTACAAAATCAGGCTTGTAGAGCTCTTTCTTGATTTCCGTCCGAAAGAAAGCTTCCTGAGGTGCGGCCTGGCCGAATGCCCTTGGCGTGAAGGTCATCATTCCCCGAGCGCCGAGCTTCTGAGCGGCTTCGACTCTCTTGTCCATATCCGCCGCTTCGCCCAGCTCTCTTGCGATTTTCTGAGGGGCGCCTGTTGCCAAAACGACAATCTTTCCTTTAACATCGACTCCAGCATAGTCATCATAGTTTTTTTCAGGCGCTTGGATTCCATATCCGACAAAGATAATCTCTGCCGTGAAATTCCCTGAACCGGAATAGCTCTGGAGCCGCCAGTCCTCACCGTAATAGAAATCTCTCCTTTCTCTCTCGGTAATGATCTCCAGCTTAACACCTTCTTCGATGTGCCCATGCTCGATGCTGAAATTCTGGAAATAGGTGCCGTTGTCTCCGGCCGGTTCCAGACCCCATTCTTTGAGCTTTGAGGCAATGTATTCTTCAGACATTGTCGCGCTGGGCTCCCCGCTTTCTCGTCCCAACATCGATTCCGAAGACAGAATTTTTATGTAGCTCCATGCTGCCTGAGCATCGAAGGCAACTTTATCTGTTTTGGATTTAGATTGGGAGAGAGTGGGAGAAACCAGGAGAAAGACCAGAATCAAAACACCGATGACTCTTTTCAAGGCAAGCCTCCTTTATAAGATTATTGAGCCTTCATATTATAGCCAACGAGAGAAAAAAGAAAACAACGCTTCATATTCTTATTGAACAAAAGTCAAAAAATATGTAAAAAAAGCAATGCACGATAAGAAAAATATATTTTTCATCCACTCCATAGGTTCATAAGCATCAGGAGCGAGAATGATAAAGAGATGCCAATAGGTTCCGGATGTCCCTCTCTACCTTGAGTACCACGACCGTGAATGGGGAGCCCCCAAGCATGACGAGCGGGAGCTGTTCGAGTTTCTTATCCTGGAGGGAATGCAGGCGGGATTAAGCTGGCTGACCATTCTCAGGAAGCGTGAGAATTTTAGACGAGCCTTCGATAATTTTGATGCCAGGAAGATAGCCAACTATGATAAAAAGAAAATATCTGAGCTTCTCTCCAACAAAGGAATCATCCGCAACCGGCTCAAAATCCAAGCAGCCATCGAGAATGCCAGGGCATTCTTGAAAGTTCAAAAAGAATTCGGAAGCTTCGACGCCTATATCTGGAAGTTTGTCGGCGGAAAACAAAAGAAAAACGCCTGGAAATCGGTAAAAGATATACCCTCAAAGACTCAAGAATCGGAGGCGATGAGCAAAGATTTAATCCGGAGAGGATTCAAATTCGTTGGCTCGACAATCTGCTATGCCTTCATGCAGGCCGTAGGTCTGGTCAACGACCATACCCTGGATTGCTTCCGGTATAAGGA
>CAZGMN010000249.1:0-4408 GCA_964526905.1 uncultured Eubacteriales bacterium
GAATAAAGACCTCGAGGCTAAAATCTTGTTGAACCTGAAGCATCTTATCGGCAGGTCCGGGCTGACGGAGTGGGAATTGAACATGCTCCACGGCATTTGCTCACAGATAAAAAAAAAGTTGAAATCTTAACTTTTTAGCTGATTAGAACTTCCAGTCTGAGCCGATGACAAAGCGGACTTTGGGAGTCAGGCTCAGATCAATTCTTAATTTGGAAATATCCATGATGACCCAGAAGAATCCTACCCCAAAATCGCTCTTGAAATTTTTAAAGCGCAAGTCTTCCCTCTTCTCTGTAAGGGAGCCCACATCTGAAAAAAGATAAAGGGCTGAACCGGTTGTGGATTTTTCCAGGGGATTCCTTTTCAAGCTGCCGGGAAGACGGTATTCGGCTGTCAACACCACAGAATTATTCCCGGAATCCGTCCACCTGGAATATCCTCTGAGCGTATTCGCCCCTCCAAAATAGAGGCGGTCATAAAGAGGAACATCTTTCTCGGAAATCGTGCTCTTCAGGTCCAAGGAGAGGACATGGCCTTTCCATAGAGAAAAAAATGAGCTGAATTCGAAGGAGTACCTGTTATAGACGGTTCTCATCTTTCCATTGAAGGCCTTGTAAAATCCTGATTGGGCAAATATTCCCTTGGAGGGAAAGAGCTTCCAGTCTTTGCCGTCGTAAGAAATTTGGATTCCTGACTTATAGAGCTCTTCAGAATTTTGGCTCGAGGAAGCTCCCCAATGGATTTGAACTCTCTCGTAGTCAGCCCAGAGATTGGTTTCAAAACGGCTAATTCTCTTCCCGGCAAATATCTTTCCCGTCAATCTGCTTTCTTTAAAATCAAAAAATTTATTTTCATACCAGATATTCTCCAGACTCAGGCCCCAGAAAAAATCGAGGCGGTAGCGGTTCTCGTAACCAATCCCCAATTTCTTTGAATTTCCGATTGTGGCCGCAAGCCATAATTCCTGGTTCTTCCCCCAGAGAGTTCTTAAGCCCGTCTTCATTCCTAAAAAATAATTGTAGATTTCACTCGAGTAATCAGAAGTGAACTCAAAAAAGAAGGAAGGACGCTCTTTCACCAAAACAAAAAGGTCCATGCCTCTATCGCTCTTTTTTGCTTCGATTTCGACAACAGAAAATAAATTCAATTTGAGCAATCTTTTTCTACTCATCTCAATGATTTCAGGACGGAAGGCTTGGCCTTTTTTAAGGTTGAGCGTCTTGCGGATGACTTCCTCTCTCGTCCGCTTATTTCCATAGACTATAATATTGGAAATAACCTGGGCATTCTCCTGAGAGTAAAGCTGAATAACACAGACAATAAAAAGAGAAAGCGAGATCACTCGTCTAATCATTTCGAGAGAAATAAGACCAACATTTTTTTCTTTTCCCTTCTGAAATCAAAAATGATATCGGATAAACGGTCATTGTTTAGGTCTTCGATGAGGATTCCTGAAGACAATTCTTCATGGACTCTATAGGCAGGCGTCTCGGCAAAGCTGATTTTCTTTTTCTCAAGCCTTCCAAGATAGATGATGAGCTCATTTTTTCCGTCGACTCTCCTCAAAATATCTTTAATTCCATCTCTGTTGAAGTCGCCCGAAAAATAGGCAATATCTCCTTCAGGCCTTTTCTGCGGATTATCGAAATCGAAGATGACTTTAGACTTAACCCTGGCAGCTGGAAGGGAGGGATATTGGCCCTTCTGTCCCAAATAAATGGCATCTTCGTAGCTCAGCTTTTTAGTCAAGAGCATCTTAAAAATCTGGAAGATTCCCATTTTTATTTCAGAAATAACGAGATCTTTGTGCTGGTCTCCGTCGACGTCGAGGACTTCAGGCGTGCCAAAAGAGCTGTCGTTGACCAATATCTGGTCCGGAGTTAAGCTGATCTTTCCCTTCTTATTCAGATAGGTATAAATTTTGCTTAAGCTCGTTGTCGTTTTAATCTGAGCTTTGGAAACCACGATGTCTATTAATCCGTCGTTGTCGACATCCGTGGCAAAAACCTTGTAAAAGGGGGCTGAAGGATTCTGCTTTTCTTCCTCGGTCAGAATTCCGAGGTCGAGGGCAAAATCAGGCTCTTCTGAAAATTCCCTTCTTTCATTTTGATAAAAGACCTTAAGCTCTTCCTTGAAGAGGGAAACGATGTCTTGGCGTTGGTCTCCATTGAAATCTTCGAGGCAAATCAGCGGCACATAGATTGTGACTTTTTGGGAGAAATTTTCAAAAAATTCTGTATCTGCGAGAGCTTTTAAACGAGATTGGGTGACAAAAGTGGTTTCAAGATGGATTTTCTGGCTGATGCTGTATTTTTCATCCTGATCCGGGGAGAGGAGCAGAAGATAACTTGAGACAGGAATAAGGATATGGCTCAGGCGGTCATGGTTCATATCCCAGACGAGCCTGGACCGCACCGGACTCTCTGGAGAAGGGGATTGAAAAATTGATGAAACGTTGGCGAGCTCCTCAGGCTCCGGATGATAAATTTCTCCCTCGAAATGATAATACCTTAAACTCGTAGGGGTCAGGTAAACAATCTCCTCACCCGGATAGCGACTGGTTGCATTTCCTATGTCAAAAATGACAGCATTTTCATCAAAATTGATAGTCTGGCTGGCAAGAGAATTGAATCCATTTTTACTTTGAAAGAAAAGATGCAGCTTCTTTTTTTTATTTTCATCCTTAGTGAGGACTAAGATTTCTTTCAATTGATCGTTGTTGAGGTCTTCAAAAAAGATATCCTCTATCAGCTTATCAAACTTCATCTCAAATCTATTGAAAATATTTGAAAAATCTGAGGAAGCTTTTAAAATCAGCGAGAGGGAAAGTCCTATAATCAATAAAATATATTTCTTCACGTTATTTCCTTCTTATTAAAACAAACAACAGCCAGAAGGAGGAAGCCCAGAGCATAAAGCAGAGTGGCGATGAGCATGTATTCTAACTTCGGACTCCAGATGAGAGGCAGCCCCTGAGCCATCTTCTGGACATTTTTTAAGGGAAAGGACAGATAGCTTGTCAAAAACAGATATTTATAAAAATTGAGTTCTGTAAAAATATAGAAGATGAAATTTAGTCCAAGACTGGAAAGAAAAGACAAGAGGCTGTTGTTAAAAAGCACAGAGAAGAAGAGACACAAATTGATGAGAGCAAAAACGGGGAAGGAGATGAGAAATAGGGAAAGAAAACAGTTCAAAAATAAATCGAGCCGAGCATGGATCAGATAGCCTTTTTCAGAAATATCACCCAAGCCGAATAAAATGCCTCCCGCGGCCAAACTCAGGATAAAGATGACTCCGAGCAGGGACATGAAAAAAACCAGAAGAAAGGAAGCCTTGCCTACGATGAAATCTCTTCGCTTGACCCTGTTGACCAAGATTGTTTTCAGCGTGCCTTTTTGCGCCTCATCAGAGATGGCCGTGCTCGCTAAGATGATGATGAGAAAGATGATGATATTGTAAGTGGAGGAAGTCAGGCTGAGAGAAAAGTTAAAACCATTTTCATAGCCTTTCATCAGAGCCAAGAAGCTCAAAGGCCCAGAGAAAGAAGATGAATGAAAGATGATGAAGCCGAAGACCAAAGCCAGGAGAAAAGTTATGAGCCAGAACGCTCTGGCTAGAATACTCTTCTTATAAATTGTCAATTCGGCTTTGAAAATGTCAGCGGCTCTCATCTGCAGTCAATCTCAAATAAATCTCTTTCAGAGTATTCTGGGAAGTCAGTGATTTTAGATCTTCTTTAAGAATAATCCTTCCTTTGTTGATAAGAACAATCTGCTCACAAAGGTCTTCGACCTCGCTCAGAATGTGGCTGGAGATAAAAATTGTCCCGTTATTTTTTGTATAGTCTTTAAGAATCTTGTTCAGATGGTCTATGGAATTCGGGTCCAGCCCGTTGAAGGGCTCATCCAGAATCAAGAGCTCCGGTTCATTCAGCAGGGCATGAGCGATGGCCAATTTTTGTTTCATGCCGAATGAAAAGGTTTTAAGCGGATCATCTTTCTCTTCTTGAAGATCGACCATGTTCAAGAGATTTTCTATTTTTCCTTCGTTGATTTCAGAGTGGCCGACCAACGAGAGCAGCCTGAGATTCTCTCTGGCCGTGAGATGAGGATAAAAAGAGGGCAATTCCAGAATGGAACCAATCCTGAGCAAAAATTTTAGGTCCTTTGTCTCCTGAATCTCTCTGCCGTCGAGCTCTATGCGTCCGCCATCTCTTCGGATGAGCCCCAAAAGTATGTTTATCGTCGTCGTTTTCCCGGCGCCGTTAGGACCCAAGAAGCCGGTGATCTTCCCTTTTTCAATTTCAAAAGATGCATCGTCCACAGCTTTCTTCTTCCCAAAACTTTTATGGAGACCATCAATCTTCAACATGGGGCTTTCCCCTTCTCAACATATTATATATAAC
>CAZGMN010000250.1:0-4377 GCA_964526905.1 uncultured Eubacteriales bacterium
TTTACACCGGGATTAACAGCTATCTTGCCGAGCAGAAGGAATTCAGCGCGGCCATAGCCCTGAACAAGAAGAACCTCGAGAGCCAGCCCAACTATGTTACTCTTGCCGGAACCGGGACGAAGATTAACAAGAGACCTCAGGTTTTAAGCACAGTCGTCAGCGGCGTCCAGGAAGCCGTAGGCCGGGTTGCTACTGTCAACATCGCTTATGACCCGAGCCTGGTCGATTCCAAATACAGCAGCAATCCTGTCTTCGCCGTATTCGGCGCTCTTGACCTGAGCTTCATCGTCAAGATAGTCCTCAGCCTGTTTGCCATTCTTTTCACTTATGACGCCATCGTCGGGGAGAAAGAGAGAGGGACATTAAAGCTTGCCCTCTCCAACCGCGTTCCAAGAGACAGGCTGATTTTGGGAAAAGCCATTGGCGGCTTTATCAGCCTCCTGATTCCTCTGGTCATTCCCTTGGTGCTCAGCCTTTTAATCTTATTGATTTATCCCAATGTCTCTCTTTCCGGCGACGACTGGGGCAGGATTGGCTTGATTTGCGTCATGTTTCTTTTTTATCTATCCGTGTTCTTCACACTCGGGCTCTTTGTCTCCACCAGAACATCAAGGTCTTCGACGAGTTTCTTAATCTTGCTTTTTGTCTGGGTGACTTTTGTGACCATCATCCCCAAAGCAGCAGTTATCACTGCTGCCCGAATCAACCCCATTCCCTCTGTTCACGAGATCACGGCTCAAAAGGACGCCTATCTCCAGGAGATTCAAAAGGAATCGTTCTCAGAACAACAAAAATTTTTTAGAGAACATCCCAGGCCAGAGAAAAAAGAGGAAATCGCCAAGTGGAACGAGGATGTAAAAAAATGGGCAGAAGATATTCAGCAAAGTTTGACGGCTAAAATCGATGAGAAAAACGCCGCCATCGAGCGCGATTATCAGCTCAAGATGCAAGGGCAGCAAAATCTTGCCGTGAACTTCTCACGAATCTCTCCTGCCTCGGCCTTGATGTTCAGCTGCATGAGCCTTGCCCGCACCGGAATAAATGAGCATGAGCGCTTCCTCAATGCGATAAAAACATACAAGCCGATATTCACCAAATGGGTCAATGCTAAGATGATGAGGACTTATAATATAGGAGGGGAGCAGCCAAAGCCTGAATTGAATGATATGCCTCAGTTCGAGTTTAAGCCTGAAAGGCTCAGTGAATCTGTAATCAGAATGCTTCCTGATTTGGCCCTGATGGTTTTCTTGATCATTCTCTTTTTTGTCGGCTCCTACGTCTCCTTTATCAGGTATGATGTGCGCTGAAGGAGAATGGATTCGAATGACCGAGAATATGAAATGAAATGAATGAGAGGTTAAGATGCTAGAAACAAAAGACCTTACAAAAAGATATGAAGACGGGCTTTTGGCCGTCGACCATCTGAATTTTAAAGTCGAGCCCGGAGAGATATTCTGTATGTTTGGGGCAAACGGTGCGGGAAAGACAACAACCATCAATATTTTCCTGGGGTTCATTCCTCCCACTGAAGGCACTGTCCTGATTGAAGGAGTGGACGTGGTCAAGGAGCCCTTGAAATCAAAGGACTATGTTTCTTTTGTCTCTGAAAATGTGATGCTCTATGATAATTTTACAGCCTTTCAGAATATGAATTATTTTGCCAGGCTGGCCGGGAAGAGGAATCTGACCAAAACCGATTATGCCCAAGTGCTCAAGCGGGTTGGATTACAGGAAGAAGCGTTCAATATGCGGACAAAAAAGTATTCCAAAGGAATGCGCCAGAAACTGGGCATCGCCATTGCCATGGTCAAGGATGCGCCGAATATTATTCTCGACGAGCCGACGGCCGGTCTTGACCCAAAGTCTGGCCAGGAGTTCCTGAAGCTGCTTCTGGAACTTCGCGACAAAGGAAAATCGATATTCATGTCCAGCCACGACATCTTCCGCGCAAAGCTCATCGCCGACAGAGTCGCCTTCATGCTGAAAGGCAAGCTGGTCATGCTGAAGACCAAAAAAGAGCTCGAAGGCGAAGACCTCAATCAATTGTATGTAGACTACATGGAAGAGCGAGCCGAATAAGAAACTAAAAAAGGGGATATTAAAAAAGGGGACTGTCCCTTTTTCTAAATTTGACTTTGCTTTTTTCCAGTGGTAATAGGGAGAGGAAAGGAGAAAAAAATGAAAAATCCGAAATTTCGCAACTCTGAATTTAGGTTCCTGAGAACCTTATTTTGTTTTGCCATAATTCTTTCCATATCCTTATTTTTCTGGAGCTGTTCAAAGGCTCAAAAAGCACCAGAGGGAATAAAGCCCCCGGTCGCAGAGGTCATGCCAAAAGAGCTGACCATTCACGGCCAGACCCGCATCGACAATTACTACTGGCTTAACCAGAGGGACAACCCTAAGGTTCTCGAATATCTAAAAGCAGAAAACGAATATTTAAACAAAATCATGAAGCCTACCGAGGCCCTTCAGGAGAAGCTCTATAACGAGATTTTGGGCAGAATTAAGCAGACAGATATGTCTGTGCCCTATCGAGACCAAGGCTATTATTATTACGCTCGCTTCGAGACGGGCAATGAATATCCCATTTATTGCCGCAAGCAGCGAAGCTTGGACGCGCCAGAAGAAATCTTGCTGAACGTCAACGATATGGCTAAAGGCTATGCTTATTATAGCGTCGCCGGCTTAACCGTCAGCTCCGACAACAGCCTCATCGCCTTTGGCGTTGACACGGTCAGCCGAAGAAAATACACCATCCATTTCAAAAACCTGAAGACAGGGGAGATCCTCAACGACGAGATTCCAAACACGACCGGTCAAGCTGCCTGGGCAAACGATAACAAGACTGTTTTTTATGCCCTCAAAGATGAAACCCTGCGCCCCTTTAAAATATTCAAGCATGTGCTTGGATCAGATGTCTCGCGCGACAAGGAAATTTTCCACGAAAAAGACGTAACGTTTGAGGCCTTCGCTTATAAAACGAAATCAAAAAAATACATATTCATCATCTCTAATAGCACGCTTTCCGGCGAATTCCGCTATCTTGATGCTGATAAGCCTGAAGGCGAGTTCAAAATTTTCGAGCCCAGGGAAAAAGACCTTGAATATTCCGTAGACCATTACCAGGACAAGTTTTATATCCAGACAAACTATCAGGCAAAGAACTTCAGGCTGATGGAAACCCCTGTCGATAAAACAACCAAAGAAAATTGGATTGAAGTCATCCCTCACCGCAGCGATGTTCTTCTGGAGGGGTTTGAAATCTTTAAAAACTTTCTTGTCGTCAGCGAGCGAAAAAACGGGCTGACACAACTTCGAGTCATCAAGTGGGAGCCCAAGGAGGAGCATTATCTCGATTTCGGAGAGGAGACCTACACAGCCTATATCAGCCAAAACCGCGAATTCGATACTGACTTACTGCGCTATGCTTACACCTCGCTGACCACTCCCAACTCTATCTATGATTATAATATGAACACAAAAGAGAAGAAGCTCTTGAAGCAAGAAGAAGTCCTGGGCGATTTCAAGCCTGACAATTACCATACTGAAAGACTCTATGCCACAGCCAAAGATAACGTAAGAATCCCAATTTCTCTGGTTTACAGGAAAGGGCTTAAGAAGAACGGGAATAATCCTCTGCTTCTTTATGGATACGGCTCATACGGCTCAAGCACGGACCCAAGCTTCAGCTCTGTGCGCCTCAGCCTCCTCGACCGCGGCTTTGTCTATGCCATAGCTCACATCCGCGGCGGGCAGGAGATGGGGCGCTACTGGTATGAAGACGGAAAATTGTTCAAGAAGAAAAACACCTTCACCGACTTCATCGCCTGCGCGGAATACCTGATTGCCGAGAAATTCACCAATCCCGAAAAGCTCTTTGCCATGGGAGGAAGCGCTGGCGGCTTGCTGATGGGCGCTGTGGTCAACATGCGGCCAGACCTCTTCAAAGGTGTCATTGCCGCCGTGCCCTGGGTGGATGTTGTCACCACCATGCTTGATCCCAGCGTCCCGCTGACAACCGCTGAATATGATGAATGGGGAAATCCCAATAATAAAGATTATTATAATTACATGATTTCCTATTCGCCGTACGATAATGTCGAAGCGAAGCACTATCCGGCGATGCTGGTCACAACCGGGCTTCAAGACTCTCAAGTTCAGTACTGGGAGCCGGCCAAGTGGGTGGCCAAGCTTAGAACTTTGAAAAAAGACAAAAATATCCTCCTCCTTCATACCGAGATGGAGGCAGGCCACGGAGGAGTCTCAGGCAGGTTCAAGAGGTATCGCCTGGTTTCCTTGGAGTACGCCTTTATGCTGGATTTGCTTGGCATCAAGAAATAAAGAAGAAAATGAAATTCCTGCTCTGGCTTATTC
>CAZGMN010000251.1:0-4341 GCA_964526905.1 uncultured Eubacteriales bacterium
CCTCAACTTAAATTGATCAGGCTGGGTGTTTAAGAAAACCGTTTGAAGGCTGAGCTGGCATGGTCCCTCGACCGAAGGAAGAGGAGAGCAAAGCCTGCGTGTTTTCGAGACACCCAGCCTGATCAATGACTTTATTCTTTTTGACTTTTACGCTCTGTTTTTTTATCTTTATTACACTTTGAGATTAAAAAGGAGGTAAGCAGCGATGAAAAAAGCAAGAATAACTTTGATTATCCTTCTCTGGATTTTCTTGGCTCTGCCGGTCTTTTCTCTTCAGGAGAAATCCACAGCTTCCCAGCCAAGGCCAATCGAGCTCGAGGACATCCTTGCCTGGAAGAGCATCCGCACCGCTGTTCTGTCCAATGATGGGCTGTGGTTTGCCTACAGGCTCTCTCCGAACAAAGGGGACAGCGAAGTCATCATTAAAGCAACAAAAGGAGACAAAGAATATAAGTCTCCGGCCGGCGAATCTCCCCGGGCTTCATTTTCCGCAGACATCGCCTTCTCTGAAGATTCTCAATGGGTGGCTTATACAGTCTATCCCAAAGAGAAAGAGGCAAAAATGCTTCAGAAACAGAAGAAGAAAGCCTACAACAAAGTCGAAGTCTTAAGCCTCTCTTCAGGCGAGAAGCTCGAATTCGAGAAGGTCAAAAATTTTTCGTTCTCAGGAGAGAATCCTTCCTGGATTGCTCTTCTTAAATATCCGGCAGAAGGCCAGGAGAAGGAAAAATGGAACGGCTCGGACCTGATCCTGCATGAGCTTGCCTCCTCCAAGGAGCTGAATATCGGAAATGTCTCTGAGTTTGCTTTTGACAAAAAAGGTCGATGGCTGGCCTGGATTGTTGACGCCAAGGAAATGAGCGGCAATGGAATCCAGATTCGGAACATGACCACGGGAGTTGTTCTCTCTCTCGACAATGACAAAGCTGTCTATAAAAGCCTGAATTGGACAGAAAAAGGAGACGGCCTGGCAGCTCTCAAAGGAAAAGAAGATAAGAATTTTGAAGATAAACTCTATAGCCTCGTCGGCTTCAGCAACTTCTCCTCCTTATCTCCCCAAAAAACTATTTACGAACCCAAGGAAGACAAGAATTTCCCGGAAGGAATGACCATAAGCCCGAACAGAGCTCCGGCATGGACTGAAGACCTGAGTGGAATCCTTTTCGGTATCCATCAAGCAAAGAAGAAGGAGGAAAAGGGGAAAGATAAAGATAAGGAAAAGCCCAAGGAGATAGCCGAGAAAGCTGAGGAGCCTGCTAAAGAAGAAAAAAAGGATGAAGAGGAAGAACTGCCTGAGCTTGTCATCTGGCATTGGATGGACAAAAGGCTTCAGCCCATGCAGCAGGTTCAGGAGAAAACGGACGAAAACTACAGCTATCTCTGCATCTATCATCCCCAAGAAAAAAAGTTTCTAAGGCTTGCTGATGATGAGTTAAGAAATGTTGTATCTGCACCCAAAGAGCGCTGGGCGATCGGCTTTGATAACCGCGAATACGAACTCACGGCGAACCTCGACGGACAACGCTATCAGGATATTTACATTATCGACCTCAATACAGGAGCTCGCCAGCTTGCTCTAAAAAAATGCCGCTGGTATTTTGGACCCTCCCCTGAGGGAAGCCATTTTCTTTATTATGACGACGGCCATTATTACGCCTATGAAATGGCAACAGGCAAAAAATACAACATCACCAAGGACGTCCCCACTTCTTTTATTGATGAAGAGGACGACCACAACGTGGTCAAACCTCCTATCCGGCCTATAGGATGGGTGAAAGACGGAGTCTCTGTCCTCCTCTACGATAACTGGGATGTCTGGAATGTCCCGGTGCATGGCGGAAAAGGTGTGAGCCTGACCGTTAACGGAAAAAAAGAGGGTATTCGCTACGAACGCCGCTTCAGGCTCGACCCTGAGGAAAAAGGCATAGACCTTTCCGGCCCTGTCTATTTTTCAGCATATGGGGAAAAGACCAAAAAAGGAGGGGTGGCGGTCGTAGAGAAAGGAAAAGCACCGGCCAGAATGCTCCTTTGGGATGATGCACTTTTTTCAAGGCTTATTAAAGCCAAGAAGGCCGAAGTTTATCTCTACACCAGAGAGACATACAAGGATTATCCTGATTATTTCCTGACAACCGCCTCTCTGGAGAAAGGGCAGAAAATTACTGAAGCCAACCCTCAACAGAAGGACTTTCTCTGGTCGAGCGGGTCGCTTCTTGTCGACTACAGCAGTGCCAAAGGTCAAAAACTTCAGGCGGCTCTCTTCCTGCCGGCAAATTATGAAAAAGGAAAAAGCTACCCGACAATCGTTTATATCTATGAAAAGCTCTCCCAGAACCTCAACCGCTATTTCACTCCATCAGCCAATGGGTTCAATAAATCCGTTTACAACAGCCGGGGTTATGCAGTCTTGATGCCCGATATCGTCTATACAGTGAATGACCCTGGCATGTCGGCAGTCTGGTGCGTTTGTCCCGCTGTCGAGGCGGCCATAGCCAGCGGAGTGGTGGACAAGGACAGAGTGGCCATCCACGGCCATTCATGGGGAGGCTACCAGACCGCTTTTCTGGTTACCCAGACTGATATCTTTAAAGCAGCCGTGGCCGGAGCACCCCTGACGGATATGATCAGCATGTACAGTTCCATCTACTGGAGCACTGGCTCGGCAAACCAGCCCATCTTCGAAAGCAGCCAGGGACGCTTCAAGGGCAGCTATCTGGAAAACCTGGAAGCCTACATCAGGAATTCTCCTGTCTATTTTGCCAAAAATGTCAAAGCCCCGCTGCTTATCCTCCATAATGATAAGGACGGCGCAGTGGACTGGAACCAGGGTATCGAGTATTTCAACACTCTGAGACGCCTTGGCAAAGTAGTGGTCATGCTTCAATATAAGGGCGAAGACCATGGCTTGAGAAAGCCTGTTAATCAGGAAGATTATACGGTCAGAATGCGCGAGTTCTTCGACCATCATCTCCTAAAAAAACCTGCGCCGGAGTGGCTGGAACAAGGAATTTCCTATCTCAAGATGAAAGACCACCTCAAGGAGCGTTCCAAGAAAAAGTAAAAGAAAAAAGATTTGAAAAAAAGGCGCTGGCTGTCGAGGAGCCAAGGTTTGGAAAAGGAAGCGGGGCTAAGGAGGATCCCTCTCCAGCCAGCATATTCATTATAATGAAGCAACTGCCAAAATGTCAAAAAATTTTTTATGTCTCCAGCTTCTCGGAGGGTATAAACTCTCGCCCTGTGACCAATGTGGTCTTTCTCCCTAAAATCATAAAAGTCGGCTCAAATTAGCCTATGGCAAGAGACATGAACCGCACATATTGCTTTTACGACAAAAATGAGATAAATTAAGCAGAGATTTCTAAGGAGGAATTTTAAGATGAAAAAAACATTCGGGATTGCAGCTTCTCTCTTCGCCCTTATCGTCTTTCTCTACCCCATTCTGGCAAAGGCTGACATCCTGGTCACAAAGAAAAAACATACAGACGAAGTGGTGATGATGGGCCAGGTTCAACCTGCCAAGGATGAACAGGGAATTTTATGGATGACAAATGACAAAATGAGAGAGGACACAGGTGATACTTCAACTCTTGCCAGGCTTGACCTCAATAAAATCTATATAATCAACAATAAAGATAAAACCTACTCTGAGATTGATTTGCCCGTAGACATTGAAAAAATTCTGCCTGCTGAGGCGCAACAAATGCTGCAGATGATGCAAGTTACGGCAACTGTCAAAGATACTGGCGAGACTCAAAAGATTAAGGAATGGAACTGCAACAAGTACCTTGGCGAAATATCAATCTCGATGATGGGAATGAGCATGCCGATGACGATGGAATTATGGACTTCAAAAGACCCTGGAATCGATATGGACATCTATAAAAAGTTCCGCGATGAAAGTCTGTTGCTGAGTCCCGTCTTTAAATCCATGATTGATGAGTTCCAGAAAATAGACGGCTACCCTGTGCTCACAAAAACTTCGGTAACGATGATGGGCGCCGAGACAAAATCCCAAGAAGAAGTGCTATCTGTGGAGAAAAAAGACCCTCCAGCAGGAACATACGACCTTCCCCAAGGCTATACAAAAGTCGCCTTTAACCCTTTCCCCAGAAGATAGCTCGGAGAGAAAAATAGGATTTCTCGCTTATAGGGTCTTAAAGCAAAAGACGTTCCAATCCTCATCCAAAAAAATTCTTTTTATTGACAATCAGAATTTTTTTGCTTTGAGAAGAGAACGTCTCTTATATAGCTGGAGAGCCAGCGGGGGGATTCGAACCCTCGACCTACTGATTACGAATCTGATTTAGGGATTTGAGCTAACTTGCTGAAATTGCTATAAGT
>CAZGMN010000252.1:0-4322 GCA_964526905.1 uncultured Eubacteriales bacterium
AAGCTGATCAGGCTTTCAACGGATAGTTACCGCTTGAAGATGAAATTACGAAAAACGAACGGCTTCTGGAAGATTCAAAATGCCGAATGGAGATATATCAGCTTTGATGAACTTTTCCCGGAATCGATATCCACCGTTAATAAAGTCTTTAAGATATGAAAGGGATAGATTTTTTAGACTTTTTTATCTAAAAGCCGTATGATAGCGAAGATGATAAATTTTTCAAAATTAGCGAAAAGAATAGAGAAATGAAAGAAAGGAGAAAAATATGAAAAGAATTTTTTCACTTTCAATTTTATGCGTCTTTCTCTTAATCATAGCAGCCTATCCTCTCTTCGCTCAGACAGCCCAGGAAATCTTGAAGAAGATGGTCGAAGTTCAAGGCGGGAAAAAAGCCTTAGAGAGTGTCAAGGACATGACTCTATCTGGCAATATAGAGATCGTCCAGCAGGGCATGACCGGAACAGTGACCGTCTACAAGAAAGAGCCGGACAAGAGGCGGACAAATGTTGAAGTCATGGGCTTTATTGTCACCCAAGCTTACGATGGACAAACAGCCTGGGGGACTAACCAACAGACATTTGCGACTGAAGTCTTCTCTGGAGAGGAGGCGGCATCATTGAAGAGAGAGTCTTTGCCCCTTGTCTCCAGCCTCTATCCAGAAAAATACGGAATATCTTTTGCCTATAAGGGCAAGGAAAAAATTGAAAGCAAGGACTACTTTGTTCTCGAAGAATCTTATGCTGATGGTTTCAAGGCGACAATCTATGTCGACTCTGAAACTTACTTGCCTTATAAAACCAAAGCCAAGACGATGACGCAGATGGGTGAGGTTGAAATCGAACAATTTGACTCCGATTATAAAAAAGTCGATGGGATGATAATCGCCCACAGCATAGTCACTTATTACAGCGGTCAGCAATACATAAAAATCACTATTTCAAAAGTGAGCCTTAACACCGGCCTGGACGATTCTTTGTTCAAGATGAAATAGAAAAAAGATACTGGCCATTTTTTCGCTAAATTTTTGTTGCGGCAAAACAATTCAAATTTTTTTAATGGTTTTTTATAAATTTCCGCATTAAGATTCAAGATATTGAAAAATCATGAATGAGGTCGGCTGGCATGAATAAATTTTTAGCAAAAATAACGGTCATCGAAATTCTTTTATTTCTCGCTTATCCAGGCAAAGCATTGGCAGAAAAGAAAAACGCAAAACTTCTCGATAGCGAGACATTCATGGAGATGGAATCCATCGGAAGCCCCAAAATCTCACCTGATGGAAAATCTATCCTCTTCACCCGAACCTGGATTGACAAGATGAACGACCGCTCGAGGAGCAACCTCTGGATAGCCGATGTGGAGGGAAACCGCATCAGGGAACTTACCTGCGGAAGCTGGAGGGATTTTTCTCCGGTCTGGTCACCCGACGGGAAAAAGATTGCTTTTCTCTCTGACAGAGACGGGACAACACAGATTCATATTCTCTTGTTTGATACACTCGAAGTATCTCAACTGACTCATCTCGAAACAACTCCGGCCAACATGAGATGGTCTTCGGATGGAAAAATGCTGGCTTTCACCCTCTTTGTTCCTGATACCGCTTCCATCCTGCCTGTAAAGCTTCCGAAGAAGCCAGAAGGCGCCAAGTGGGCTGAGCCGGCAGTGGTCATCGACAGATTGGCCTGGAGGAACGACGGCAGAGGACCTATAGCCAAGGGCTGTGAGCAGATTTTTTTGATCGATGCTGAACTCGGAGGAACTGCCAAGCAAATAACAGCCGAAGATAATCCTCACTATCCTGACCAGCAGTCATCGCTCCTTCCTATCGTTCCCGAATGGTCTCCAGACGGCAAAAAGATATATTTCAGCGCAACCCGTAAACCCGGAATCGACTACAGGGACGGCGATTCGGAGATTTATTCTGTTGACTTGAAAACATTGGAGATAAAAGCGTTGACTGACCGTAAGGGACCGGATGAGGAGGCGCGGGTCTCGCCGGATGGAAAATGGATTGCCTATACCGGCTATGACGAAGAAAATTGCACCTACAGCCTTTCAAATATCTATCTCATGGATTCGGATGGAGGCCAGAAACGCCTTCTGGCTGGCGGTCTTCCTGATTCTCCTTCAGATATGGTCTGGGCTGATGATGGCTCTGGAATCTATTATCTTGTGAATGAGAGGGGAGAATCCAACCTCTTTTTTCTCTCAATAGAAGGAAAACTTAAAAAAGTGACCAGCGGCGTCCATTATTTATCCGGACTCTCCATCGCCAAAAACGGACAGGGGGCAAGTGTGCGCTCGTCCTTCAAAAAACCGGGATGCCTGGTTACATTCAACCTCGGCAATGCGGCGAATATCAAAGAGCTTGTCGATGTTAACGAAGATGTCCTGGCCGGTGTCAAGCTGGGAGAGGTTGAGGAATTGCGCTTTAAATCCTATGACGGGCTTGACCTGCAAGGCTGGCTGGTCAAGCCTGCTGAATTCGAGCCGAATAAAAAATACCCCATGGTTCTCTACATCCACGGCGGTCCATGGGCGATGTATTCTGTCCAGTTCAGCTGGGACTGGCAGAACTTTGCTGCCAATGGCTATACCGTCCTTTATCTGAATCCGAGAGGAAGCACAGGCTACGGTCAGGATTTTGTCAATGGCATTCAATATTCTTTTCCGGGCAAGGACTATGATGATTTGATGGCCGGCGTCGATGCAGCCCTGGCCAAGGGCTTCATCGATGAGAACAATCTTTTTGTCTGTGGCATAAGCGGCGGCGGCTGCCTTACGGCCTGGACTGTCGGACACACCAATCGTTTCAAAGCTGCCGTCTCGATGGCGCCTGTCATTGACTGGTCCTCTTTCGTAGGGACGACAGACGGCATACATTTCATAAGGCAATTTAAGAAATATCCGTGGGAAGACCCGATGGAATATGCCCTGCGTTCGCCTCTTTATTATGCCGGGAATGTCACCACCCCGACAATGGTTATGACCGGCGAGGAGGATTTGAGGTGTCCGATCAGCCAGAGTGAAGAATTCTACCGAGCTTTAAAAATGCTGAAGAGGGATACTCTCCTGGTGAGAATGCCTGACGAGTATCATGGTTTCCGCCGGCCTTCTCATCGTCTTTTGCGGCAGCTCTATCTTCTGGCCTGGTTTGAAAAATACCGGTCGCCCAAATAATTTTATTCTTCATTCAAGATGCCTGTTTACAGCCATTCAAGAATAATCTCCTATGAGGCCTGCCCCTTGAGGTATAAATATGCCTACATCGATAAAATAAAGCCGGAAGCAGAGGAGACAGCCGAATCCTTTCTTGGAGCCAGGGTGCATGAGGCCCTGGAGAGGCTTTACAGAAGCATCTGGTATGAAAAGAAGATGACGAAGAAAGAACTTCTGGCTTTTTTCATGAGCCAGTGGGTGAAGAGCTGGCCAGAATCAATAATCCTTGTCGATGAAAACCTTCAATCAGCAGATTATCGTCAGAAAGGAGAGACCTATCTTAAGGATTATTACAAGAGATACAAGCCCTTTCGAGAAGGCCGAATTGTCGACCTTGAGATTACCGATTATCTCTTTCTGGACGAGAAGAGAGAATACGAATATTACATACGCATCGACAGGCTGATGGATATGGGAAACGGCCTCTATGAAATCCATGATTACAAGACAAACATAACGCTTCCAACCCAGGAGCAAGTGGATAAAGACCCTCAGCTCGCCATGTACTCTTTATGGGTAAGGCGGGAACTCAAAAATTGCAGGGAGGTGAGGCTTGTCTGGCATTTTCTCGCCCTCGATAAAGAAATGGACTCGCGCCGGAATGAAGAACAGCTTGAGGCTTTGAGGCAGGAGACCTTACAAAAGATCAAGGTCATCGAGGAAGCAAGGGAATTTCCGGCCAGAGTCTCAGACCTCTGCCTTTGGTGCCTGTTTAAGAGAAGCTGCCCTCAGGGATCGAGCCTTCAAGCCTCAATTCAGGTTTCCAAGCAGAGAAGAAAAAAGCATTAATAAAAATGCTGGCTGTTAGGGGAAAATGAGCAGAAGGGAATGTAGGGTGCGAAAAACTTGCCCAGCCAGCGCAGCAAGTTTGATTTCAGCCTGGCACAGCTTATCAGGAGCAGTCAATCGCCGCTGTGGGTGATTTTAAGGGTGATATTTTTCTCATCCCCTCTGCCTCTTTTTGTGATAGATGACTTCACCGTTGAGGCTGGCCCAAGCCTGTTAGCAGAGCTATTCTTTCTTCATAAACCAAAGGTTTCTGACACGACCGGCGTTCAAAGCAAAGCCTGATATTCTCTTCTCATTGTCTCTGATGAACT
>CAZGMN010000253.1:0-4307 GCA_964526905.1 uncultured Eubacteriales bacterium
GCCTGATCCTCTGCATATCACGGATTTATAGATGCTTCTAAAAAGGGGACTGTCTCCTTTTTTAAGAAAAGATTATAATGAAAAAAGGTTTTTGATGAAGCTGCTGAAGATTGGAATATCTGGCGTGAGGGGCATTGTCGGCGAGACAATCACTCCTGATTTGGTCATGAACTTCGCCTGCGCTTTCGGAACTTATCTCAACTCAAAGCGCGTTCTTGTTGCCCGGGATACAAGGATTTCAGGCCCTATGCTCCATTCGGCCTGCCTCGCCGCATTGATCTCGACAGGCTGTGATGTCGTTGACTTAGGCGTCTGTCCGACTCCTATCCTGCAGTCTATGGTCAAAAGATTCAGGGCAAAAGGAGGCATATCCATCTCTGCCGGACACAACGACTTAAAATGGAATGCCCTGACCTTCATCAGCCAAGAAGGCGCCTACCTCAATGCCTTCCAGGGCGAAGAGGTTTTGGACATCTATCATCTTGGAAAGTTTAAGAAAGCCTCTTCGGAGAGAATGGGCAAAATCCAATTAGCCGATGACTATCTCGATTTTTACTTTAAAAGCCTGAGCAATTTTCTGGACAGCCCCTCCATCCAAAAAGCCGGCTTGAAGGTCGTCATCGACCCCTGCAACGGCGCAGGGGCGAAGATTGTTGATCAGCTCAGTCGTTTTTTGAATTTCGAATTGATTCCTGTCAACAACGAGCCGAACGGCTATTTCCCCCATGACCCAGAGCCCCGTCCGAGAAATGCCCAGCAAGTGGCGTCAATCACCAAGGTCGTCAAGGCCGACCTCGGCTTTGTCCTCAACAGCGATGTCAGCCGAGTTTCTCTTGTCGCCGAAGACGGAGAGACATTGTCCGAAGAATACACCTTTCCTTTAATTGCCGGCTATTACCTCAAGAAAAATCCTGGAACTGTCATCTCCAACCATTCAACCTCGGCTATGATTGATGACGTCGCCAAAGAAAACAATTGCCCCCTGGTGAAGACCAGAGTCGGGCAGTCTTTCTCCATTCAATCGATGCTCAACGAGGAGGCGGTTATGGCGGGCGAAGGAAGCGGAGGAGTAGCCATTGCTCAATTCCAGCCCGCCTTTGACGGATTCCTGACCATGGGCATTGTTCTGGAAGTCATGGCTAAAACGAAAAAGAAGATTTCTCAATTCATTGCAGAACTCCCCCGATATCATCGAGTCAAGGAAAAAATTTACTGTCCTCCGCCGAAGGTTTATTCCGTTGTCAACGAAGTCCGGAGGCTATTCCCCGATCATGAAATCGACAGCTCAGACGGAATAAAAATCGAATTCGAAGAAGGTTGGCTCCACGTCAGAGCTTCAGCCACAGAGCCGATGATCCGGGTGATTGCCGAAGACCGCTCAGAAGACAAGGCTCAGGAAAGAGCAGAAAAGGCAATCAATTTTATCTCGAGCTTGCTCAAATGAAAAGAACGGCGTCTTTAAAGATAAGCATTTCAGGCGTGAGAGGAGTCATCGGCGAGAGCCTGACTCCCCAGCTTGCATCCTCTTTTGCCCAGGCATTCGGCACCTACCTTGGGAGAGGAGCGATTGTTGTCGGCCAGGATTCAAGAGTTTCAGGAACAATGGTCAAGAAGGCCATCATCTCCGGACTTCTCTCTGTGGGCTGTCAGCCGATTGAAATCGGCATCTGCCCCATCCCTTCCATCCAAATCTTTACCAAAGAAGCAGAGGCCAAAGGAGGAATCGCCGTCACCGCCAGCCACAACCCGATGGAATGGAATGGGATGAAATTCATCAGCGGCGAAGGGTTGTTCCTGAATTATCATCAAATCGAAGAATTTCTGGACATCTACCATCAGGGCGAGTTTTCGCGGGTCGGAGTCAACGAATACAAGCTCCCAAAATCAGAGGAGAATCCGACAAAGCCTCATCTTCGGAAGCTCCTCTTCAACTTGAATGTGGAATTGATCCGGAGCAAAAAATTCAAGGTCGCGGCTGACTGCGCCAACGGCGCAGGCGCAGTTCTTGTCCCTCGGTTTCTTGAGGCCTTAGGCTGCCAGAAGATACTCATCAATGATGTTCCTGACGGCTCTTTTGCCCATCATCCCGAGCCTCTGCCAGAGAATATCACCGGCCTCTGCCGGACTGTCGTCGCCCAGGGAGCTGACGCAGGCTTTGTCCAGGATGCTGATGCCGACCGCTTGGCTGTGGTCAACGAAAGAGGAGAAGCGCTGGGAGAAGAGATGACTTTGATCTTGGCTGCAAAGCATGTCTTGAGCGAAAATCCAGGAGCAGTCGTGGTCAACCTCTCCACCTCTCAGGCCATGGATGACATCGCCAGGGAATTCAATGTCCCTATCTTCAGGACAAAAATTGGCGAGATTAACGTCGTCGAAAAAATATTAGCCCTCGAAGGAAAAACAGCCATCGCCGGCGAAGGAAACGGGGGCGTGATTCTGCCCCGCATCCATCCCTGCCGCGACAGCTTCGCCGCCATGGGTCTTATCTTGGAATCCATGGCGTCATCCGGGAAGAAGATATCCGCGTTGCAGGAGCAGGTCCCGAAATACTATATGATTAAAGATAAAATCGACGGAACTCAGGAGGAAGCCTTTCGCCTCATCAGGCAGCTCAAAAGGAAATACTCAGGCGAGGAAATTTCTCTCCTGGACGGTTTGAAAATCCAGTTTAAAGATTCCTGGTTTCATATCAGGGCTTCCAACACCGAGCCGATCATCCGCTTGTTGGCCGAAGCAAAGACCAAAGGCGAAGCCGAGAGTTTACTGGGTCAATTCAAGAAGGATATTTTTGAGGCCTCTCATCGATAGCTAAGTAAAAATATGACAGAATACAAAATCATAAGAGACTGCGAGATTTACACTCCAGGAGAAATCATAAAAAACGGCTCGGTCCTGGTCAAAGGAGAAAAGATTCTAAGGGTCGGCCGCATCAGCCAAGCAGAGTTCCCTCAAAAAGCGAAAATATTTTCCTTCAAGAATCATCTGGCTGTTCCTGGATTTATCGACATCCATCTTCATGGCGGAGCGAATATCGATTTCATGAACGCATCTCCAGAATCAACGGCAAAGGCTTTAAGGGCCCATTTGAGAAAGGGGACGACTTCCCTTCTTCCCACCATCATGACCGCTTCCCATCGGCAAATGTTGCGAGCCATCAAAAACCTCATCCAGGTCAAAAAAAGCTTTAAGGACATTCCCGAGATCCTCGGCTTGAACCTGGAAGGGCCCTACCTCTCAAAGGAAAAATGCGGGGCACAGCCAAAAAGATTTATAAGGCGCCCTTCCCTGGCTGAGTTGAAGGAGTACATCGAAGCCGCCGAGAAAGAAATAAAAATCATGACCGTCGCTCCGGAAATCAAGGGCGGGCTGCGCTTTGTCCGCTTCCTCGCCGCTCAAGGGATAATTCCTTCAGCCGGGCATACCAATGCTGACTTCGCCCAGATGGAGCGGGCGATAAAATCCGGAATCAGGCACGCCACCCACCTCTTCAATGCGATGAAAGGAATCCTCCACCGCGAGCCCGGAGCCGCAGGCGCCTTGCTTTTCAACGACGATATTTCCGTCGAAGTCATTGCTGACGGCATTCATCTTCACCCCTCGACTCTCAGCCTGATTGCCAGAGTCAAGCCGCTGGAGAAAATCATTCTCATCACCGATGCCACAAAACTTTATGGAGTTCAACGCGGAGCTGTATATGATCAAGAAGGAAAGCTGTTCGGGAGCACAGTCTCCCTGGATTTAAGCCTAAAAAACATGATTCAGTCCAGTGGAAAATCATTCCAGGAAATTCTGACGACCATAACCTCAAACCCGGCCGGATTGCTAAATATCGGGAATAAAAAAGGCTTTCTCCAAAAAGGGAACGATGCCGACATCGTTATTCTTGATAAAAGACTCAATGTTCGGACCGTCTTTTTAAAAGGCCGCCCTTTATAAAAAGGGGACAGTCCCCTTTTTATTATGAAAATAGCCAAGTTTTAATTTGACAAAAAGCGATTAATAGATTAATCTCACGTCAGAGGTGAAACAAATGGCTACGGCAACGATTCGTATTCCTGAAGACAAGAAAAATTTACTAAAGGCCATATCAAGCCTTGAAAATAAAAAATTAAATGATATCATCGTCGAATTAATAGACGAATACATCGAAAGGAACAAGGAAACGCTCGACCTCCTTTCTATACCTGGCCTGTATGAAAAATTAATTAAATCATCCAAGGAATTCAAAGAAGGACAAGGAGTATCCCTCAAGGATGCCAGAAAAGTATTGGGGAGTTGAACTTTCTAAAGATTCCATAAAATATTTA
>CAZGMN010000254.1:0-4259 GCA_964526905.1 uncultured Eubacteriales bacterium
TCGTAGCGTCGTTGTCCTTCGAGGGAACCCGGCCTTGGCGGGCGGCGGGGATGTTTGAGCGAAGCGAGTTCCGCAGCCGCCGAGAAGGGCGGTAAGGGAACGGCGTTAAAAACCTGATTGGGAGCGAGGCCATTCCGAATTGGTTTTTCATAGAACCCACATAAAATGGAAGAGAGCTCTATTAAATAGTTCATTGCGGCAAGCATCCATCTTATTTAATAACGACTCAGATTACAATTTTCGCCTTCTCCCCTATTAAAAAATGTTATATTCATTATGCTTTCTTCTTGATTATTTTGAATACCCAGGCGCTGCCACACGGCAGCTTTTTAACAGCGCTTTGAGGCACAAAGATCAAAACACCTTTCCCGACCTTCTCCCATTTCAGCGGCTCATCGACTCCGAGCATGACAATATCTCCTCCTTCATCAGGACAGATGGAATAAAGAATAATCTTAGAAGGAGGGCAAATTTCGTCGATATCGCCAAGATAGATGGCATAGGTCGTCCCATCTTTGCGCTGGGTAAAACAGACTTTTGTTTCTTTGTAAGGTGCGACCGGACGAGTGTTGTAGATAGCCTCGCCGTTGATTTTCATCCAGTCGCCGATCTTTTCCAGCCGTTCATAAGCTTCTTTTGCAAATTCGCCTTTCGAATCAGGGCCTATGTTCAATAAAAAATTCCCACCCTTGGCCACTATGTCCACCAGCAAGTGGATGATTTCATGGGCTGATTTGTATCGGTCATCAGGCTTATAAGACCATGACTCTCCCATCGTCATGCATGTTTCCCAAGCATAATCCAAAGGTTTTTCTGGAATATGCTGCTCTGGTGTCCTGTAGTTTTCATATTTTCCCGAAACTGTGCGGTCGACAATGAGCAGGCCTGGCTGATGAGACCTGGCCATAGCTGCAATTCTGGGCATATTGATGTCTTGGTCTTTGGGGTTCTTTCTCGCCCTTCCTTCGCTATCAATGACCTGCGGCCTGGGCCTTACCCAGCCGCCGTCCAGCCAGAGGATATCAACATTTCCATATTCAGTCATCAGTTCTTCAATCTGTCTATAGGTAAAATCGCAAAATCTCTGCCATCGTTCCGGATATCTGTCTGTGCGGTAGTTGACATTCCTGTCCGGAGTCGCCCATTCCGGCGCCCAGTAGTCTGGAGAATGCCAATCAGGCTTGGAGAAGTAGGCCCCGATGCCGAACCCCTTTTTCCGGAAAGCATCGAAGACTTCTTTAGCGATATTGGCCTTAGGATGGGAATGGAAAGGGCATTGAGGAGCTGTTATCCTGTAATCGGTTTGCTTGGTGTCAAACATGCAGAATCCGTCATGGTGCTTTGTGGTAAAGACCACATATTTCATGCCGGCATATTGGGCCGCTTTTGCCCATTTATCCGGGTCAAAATTTGTAGGATTGAATGTCGTTTTCAGAGCTTCGTATTTCTTGCAGTATTCAACATAATTATCCATATTCCTTCGACACCACGGCTCATCCTCAGAACAGATGGACCATGATTCGACAACGCCCCACTGGCTGTAAAGTCCCCAGTGCATCATCAGGCCGAACTTCAAATCCTGAAACCAATCAAGCTTTTTCAGGACTAAAGGGTCGGTTTCCACTTCTGACCCTTTCTCCTGAGTATTGGCTGAAAGGATTGAGCCGAGAACGAAGAACGTCATGAATAAAATACAAGGTGAAAATATTCTATTACGGTTCATGCTCATCTCTCCTCTCTAAAATTTTCTTTATATCCGGAGTCGTTTAACCAAAATCAAATTAAGGTACAAATTTTTTAGCAAAGGGGTCAGAAGAGATCCTTTCCAAATTCTCATTTAGCTTTTATCATCGACAAAAACCTATGTCAATTGAGCTTTATTTTGCCTTGAAAAAATATTAACATTAGCCAAAACACGAATAAAGGAGATAAAGATGATAACTCAATACGGCTGTCAAGATGTTGAAATCGGCCATTACACCTGTCTCCGGACAAAAAAGGAACTCAAAATAGACGGCTATCTCGATGAAGAATGCTGGAGAAAAGCTCCCAAATCTCCACGGTTTGTCGATTTGGTCACAGGCGTCCCTGGTTTTTTAGACACAAGAGCGGCAGCACTCTGGGATGAACGCTATCTCTATATCGCCTTTTGGGTTGAGGAACCTCTGATTCAGGCGAAGCTCACCCAGAGAGATTCTCCGATTTATACCGAGAATGATGTTGAAGTCTTTATCGGAGGCGTCGATTGTTATTACGAATTCGAAATCAATGCCCTAGGCACAATCTATGAAGTGTTTTTCATTTGGCAAGACGCCTATAAAAAAGGAAGCATTTTTGATAAGCAGGAATTTGACCTCCTCGCCCATAAAGTCGATGTGCTCGGCGGATTCCAGGATACCTTGCGCTTCGGCAAACACCCACGCGGTCCTAGATGGGCAATCCTCGATTGGGATTTTCCCGGACTCAAAACCGCAGTTCAAGTTGACGGCACGTTGAACGACAACAGTCATATTGACCGCGGCTGGACAGTGGAGCTTGCTTTCCCTTGGGATGGAATGAAGACTCTTGCCGCTGGGCGCTCTTTGCCTCCCAAAGACGGTGACATCTGGAGAATGGATTTTTCAAGATTCGAAGCGATGAGCTATAACGGCATAGAAGCCAATCCTCATCCCGGCTGGGCGTTCAACAAACATGGAGTCTATGATTCCCATATTCCAGAATGTTTTACTTATGTCCATTTCTCTGAAAGGCCTGTTGAAGACTTGAGATAAATCAAAAAGTCTCCAAACACTCAAGCATAAGAAATGGATTCTCAAACCTTCAAAGAAAAACCGAAGCTCCTCAGGAAGCTCAACCTCCTTGACTCGACTTTCCTGGTTATAGGAGGAGTCTTGGGATCAGGGATATTCATGACCACCGGCTTTATCGCTGAATATCTTCCTTCTCCATGGCTTATTCTATTTGTATTTCTTGTCGGTGGATTCATAACTTTAAGCGGAGCGATCTCCTTTGCCGAACTGGGAGCGATGTTCCCTTCTGCCGGGGGGCAGTATATCTACATCCGTGAAGCTTATGGCTCCTGGGCTGGATTCTTTTATGGATGGGGTTTTTTCTGGTTCATTGAGTGCGGAGGGATAGCTGCCTTAGCCATAGCTTTTGCCGAATTCGTTGGCTACTTTCTGCCACTGCTTTCAACTCAATCCTTCTTATTTCGGGCAAATATCCTTGGACTTTCTTACTCACTCTCGGCCGGCCAGCTGGTGGCAGCAGCTGCGATAGTCACTCTTACTGCTGTTAATTATTTTGGATTAACAAGCGGAATTATCGTCCAGAATTTCTTCACTTTTTTGAGGATAGCATGCGTAGCAGGCATCGTCATCTTCGGTCTGACGTTAGGAAAGAAATCAGGCATACATGGCTTTGACCAACTTTTTGCAGCCGGAGCGAGCTTTAACCTCAGCACTCTTAAGCTTTTTGGCCTGGCTTTAATCGCTGTTTTCTGGACATACGACGGCTGGTATTCAGTGAACTGCACAGCAGAAGAGATTAAAAACCCGGAGCGCAACATTCCTTTAAGCCTTCTTCTGGGAACTCTGAGTGTGACGGTCATTTATTTTCTAGTGAACCTCGTTTATATTCTGGCTCTTCCTGTGGATAAGATGAAAGGGATTGTCCGCATAGGAGAACTTGCATCGACCCAGCTTTTCGGATCGGATGTCAGTTTCTTCATCACTGCGGCCATAATGGTCTCCATCTTTGGCTGTCTGAGCGCAACCGTCCTCTATGGACCGAGGGTCTATTATGCCATGGCCGAGGATGGAGTTTTCTTCCGCAGCATGGCTTACATTCATCCCCGTTATCGCGTCCCCTCCAATGCCTTGCTGGGCCAAGGAGTATGGTCAGCACTCCTCTGCCTTTCAGGGACTTTCAAGAGTCTCTATGAATACGTCGTTTTTGCCCTGGTTATTTTCTTTGCCCTCACCGGCTTGGCTGTCATCACCCTGCGTTCCAAACAACCTCAGAGGAAAAGGCCCTATAGAGCCTGGGGATATCCTGTTCTTCCTCTCTTTTTCGTTACAGTCAATATCGCTATTTTCATTAACACCGTCATCGCTCAGCCGTTGAAGTCGATAATTGGATTGGTCATGCTCGGCATCGGTGTCCCGGCTTTTCTCTACTGGAAACGAAGGGCAAAGACGCTCAGCTAGTTCTTTATAGCTTGTAAGGCTAAGCCAGCAATAAAGATATCCTCTCTTTAT
>CAZGMN010000255.1:0-4247 GCA_964526905.1 uncultured Eubacteriales bacterium
ATCAGGCAATCCTCCAGGGCATCATCGCAGACATTTGCAGATAGCTGATAGGGAGCGGCAACAAAAACCAAGATGAAGGCAAGAGCAATAGCCGCAGCCGTAATTCTTTCGCCTTTGACTGATTTTAATTTTTTCATCCTTTGACCTCCTTTTGCCTGAATAATCTGCAAATTTTATGCCAGCAGGGTGGGGAAAAAAGATATGTTTTAATTTATTGATAAAAAAGAAGATAAAATAGTTATTCCCAAAATGAAAATTTAATTCTCAAGGGCTATGTCACACTTTGTGCCGTGCGCTCTTGCATCTCTTTCTGTTTAAAAAAGTTAGGATTCATTTTTATGGCACAAAGTGTGACATGTTTCAAATGACAGAAAAATTTTAGGCGCTGATTGATAAACCGTCAGTCTTAGATACCCGAAACAACTGCATCCTTGAAAACAAGACTCGGCGTGCGCATAGAAGAATAGGGCCAGGGGTCGTTGGCGGCTTCGACAAGCTTCTTCCAAAACTCGAGGTGATTGCCGGCGATGTTCATTTCAGCCACAGACTGCACTGGTTCGCCATTCTCGAAAAGCTTTCCGGTGATGCCGATCGAGGCATCGCCTGTGGTCGAGTTGGAGTTCCCGCCGATGAAGCCGGTTATAAATATTCCTCGGCCGAGGTCCTTCATGATCTCCTTCACTGAGCGCTTCCCTGGCGGAATGATCAGGTTAGAAGGACTTCCTGTTGTCGGCTCCCAGCCCAGCTTCCGGCTGTAATACCAGTCGACAAAAAACTCTTTCAGCACGCCGGACTCGATCATCGTCCTCTTCTTTGTCGCAAATCCATCGCTGTCGAAGAGTTGGCTGCCCAAACCTCCTTTGACAAATGGGTCGTCGATAACTGTGAAACAATTGCTCCCGATATTCTTGCCTTTTTTATCGGCAAGAAAAGACCGTTTCTGCTGAATATAAGCACCCAACATAGCTTCGAGCAAACCGTTGAGTACTGAGGGAACATTCCTGTTCTCGATTATGATCGGCAAGGTCTCAGTCTTGAGTTTCTTTCCTCCGAGAAGGTCAAGTGTCCGCTCTGCCGCCTCAGCGCCAATCTTCTCTGGAGAAGGCATATCCTTTCTCTTGACGGCAACCACATAATTGAAGCCCATCGGACGCCGGTCCCCCTCATCCTGGACAGTCACTTGGGCCCCGGCCTGGTACACAGTGGCATCGAAATAGCCTTCAAAGCCGTTGCTGGCCATCAAGACATATTCCTGATGGCTGTCATATCCTCCTGCCGTTACAGAAATAACTTTCGGCCCGGCCTTTTCAAGGCAGGACTCCTCTA
The DNA here is from genome assembly GCA_964526905.1 of uncultured Eubacteriales bacterium. GTDB lineage: Bacteria > Acidobacteriota > Aminicenantia > Aminicenantales > Aminicenantaceae > CAZGMN01. The sequence goes on from CAZGMN010000255.1 coordinate 1,327, forward strand.
CAGTTTTCACCAGGTTATGTCTTTCTTCAGGAGTAAAGTTCTTATAGTCTGGGTCGATTAGCCCTAAGTCAAGCTCGGCCCTGCCCTGGTAATATTTTGGGTCGGGCAAGGAGCGAAAAGGGTCTTCGGCCAGAAGCTTTGTCGTCGCCACAGCTTTCGAGATAAAGTCATTTAAAGCATTATGGCGCAGGTCTGAAGTGCTCTGGGCTGAATAGCGGCCGTTGACAAAGATTTCGATGCCGAGGTCTCTTGTCGAAGCCTCTTTGATATTCTCCGGCTTGTGCTCCCGGTAGTTGATAGTTACAAACCGCTCGCTGCTGATACTTGCCCGGGAGTTTTCGGCGCCAGCCGCCTTCGCAGCCTGAATCGCCCAAGCAGCCAAATTATAAAGTTCTTTGTTCATCTTGACCCTCCTTTGCCTTTTACCTTACGCCGCCCACGGTCATCGACTTCACCAGGGCTGTTGGCTGTCCGAAACCGACAGGAACAGCTTGTCCGCCCTTTCCGCATGCTCCTGTTCCGCCTTTTGACATTTCAAGGTCATTGGCCAGCATGGTGATGTTCCTCAGCATCTTGGGTCCGTTGCCCATGATGTTGACATCCTTGATGGGCGCAGTGAGCTTCCCGTTCTCAATCATCCTTCCCTGGGATACATAGAAGGCAAAATCGCCTTCACCGATTTTCACCTGTCCGTTGCTCACATCCTTGACATAAATTCCTTTGGCTGCACTCTTAATCACTTCCTCAGGCGTGGCCGGACCGGCAAGCATGTAGGTGTTTCGCATCCTTGGCTGAACGTAGTGCTGATAGCTCTGGCGGCGTCCGTTTCCTGTGGGTTTCACTTTGTAATAGAGCGCAGAAATCTTGTCGTGCATATAGCTCGTAAGAATTCCTTTATCGACCAACGCTGTTTTCTGTCCCAGAGTGCCTTCGTCGTCAACGTTAATTGAGCCCAGAAGATAGGGTAGAGTTCCGTCATCAACAATCGTCACAAAGGGCTCGGCGACCTGCTTTCCAATCATCGTGCAAAAGGTGGATATCTTCTTGCGGTTGAAATCAGCCTCCATTCCGTGTCCTATGGCTTCGTGGAGCAGGACGCCTGTCACACCAGGACCCAGCACGACTGGCATCTCGCCTGCCGGAGGCTTGACCGCATCGAACAGAACCAGCGCGCGCTCTACGGTTGTTTTCGCCAGATCATCCACCAATGCTGTTGTGTAATAAGAGAAATCCCTGCGGCCGCCGAAATTCCAGCCAGCCCTTTCCCGCCTGCCGTCCTTCTCTACGACAACAGCAGCATTGAGGTAATTTCTGGGCTGCAGGTCTTCAGCTTTTACGCCGTCACTGGTCACGATCAATATCCTTTTCTGCTGGTCATGAAACCCGGCGTTGACTTTGACGATCAACGGTGACAGGGCAAAGCATTTGTCGTTTGTCGCTTGGACAAGAGGAAGCTTGGATTCAAGAGGAACCGAAGTGAGCAGGTTCATGAGCGGGTAGTAGTTTTTCATCTCCAATCCTACAAACTTGCCTGCGGCTTTTTTTGCCTTTGCACTGGCAATTGTGGCCGCAGTGGAGGCAGCTTTCAGCATCGAACCTTCGGTTAACTCCTGCGTGAATCCGTAGCCGACCTGGTCGCCTTTCACGGTGCGAATGCCGACGCCGAGAGCAACATCGCTGTAGGCCTGGTTGACCTTGCCGTCTTCGAGAATAAGCCAGTTGCTGATGGTGTGCTCGAAGTAAAGGTCGGCAAAATCGCCTCCTTTGGACAGCGCCTCGGCCAGAACCTTCTGGCAGAGGCTGTCGCTAATGCCGAATTCAGCCTCAAAATATCCTGGTGTCTCAGCGCGGGCCAGGCCGTACCAGCCCTTGGGCAAGACAACAGGTGCGGCGATGGTCACAGCTGCCGCTTGAGCCGTGGTCTTGAGAAAAGACCTTCTTGATATTTTTTTCATAAGCCCTCCTTATTATTGTTTTATGATTATTATTGTAGCCATTTGATCATAAGCTTTTATTAGCCTTGGTGATTCATGAATTCAAAAGAAGCAAAAGCAGATTGTCTAGAAGCCGGAGAAACGACGCCTTTTTCAAAAAATTGGTTCATATCCCTCAATTTCCCCAATTTCTCGAAATTCATGAATAATTCAGTTTAGCAACCAACATATCATCTTTAATTTTATATACGCAGAAATAGAAGACAAAGTTTAGAATTTTTTCGATTTTTTCAGGATTGCCTGAAAAATCTTCCAGCCCGCCCTCTCCGGATAAATGAGCCTAATAAAAAGGGGGTCATCTCTGAAAAACCATGGTGCAGTACTCATCAAGAAACCTGGCCTTTAACAATTTGCATCCAGCGTGGATAAAGCCTGTCTTTATTTCGAAAACGTATTCGAATTGAATGCCAGAGAGCAATAGGTAGCCTTCGGGTTTCAGAAGAGAAGGCAAATCGGCGATAAGGCCCAAGAGGATATCCCCATAAAGATTAGCCAGGATGAGGTCGAGACGCACCCCTGTCAGGTTGAAGCTCGACGTTTTCATTGTTCTCAGCTCGCCCTGAAAAGGAAATATTGCTTTCTTCAGTCTATTCAAATTGATATTTTTTGCCGTTGTTTTTATCGCCTCAGGATCTGGGTCAAGTGCTATCACCGAGCCTGCTCCCAATTTTGCAGCCGCTATGGAGAGAATGCCTGTGCCGCAGCCAAGGTCTAAAATTCTTGAATGAGCAGAAATCGGAATATTCTCCAGCTCCTCGAGGCAGCTTCGGGTTGTTTCGTGTTCTCCACAGCCAAAAGCCTTTCCCGGCCCCAAGATAATCGGGATTCTTTCGCTGGAATCACTCGATTCAGACGCGCGCAAAATTATGAAGCGCTTCCCTATTGTGATGCTCATTAAGTTCCTTCAACATATCTGTTTTATCTATT
>CAZGMN010000256.1:0-4237 GCA_964526905.1 uncultured Eubacteriales bacterium
TGCAGGGGTTCGGCTTCGCTTCCGAAGCCGTGGGGGTTCCAAGGGGGTATGCCCCTTTGGTCGCAGGACCCCTCGCCATAATTTTATTATTGTCACGGAATTTAGGTTGCTTATGAAGAAAAGGTGTTTCTTGACTTGGAAAAGCGATATTGATATTTTTGTAGTTTCAAAAAGGGAAGAATCAAGGAGGAAAAATGCCTGAAGAGAAAAAATCGGTTATCAAGAAAATTCAAGCCACCGGCCAGATGAGAAAAATAATGTCTGATTACTTCTATGAGCTGCACAATGCCTCAAAAACAGGCTCGCCGAAGATTGCCTGGTGCACGAGCGTCGGCCCTGCCGAGCTTTTGCTGAGCCTTGGCTTTCTTGTCCATTACCCTGAGAATCACGGAGCCGTGCTCGGCTCTACCCGAACAGCCAACAATTACATCCCTGCGGCCAATGCCATCGGCTTCTCGCCTGATATCTGCTCTTATCTGACGAGTGATATCGGCTCTTTCCTCAAGAAAGAAACACCATTGTCAAAAGCCTATGAAGGAATCGACGCTCTTCCCAAGCCTGATGTTCTGGTTTATAACACCAATCAATGCCGCGATGTCCAGGACTGGTTTTGCTGGTATTCAAGAGAGCTGAACGTCCCGGCCCTAGGAATATCCACCTACCGCAACATTGGTGAAATAAAAGACTACCACCTCCAGAGCGTCGTCGAGCAAATCAAAGACTTGATTCCTCCCCTTGAAAAGATTTCAGGCAATAAATTTGACATCGACAAATTCCGTGAAGTCCTTGCCCTCTCTAAAGAGTGCACCGCGCTCTGGAAGAAAGTTCTCGAGACAAACACCGCCGTTCCGGCTCCGATGAGCTTCTTCGACGGCACGATTCATATGGGGCCTGCCGTGGTCTTGAGGGGCTCGCCTCAGGCTGTGGAGTATTACAAGGTTCTTCTCCAGGAATTAGAACAGCGGATTGCCAACAAGGATGGAGCTGTGGAAGGAGAAAAATACCGCCTCTACTGGGAAGGAATGCCCATCTGGGGAAAGCTCAGAGACCTGGCTGAGCTTTTCATAAGCCTCAAAACAGCGGTTATCGCTTCGACCTACTGCAACAGCTGGATCTTCGAAGCCTTCGACCCCAAAGACCCCTTCTTGACCATGGCCCGGGCTTATACCCAAATATTCATCGTCAGGAATGAAGATTTCAAGGAAAGATATATCGAAGAGATGGTCAAGAAATATAAGATTGACGGAATTCTCTTCCATGACGCCAAGACCTGCCCCAACAACTCCAACAACCGCTACGGAATGCCCCAGAGGCTTGAGAAAAAATTGAACATTCCCACCCTGACCATAAACGGCGATCTGAACGACCTGCGCTGCTATTCTGAGGAGCAGGCCAAGACCAATATCGAAGCTTTTATCGAGCAGCTTGAAACGAGATAATGAATTACTTCGCAGGAATTGATGTCGGCGCTTCAACGACCAAGTCGGTGATTATCGATGAAAAAAAAGAAATTCTCAGCCATGCTGTCACAAATTCCGGCGCTGACTTTAAAGCTGCCGCTGAGCGGGTTTTCAAGAGATCTCGAGAAAAGCTAGGGCGAAAAGCGCAAAAAAAATTTTTCATCCTTTCCACCGGCTACGGAAGAGCCAATGTCTCTTTTGCTGATATGACGAAAACTGAGATTAGCTGTCATGCCAAAGGAAGCTTTTTCTTTTTTCCCCATGCCCACACGCTAATCGACATCGGCGGACAGGACAGCAAAGTGATAAAAGTTAATGCCTCGGGAAAGAGGGTGGGCTTCATGATGAACAGAAAATGCGCAGCCGGGACAGGCGCGTTTCTTGAAGAGATTGCCAACCGCCTTCAAATCAGACTGGAAAAGCTCAACGAGCTCGCCGAAAAATCCAGGGAGAACGTTCAGATCGGAAGCTACTGCACAGTGTTCACAGCCACCGAAATTCTAACCAGAATCAGAGAAGGTGTTGAAGTCAGGGACCTGGTCAAAGGCATTTTTGAATCGGTCATAAAAAGGGCCTTTGAGATGGATCCCCTGGAAGGGAATATAGTCATGAGCGGAGGAGTGGTGGCCTATAATCCTTTCTTGGTCAGGATGTTTGAAGAAAAATTGGAAAGAAAGGTTTTTGTGCCGCCTCTTCCCCAATTGACAGGCGCTTTTGGAGCGGCCCTGTATGCCTTAGAGGCAAAAGGAGGATGAAATGCTTGACGCTTTATTCAAACCAAGGTCAGTGGCCATCATCGGCGCATCGAACAACCCGCTGAGCATCGGCCATATTGTTATCCAGAACCTTCTTGACCATAATTTTCAGGGCCCGATCTATCCCATCAATCCCAAAGCAGCTTTTATTAAAAGTTTCAAAGCCTATCCTTCTGTCGGCGATGTCCCTGATGAGATAGATTTGGTCAATATCTCGATTAAGAACACATTAGTTCCTGCTGTTCTTGAAGAATGCGGCAAGAAGGGAGTGAAGTTTGCCATCGTCCATACCGCAGGCTTCAAGGAGGTTGGCGAGGAAGGCATAAAGCTCGAAAAGCAGATTGTGGAGATTGCCCATAAGTATGGAATGAGAATCTATGGCCCGAACTCGCAGGGAATTCAAAATTCAGACCCGTCGGTCTCCGTTTACGCCAATTTCACCTTTGTCCCGATGAGCCCCGGCAATATCTCCATCGTAGCCCAGAGCGGCGGAGTGGGGGAGACGCTGAAGATTCATCTTCACCGGATTGGCAAGGGAATAAGGATGTATTCCAGCTTCGGCAACGAGGCGGATGTGAGCATGAACGAAATCATCGACTACTATGGCCAGGATGAGCAGACAAAGGTCATCATGGTTCACATCGAGACCTTTAAAGACCCTGCTGGTTTTCTCGAAGTTGCCAAGCGTGTCACTGCTAAAAAGCCCATCCTTGCTCTGAAGACGGGAAGGACGTCAGAAGGGATAAAGGCCGTTGCTTCTCATACCGGGCGGCTGGTCGAGCAGGAGGCGATAGCTGATGCGATGTTCCGCAAGAGCGGCGTTCTCCGCTTCGATTCCCAGGAGGAGATGATCAACGCTGCCATCGCCTTTTCCAATCAGCCAGTGCCCAAGGGCGATAGGGTGGTCATCGTCACCAACACCGGAGGCCCGGCCATCATCGCTGTCGATGAATGCATCGCTGCCGGGCTGAAGCTGGCTGAGTTGAGCGCAGAGACCAAGGATACTCTGAAAAAGCTTGTCTTCCAGGAAGCCATTGTCTCCAATCCGGTTGATGTTGTCGCCACTGCCGGCCCTGAGCAGTACGGAGGAACGGTCGAAGCGCTTCTTAAAGACCCGAACATCGATTCCTTGCTGCTTGTCTTTGTCACTGCGCCCTTTGTCGATTGCCATGGGATAGCCAGAAAGCTGGGCGAGATCGGCAAGGCTTCGACAAAGCCGATTGTCTGCCAGGTGATGACCATAGAAAAATGGGCAGGAGTCATCCGCGCCATCAGGGAAAGCGGCATTCCTGTCTACGATTTTGCCGAAACAGCAGCTAAAGCTCTGGCTGCGATGGCCGACTACGGCAGGATTGTCCAGAGAAAAGCCCCGACATATAAGAGATATGATGTGGACAAGGGCCAAGCAGAGAGAATAATCAGCCCTTACAGGGGCCGGGGAAAATTCCTTCCCCAAGATGATGTTTATAATCTTTTTCGTTGTTATGGCATTCCGATTGCAAAGACTCTGAGGGTAGAGAAGGAGGATGAGCTGGAGAAAGCAGCAGCGGCGATTGGCTATCCTCTTGTTTTAAAGGTTGATGCTGAAACCATCATTCATAAGACAGAAGCAGGAGGAGTTTCTCTCAACCTCAAGGATAAGAAAGAGCTTATTGGCTCTTTCAAGGGAATGGTCAAGAAGTTTGCCGAGCATAAACCCGGCTTTATTCTTCAACAATACCATGAAGGCGGCAAAGAAGTGATTGTTGGAGCCAAGGCAAACGAGGGGCTGCAGCCGACGATCATCTTTGGCCTGGGCGGAATCTTTGTCGAGACATTGAAAGATGTCCAGTTCAGGTTGGCTCCTCTTTCCGAAGAAGAAGCAATGGAGATGATTCGCTCCATCAAGGGATATCCAACTCTGGAAGGCGTGAGGGGAGAGAAGGCAGTGGACATCGAGAAGCTGGTCGAAATCCTGATTCGCCTTTCTCAGCTTGTCTCAGATTTCCCTGAAATAGACGAGATGGACCTCAATCCTGTCTT
>CAZGMN010000257.1:0-4183 GCA_964526905.1 uncultured Eubacteriales bacterium
CCGCTGCTGAGGAATTCTTTGAGCGTGAAAGGATGAATTCCGCTTTCAGTCAGATTATATTTACCCTGTTTTCCCATAGCGATTGAACTCTTTCAAGTTCGAATTTTTCGATTTTCATCTAGACCTCGCTTCAGACAAAATGGGAAAAGCCCCTTTCCCTAAAAAAGGACAGTCTCCATTTCGTCTCTATTTCATTTTATTCGCACAAAACCTCTCTCAGTTGCTCCAGGCCTATTCTCGCTCCGCTTATGATCAAAATGACATTCTTCTTCTTGAGCCTTTCTTTGACTTTAAGGAATGAAGCCATAGAGAGGGCGCCTGCGCCTTCAACCAGCATCGAATGTTTTTCGATGAGAAGCCTGATCGCTCTTTTGATTTCTTCCTCTGTAACAAGGATGAAGTCATCGACATAGCTCTTACAGAAATCAAAAGTGATAGCACCTTCTTCAATTCCACCAGCCGTCCCGTCTGAGATTGTTAGCTTTGATTCCATCTCCAGGATTTTTCCAGCTTTGATCGATTCATACATCACAGCAGAATTTTCAGGCTGGCAGCCAAAGATTTTGATGCTTTTATTTATGGCTTTAAGATATCCCGCTATTCCTGAGATTAATCCTCCGCCGCCAACCGGAACAAAAGCAGCATCGATTTCTTTGGCCTGCCTCTGAAGCTCAATTCCGATTGTTCCCTGTCCGCCGATAATCTTGATGTCGTTGTAGGGCGAGATGTAGAGCTGGTTGTTTTTTTCTGCAGTTTTTCGGGCAAAAGCTTCTGCCTGGACGCAGTCTGTTCCATGAAATTTCAGCTCGACATCGTAATAGCTGAGGGCTTCGATTTTTGCCGGAGAGGAATTTTCAGGAAGAAAAATTGCTCCTTTCATGCCCAACTTCTGGAGCGCAAGGGCAAAGGCTATGCCGTGATTTCCGGTCGAGGCGGTGAGGATTTTTAGTTTTTTTTGACTGGGTGTCAAGGAGAGAAGCTTGTTCATGATTCCCCGCAGTTTGAAGGAGCCGGCAAGCTGCATGTTTTCGAGCTTGAGATGGACGCTGCACTTTCCTGAGCGGCTGAGAAATGGCGAAAATTCAAGAGGAGTTTCTATGATGTGCTTTCTGATTCTTTTTTCTGCTTCTAAGACCTCTTTTTTAAGGTTGATGTCTTTCAATTGACTTTTAACATTCATTCTCAGCGCCTCATTTCTAAAAGATAAACGCAACAAAAAAATTATCTATTTCATAAAAAGTTTGACGATATTCCACAGGCCGAGGCAGGTGACGATGAGGATGATCATCACACCCCATATATTTTGCCTCAGATTATTGGCCATTTTCCCCATCTTCTCCTTGTTGTTGAGCACGATAAGCAAGAAGATGGAAGCCACAGGCAAGACAAGCCCGTTTGCCACTTGAGCAAAGACGATGACCGCCAGAGGGTTGAGCTTGAGGGAGGAAACGATGAATCCGGCCATGATCACAGCCAGCCAGACTCCTCTGAACGCCTTCGAATCGTGCCCGCCCTTCCAACCAAGAACGCCGGAGGAGGCGAAGGCAGCCGCATAGGGAGCTGTCATGGCTGAGCTCATTCCCGCGGCAAAGAGGCCAATCCCAAAAAGGAATTTGGCAAAGGAACCGAAAAGGGGCTGAAGCTGGAGAGCCATTTGAATCCCTTTTTCGAGCCCAAGCCCTTTTTCATGGAAGGCAGCGGCTGAGGTGACGATGATCGCTGCGGAAATGATTCCACCCAAAGTTATAGCCAGCGCTGCGTCTATTTTCATAGCTTTGAGGTTGGCAATCGACTGCCATTTTTGGCGTATCGCTGCCGAATGGAGGAAAAGATTGTAGGGCACAACAGTCGTTCCCACCAAAGCAAGGGTAAGATATAAGGAATTTTTAGGGAAACAAGGAATGATTCCTTTGAGAATAAAAAGAAAATTCGGCTTGACAATAATCACCGTCGCTATGAACGAGACGCTCATCAGAAAGACAAGAGATATCAGAAAATTCTCGATAAGCTTGTATTTCCTTCTGTTGAGGATAAAGATTGAAGTCAGCGTAATTAGAGCAATCCAGTATTTTTGAGGAACCAGGGTTGACATTTCCAGGCCAAGGGAGCCGCCGATGATATTTCCTGCTTCATAGGCAGCACAGCCAAAAGTGATGGAAGAGATGGTAAGAACGGCAAAGATACTCCTGGTCAGCCTGCTTTCTGGAAACTCTCTGAGGCATTGGGCAAGGTCGCGGTCGGCTCCTAAGCTGAGTCTCCCGCTCATCTGCTGGAGGAGGATGGTGCTGATGGTGGCAAAGACCATAGCATAGAGCAGAGAGTAGCCGAATTGAGCTCCGGCCATGGAGCAGGAGGTCACAGTCCCAGGACCGATAAAAGCTGCTGTCACTAAGAAGCCGGGGCCAAAGGAGAACTTTCTATTTTTTCTGGCCATAGCCTCCTCCTCCTGGAGTTTCAACCCGCAGCACGTCCCCAGGAGAGACTTTGATGTTGACTTTGGAGCTCAACGGGATTTTCTTCCGTCCCGAGAAAAGGAGGTTCTTCCCTTTCTTTCCGCTCCTTCCTCCCCGGACTCCATAAGGAGCGAATCTTCTCCTTTCGGAGATAATGGTCACCTGGGCCGGCAAAAAAAATTCATACTCGCGAATAATTCCTTCTCCGCCCTTTTTCCTTCCTTCTCCGCCTGAGCCGCGGCGCAGGCCGTATCTTCTGATTCTCAAAGGAAGGTAGTTTTCAAGGGCTTCGAGCGGAGTGTTAAGGGAGTTGGTCATATGAGTATGGACTCCGCTCAATCCTGGAAATTCGTCGCTCCCGCCCATGCCTCCGCCGATGGTTTCATAATAGGCGAAATTTCTTTTTCTAAGAGGGTCGTAGCCGCCGATGGCGATATTGTTCATTGTGCCCGAACTGGCAGCCGGAATTTTTTCAGGAATGGCTTGGGAGAGTGCGCCGAGCAGAACATCGACGATTCTCTGCGATGTCTCCACGTTGCCTCCTGCAGTGGCTGCCGGCGGCTGAGCATTGAGAACTGATCCTTTAGGAACCATGATTTTTATCGGCCTCATTAGGCCGGTGTTAAAAGGAATGTCTTCCTCGACAAGGCAGCGGAAAACATAGAGCACCGCAGAATAGGTCACGGCAAAATTAGCGTTGACACCGCCTTCGACCTGGGGCGAAGAAGAGCTGAAATCAACAATGGCTTCGTCGTTGTTGATTTTTAGCCTGACCGCGATCTTTACTGGCTTCTCCTTTATTCCGTCGTCGTCAAGGTGGTCGGTGAAGGAATATGTGCCGTCAGGAATATTTTTTATTGCCTCTCTCAGAATTTTCTCCGTGTAGAGCTGGATGAGTTGGGTGTAGCGAAGAATCTTATTCAAGCCGTATTTTCTTATGACTTCCCCCAGCCTCTGCTTTCCTTTCTCGTTGGAAGCAATCTGGGCCAGCAGGTCGCCTTTGCGCTCTTCAGGGGTCCTGACGTTGGCTAAAAGAAGGTCGAGAAGGTCAGGCCTCAATTTTCCTTTCTCGATCAATTTTAAAGGAGGAATGATCAAGCCTTCCTGGAAGATTTCTGTGGCAAGAGGCATGGAGCCTGGGGTCATTCCCCCGACATCTGCGTGGTGGGCGCGGTTGGCGACGAAGAAAGTCAGACCCTTATCGATAAAAACCGGAGAGATGCAGGTGATGTCAGGAAGATGGGTTCCGCCCCGGTACGGGTCGTTGAGAACGACCAGGTCGCCGTCCTCAAAGTGAACGGCCCTCAAAGCGGCCTGAACAGAAAGCGGCATGGCTCCCAAATGAACAGGGATATGAGAGCCCTGAGCGAAAGTCTCGCCTCTATTGTTGAAAAGGGCGCAGGAGAAATCTTTCCTTTCTTTGATGTTGGGGGAAAGTGCGGTACGGCCCAGAACCGCAGCCATTTCCTCAGAGATGGAGACAAAGATATTCTTGAAAAGCTCGAGCTCGATCGGGTCGAATTTAGCCATTGATTCAATCTCTCTTCTGAATGATCAGGTTTAAAAAGCCATCGACTTTTAAGCCGTAGCCAGGAGGGAGGAATGTCGTTGATTCTGGGTCGATGACAAGGGCCGGGCCCTTTAGCCGATTGCCGGGACAAAGGAGAGAGCGGTTGAAGACCGATGCCTGGAATTTTTTTCCGCCATAATGAATGGGCTGCTTTTTTATC
>CAZGMN010000258.1:0-4135 GCA_964526905.1 uncultured Eubacteriales bacterium
ATCTAAATTTATGAACAAAAAGAAATAAAAAAATTAGGTCAGGCTGGGTGTTTCGGTTTTCTCAATCACCCAGCCTGACCTCTACCAAACTTCCTCAGGTTCTCCCTAAAAGCGAACTCTGATGGCTAAATTCTCAATGAGCGCTGAGGCTATTTCCCAATTATGCCAACAGACGCTTGCGAATTTCAAATTTGACATTTGAATTCTCTGTGCATAAATATACGGATAAGGAAGAAGAGATGGGGACAAGAGCAAGGAGGCAAACGATGAGAAAAATCAGAAAATGGGAACCTGACCGTAAGTGGCTAAAAATTTCGACTATAGACCTTCATACTGAGGGAGAGCCTTTTCGGGTGGTCATCGAAGGATTTCCCGATTTATTAGGCGATACAATCCTCGCCCGGCGACGATACGCCAAGGAAAACTTTGATCATTTACGAACAGCCCTCATCTGGGAACCGCGCGGCCATGCCGACATGTACGGTTGCATTATCACTCCGCCTGTGACCGCAGGAGCCGACATCGGCGTCTTGTTCATGCATAACGAAGGGTTCAGCACAATGTGCGGACACGGCATCATCGGCTTAGCAACAGTTGCCGTGCAAGCAGGCTGGGTGCGGGCAAAGGAGCCTGAAACCACGCTTAAAATAGACACACCTGCAGGATTGGTTACAGCCCGCGCACGAGTATCTTCTCAAAAGGTGAAAAACGTTTGTTTTCAAAACGTCCCCTCCTTTGTCCTGGCCAGCAATGAGACCGTTCATCTGCTTGGCTTGGGCAATGTCAAGTATGACCTTGCTTTTGGCGGAGCCTTTTATGCTTATATCAAGGCTGATGAACTCGGTTTGAAGTGTACGCCGGGCGAGTTTCACACTCTAATTGAAAAAGGGATGTCTTTGAAGCGGGCTATAATTGAAAGCAGGCCTATCCTTCATCCTTTCGAGAAAGATTTGAGCTTTCTTTACGGAATTATCTTCATCGCTTCCTCTTCCCGGGCAGACTACCGCAATGTCTGTGTCTTTGCCGAAGGAGAAGTCGACCGCTCTCCCACTGGCACTGGTGTCAGCGGTCTCTTAGCCATTCTTCAGGCGCAAGGCAAAGCGGCTCTTCAACAACCGATTACCGTTGAAAGCGTCATCGGCAGCCGCTTCACCGGCCGTATTGTTGAGACCACGACCTTCGGCCCTTACAAGGCTGTCATCCCCGAAGTTGAGGGCTCAGCTTACATCACCGGCCGGCACGAATTCCTGATCGACCCTGATGATCCTCTGCGCCGGGGATTCATCCTTCGCTGAAGCCTACTCTTTCGCCGCAGAAAATAAATTGATTTCCAATCTGCCCGCTTTGTCCAGCAGCGATGCGGCATCGCCAAATTCAGAGCAAAATTTTTGTTGCCTGAAAAAAGACGCTTTCAAACAAAAGTCAAAATTTGACCCTCATATTCCTCCTGTGATATAAATTCTGGACTAAAGCTTGGCTAAAAAATAACATCTTTGCCCAGATAATTATTGAAAAAATGATATTCAGATAGAACAGCTTAGATCATCATCAAGGTTAAGAATGGAAAAAACTGAAAAAAGCAAGAAAGTCCGCTCCCTGGCCCTGCTCGCTCTCGGGCTTGTCATGATAGTGCTTATTGGCCTGGTTGACTACCTCAGTGGAGCAGAGATTTCATTTTCAATATTTTATTTGGTCCCGATTCTATTCATAACCTGGAAGATGGGAATGAAAGCGGGGATCTTCCTCTCCGTTTCAGGAGCCGTAATTTGGTTCGTCTCTGACAATGCCGTGTCCCACTATTCTCATTCTCTAATCCCGTACTGGAATGCTCTTGTCCGGCTTGGCTTTTTTTTAATCACCAGCCTGATTCTTTCCAAGCTGATAAGCGAGCTCGAAAAAGAAAAAGAGTTGGGAAGGGTTGATCCCTTAACTGGAATCAGCAATTCAAGGTCATTTTATGAGGCAGCCAGCAGCGAAATCGAAAGGTCAAAAAGATATGGACACATCTTTTCTGTGGCTTATATCGACCTTGATAACTTTAAGAGCATCAACGATAATCTGGGCCATAGCACAGGCGACCAGCTGCTGCATCAAGTGGCCCTTATCATGAGGCAAAGCTTGCGGAAGATAGATGTGACTTCAAGAGTTGGCGGAGATGAATTTGTGGTCTTAATGCCAGAAACTGACGAGAAAACAGCAAAAACTGTCATCGAACGCTTACAAAAGAACCTTGTGGAATCAATGAATTCTAAGGGCTGGTCTGTAAGCTTTAGTATCGGGGCCGTCACATTCATCACGCTGCCGAAATCGGTGAACGATATGGTCAAAGAAGCAGATAATTTAATGTATCGTGCAAAGGAAACAGGAAAGAATAGAATTGTTTCAAAAGTGAATAATTTCTTTTAAAGCCCGAATATCTCGCTTCATCCTCGATTCGCAGACTTCTGGCCATCTTTCCCGCTGTTCGATGGATAGCCTGCCGCTTTGGGCGAGTTCTGCCGTGCGTTGAGCCAGGCGGATGAGTGAGATGAACTCCCGAAGCGCTAAATCAGGAAATTGGGAAAGAAAGCGGCTGTCAAAGATAGGAAGCAAAAAGCTTCCGCCGTGGTCTTCGATTGAGAGATGAACTTCACGCTGGAGAGACGATAACCTTTCAACTATCGGCCTGAAGTCAATAACGCCTTTTCCAATCTCAGCCGGAAAGGAGACAAGGCCTTCATCGGTCAAAAGAAGCCCGCCATCCTTGATATGAGTGCTGACCACCCAGGGAAGAATTCTTTCTATTGCCTGGAAAGGCTCCTCAAGCATGGTCAAGACGTTCATCGTGTCCAGACAGATGCCGAGATAATCACCAGGCTCTGTGTCGCATTGCTCGAAAAGCCTGAGGAGCTCAAAGGTCGTGAACTCAAAGTGAGTCTCGATGGCCAGGATGATGTTATGGTCTTTGAGCATCTGGCGCTGCTGGCGAAGACTGTTTGCCGTCTGATCAAGGAGGCTCGAAGTCGAAGGGCTTTCAGGCTTCCAGCGCATCAGTCCTCCAGAACAGGACCTTATGACTCTGGTCCCTAAAATTGCGGCCTCCATGGCTGCTTTGCGGTTGACCTCAAAAATATCCTTTCTTCTCCAGGTATTGGTGTCAAAAGGAATATGCTCTCCCCCGCCCCATTCAAGGTAAAGATTGTGCGAGGAAGCGTATTGGGCGATGTCCTTGAGGTCAGCCGGGTCGAGCTTTGCTCTTTCCTCAGAGCTCAGTCCTGAAAATTGAACTCCTTCGGCGCCATTTTTTTTGGCCCATTTTAAAATTTCAAGAGGAGAGAGATTCAAAGGTTGAAGGCCGTAATTATCAATGCCTATTCGTAAGACTTTCATCGTAATCTTTTTTATAAATTTATCTTGAGGGCAATCTCAGGTTAAGTTTCTGTCCGCAATTTGTCAAGGGAAAGAGAGCAAAGCATGCCTTATTGCTTGATCGCCAATGATACTGATTAGAGTTTAAGGTAGCGGACGCTATTTCCAGCCCAGGATAAAAATTTTTCAAAATCCGAATAGGCCATCTCCACAGTTGCGATGTTGATATTGGGATGAAAGTTGATTCGATCGCAATTTTTCAAATCCTGGTCGATGATGACTCTAACCTCTTTCTTGCTGTCGTTGATCAAGCCAAAGGGGGAAACCGATCCGGCTTTCAGACCAAGATAGCGGCTGAGCCTCTCTTCAGAAGCAAAGCTGAGCCTGTCTTCCCCGATTTGAACTTCGAGCTCCTTGAGCCCGGCTCTTTTCGTATGCTCAATGATAACAAGGTAGTGACGGCTGCCCTTCTTATTGCGGAGAAAGAGATTCTTGCAATGGGCGCCTCTTATCCCCTGCCAGTAACGCTCAGCTTCTTCGACTGTGAAGACAGGAGGATGCCCATGCCGGACAAAAGAGATGCCGAGCTTCTCCAGGACCTCATAAACTTTCTTTTCATTCTCTTCAGGCAAGAATTTCTCCTCTTGTTAAATTTTCATAGACCTTTTTCAAAACACCAATTCGGAATGGCCGCAACGACCATTGAAGGTTTAGCCTTACCCTCATACCTTGGAGGGGGAATGCGACATTCCCCCTTCCAACGGTCGCTCCGATTTCTCTTCGCTCC
>CAZGMN010000259.1:0-2933 GCA_964526905.1 uncultured Eubacteriales bacterium
CACCATCCCTGAGCAACAGGAATAACCTGCCCTCCCACGTCGACTTTTATGCGGCCATTTGCCTCGCTCGCTCTTAAAGCCAGCAGCGATGGCCTGCCGATTTCATATCCCTGTCCTGTGCGGATATCAATCGTTGCCGATCCGAAATATCGATTTTTCACCAGATATGCAGCCAGACAGCCGTTTCCGCTTCCGGTTGCCGGGTCTTCTGCAATCCCGAAGTAAAGAGGAAAGACACGGACTGCAAGGTCATGCTGCTCAGTGTAACCTCCCTTGCAGAAGACCAGGAGGATTTTGGCCCATGTTTCTTTGATAAGTCCATCGTGCCTTTCTTTGGAAATTGCCACCCGCTTTAAGGCGTCGAGAGTCTTCAAAGGAACAATGATGAAGGGTAAGCCTGTGGAGACTTGCTCGATTGGCCAACAGCTGTCGATATCGTTCTTCGTCAGGTTAAGAACAGGAGCAACGCGCCCAATATCCAAAATCTCGCCGAATCTCGGCTCGGCCTGCCTCATCCAGAGCAGCCTTTTCCTGGCTCCCTCAGCAGGAAATGAAACCGGAACTTGGCCGACTTTGAGATTCAGGATAACCTCTTCTGCCTGTTTTTGGATGACGTGCCTTTGAATGATATAAGCCGTCCCCAGCGTGGGATGACCGGCAAATTCAACCTCTGCTCCTGGTGTAAAAATACGGACATCATATCCGCCCTTTTTTTGTTCCTCAGAGAGGATAAACGTTGTCTCGGAAAAGTTTATTTCCCTTGCAATCTGCTGCATCTCCTTATCTGATAAAGACGCACAGTCCAAGAAAGTCGCCAGCTGATTTCCTGAATATCTCTCTTCGGCAAAAACATCGGTGATAAAAAATCTCATTTTTTGATCCATCGTCTTCTCCGTTTGCCGATATTACAATTTTTTGCCCATAAAGCCAATTTCTTTTGAGCCGAGATTAACATCCCAAATTCCTTGGCAGCCAGCAGCCTTCTTTATTAAGGAAAATGGGAAAGAAAAAGCGGCCCCTTTCGCTATTAAAAAATCAATATAAAATAAAAGGTGAGAAGTCTCTCTTAGTAGCCAACACGCTTGACAATGATCAAAGGCACTAATAAATAGCGGCCGTTCCCTTCATCCCTCAGAGATTGATTGAGATCAAAATCCAGAACCAATTCCACGTTACCATCAACTCTTATGGTGAAAACAACAGGGACAACCACCTCTACGGCGGGGTCTATGGTTATGGCAAAAGTCCGGGTATCGACCACAACCGAGGCAGCTGAGACAACCAGATTGATACCGGTATAAGTCCCCTCCTGCAGCTTAACATCAGCAACAATATCCTCTCGGTCCCGCAAAGAAAGCAAATCAACGGTCAGGCTATCGCTCAATATGTTGTCGGTCCAATTTCCGTCTTGTTTTCTAAGGTCAATTTCGCTGATGGTAACGTAAACATGCTCCAAACCGGCGACTGATGCGTCTGTCAGGTAGAGCTGGAAGCTTCCCGTTTTTTCTGAAGAGCACGCGCTCAAACACAAAGCAATAGAAATCACGAGAAGACAGAACTTTTTCATTTATCCTCCTTACTGACGAACCTCTCCTTCTCTATAACTTAAATTTTTTTCTATATTTAATTTCATCCGAGGCCTTAAAAATGTCAATCATCCTCCAGGGTGATTTTAGGGGGGACTTCCCACCCCCCTTTAAGGATTAAGAGAAAAACTTGAGATTTTGATTTGAGCCTCTTCCACTTTGTTTGAGTGAAAAATACCTGACGAACCCATTAAGAAGCCTGTCCGGAATGGACGCTGCGACCAAGGAGGCATTCTTGATTAATTTTTTATTTTGGCTTATATAAAGCCATAAAGAAGAAGGCAATGTCTCCGGAAATTTCCATCGAACCCTTTCGCGGCGATTTAGAAGGCTTGGAAATGATGGCTCTCTCCTCCTGGAGAGACGAATACGGGCTTTCTTCCTTCCCCAATCTCTACCGGCCTGCTTTTCTAAGCTTTCTTTTCGAGCGTCTGCCTGATAAAAGGCTTCTCATAGCAGCCTACAGGGGAAAAGAAATCGTGTCCTTTTTGGCCAACCTTCCACGGCGATTTCACTTCGAGAACAGGACTTACCGTACAGCCTTGAGCTGTCTTTTGGTCAGTAGAAAAGAATTTCTTCGTCAAGGCCTGGCCATGGAGATTATCAAAGAAGGGCTTAAAATCAATAACGAATTGAAATATGACTTTGCCCTGCTCTACCTTGAGACCGGCCACCGCTCCACGCTCTTGATCAAAAAGCTCGAGGAAGCTGGCCATCCCTTGGAATGGGTGAAGCGGATGCATATCATCGCCCGAGTTCTTGACCTTGCCCGCGTCTCTGCCTCAGAGGGCTTGAAAAAATGGGAGAAGGCGGCTATCCGGCTCATCGCTGCCAACCGCTCTCCAAAACCTGGAGACGATGAACATGTAAGAAAGTTCAAGCTGAAAGATGTTGAGATGTGCTTGAATTTGCTCAATCAATACCAGAATCATATCCGTCTCGCCCGGGTCTGGGAGCGCGACGAGCTCGCCTGGGAGCTTAATTATCCTGATGTCTCACAGACTCTTGTCTACGAGAAAGAAGGCAAGATTGAGGGCCTGATCAACTTCATCTACCACGACCACCTTGGCAAGACAAAAGAGCGCTGGGCCTGGATCAATCATCTCGCCTACCCTGGACTCTCAAGCAAGGAAAGAATCTCCTTTGTCCGCGCCTTCCTCAACTCCATCAGGGATGCTGGTTGTGTGGGCGCCATCGAGTGGACAAAAAAATATTATCCCCTGGCACCTTTATACCGATCTCACTTTTTTCCCTATTTCCGGGCCGTGAACATGTTCTCCTGGAATTTCAATCCCGCCATTTCCATCAAAAACGTTCCTGATGTCTATGAAGTCCAGATCTGACTCT
>CAZGMN010000259.1:3033-4090 GCA_964526905.1 uncultured Eubacteriales bacterium
ACACCGGTTTTAGAAATGAGAAGTGAGAAAGTCAGCCTGATTTGGCAGGGATGGCTAAGAAACTTTTGGCTCTTCTTTTGAGTATTCGTCTTTGGTCATAAGGACTTCTTTGAAGGCCCTGACAACTCTTGGGTCGAATTGTTTTCCCGCATTGCTTTCTATTTCCTGGTAAGCCTTCCAGGGTTGCAATCCGGCTCGGTAAGGCCTATCGGTGATCATCGCATCGTAAGCATCAGCCACAGCGATGATGGCCGCCCCAAGAGGGATTCCCTCCATTTCCTCAGATTGCATTTTTTTCCCTTCAAGATAATATTTGTGATGAGCGAGGACAATCGGAACGGCCTCCTCCAGCACCCCTCCTACCAGAGAAATTATCCTCGCCCCTTTTTCCGAATGTTTGGACATCAGCTCCCTCTCACTTGAAGTCAGAGAAGCCGCCTTATGAACAATATCCATACTGATCTCAGTCTTCCCTATGTCATGGAGAAGGGCAGCAGTCTTGACGTTTTCTCTCTCGAAAGAAGGCAGCCCCATGACCCGGGCTATGTCTTCTGACAGAATGGCAACCCGCACGGAATGGCCCTTGGTGTACCTGTCGGCGGATTCAAGGTATTTGGTAAGAATTTCCAGAATCCCAATATAAGCTGCCCTTAAGTCCTTAATCTTCTTGTCTCTTTCCTCGTAGAGGTAGCCTATGGCGGCGCTGGTCAGGATTAAGAATGAGCTCCAGGCTGTCAAGCTGACGATGATGTAGGTCTTATCTGTGCCGGCTGTGAAAAAGGAAGAAGGGGAAAGAAGAATGAAGATAATGACGACAAGGATGCAGAGCAAAGCCGTAAGAACAGCCATTCTCTTTCCCAGAAAATAGCCAGCGGCGATTATCGGCAGGTAAAAGAAATTCAAGAATCCAATTTTGTAGGAAACGAGATAATTGATAAAAGCAACACAGATTATTGACATTCGCATAAATAATGGATATTAATTCTCTCTTGTGGTATACTCAAAGGCATGAGACCTCCAGGAAGCCCTGTGCAACTGGAGAGGCGCCGCCGCCGAG
>CAZGMN010000260.1:0-4009 GCA_964526905.1 uncultured Eubacteriales bacterium
CATCTGTAGTCGGCAATACAATTATAAAAAATATTCCATACAAATGTTAATAACTACAAAAACTATCAGTATCGCCAAAAAAAATTAGCAGTCAAAAAGGAAAAAATTATTATTTAATTAGAACTCAACATAAAAAATAAATTAATGGCAGTAGGTGCTATCCAATGACTTTTGAAAGATGAATAACTACTTATTCTGGCTAGGGCTTACCGGTACTGAGAGCCCCTGATCAGATATTGTGAAACGGTATTAACATCGATAAAATAGTTCTGCAAAAAGAAAAAAGAGAATATAAAAGGCGAAAAAGAATAAGGAAAGTGAAGTTGCATGAATTTGAAAGCTGCGCTTTTGTAAATAATTGATAATAAATAAATTATCTTTATTTTTTATTTTTATTTAAAGGGAACAATTCTGATTCGACTCTCCCCTTCTCCATAATTTGCAATACTAGGCTAACTATTTTAGGATTCTCAGCTGAAATATTATATTTCTCGCTGATATCGCGCCTAAGATCAAATAATTCAATTTTTTTGTCATCACTATTTCGTAGGGCTTTCCAGTCCGCAAGCCGTACCGCTTGGCTTCCGTTGTATTCCCAGTAAAGATACTCATGCTTCTTCTGTTTTTCCACTCGGCCTAAAAATACAGGCAGCATTGAAATGCCATCAATATCCTGTGGCGTCTTGATGCCCAGCAATTCTGTAAAAGTGGGAAGAAAATCCCAGAAGGCAGAGATATGGTCACTGACTCTGCCTGACTCTATTTTTCCTGGCCAGCGGGCTATCATTGGAACACGAATTCCACCTTCGTAGAGTGTAGCCTTAAGCCCTCTGAAAGGTTCAGCGCTCTTAAAAAACTCAGTATCCACACCGCCGTTAAATGTCGGGCCGTTATCGCTCGAGAAAATAACAAGGGTGTCATTGCCAATTCCCAGCTCCTCAATCAACGACATAACTCTGCCGACTTCTCTGTCCATACGGGTGATCATTGCCGCGTAGGCGGCCCGCGGTGCAGGATGAGGTAGGTATCCTTTCTCGCCCTTATAAGGCGTTTCAGGAAAAAGCTCCATATATTCTTTGAGCGAATCATCCGGAACCTGAATCGCAGCATGAGGGACAGTAAAAGCCAAATACAAGAAGAAAGGACCTTTTTTGTTGGTTTGAATAAAATTTATTGCCTCCTTCACAAACAAATCCATAGAGTATTGTTTCCCCTTGTACTTTTCGCAGGAAGCCTGGTCGTAAGCGTCTTTTTCATCAGGCAATTTCTGATGGGCAAAGAAATATTCATTGCCTTCGAGAATTTCCTTCTTATTGTTTCTCCAGAGATGAGTTGGATAATAATTATGGGCAACTCGCTGGCACAGATAGCCGTACCAATAGTCAAAGCCCTGCTTATTTGGCTCACCGCTGCTCCCTGGCCCACCCAAGCCCCATTTTCCGATGGCAGCCGTCTTATAACCGGCTTCTTTCAAGATTTTGGCAATGGTCACTGTATCTGCCAGCAAAGGGCGCTGCCCTTCAAGTCGAGGATCCCTCCAGACATCCCCTCTCTCAGGCATCTCATCATTATCACGGATATAACAATAGCCTGTGTGCTTGCCGGTTAGGAGTGAGCAGCGTGAAGGGGCACAGACCGGGCTTCCTGAGTAGTGTTGAGTAAACCTTGTCCCCTGGGCAGCCAACTTATCAATGTTTGGAGTTTTAATTTTTTCTTGACCATAACAGCCCAATTCTCCATAGCCCAGGTCGTCGGCAAGGATAAAGACAATATTTGGATTTCGGGAAGCGCCATTCTTAAAAAAATCAAATTGCGGCAAGGCTATCGACGATGCTGTGATACCAATTGTCTTTAAAAAATTTCTACGTTCCATTTAGGCTGCTTTTTAGTTTGCCTTTCTCGATTTGCTGAAGATCTTTCGAATTCGCTCCATATCAAATTTCTCTGTCCGATCATAATTATAAATTCCGTTCTGCTCCTGTTCGATATCTGTTAATTGAGTGTAGCAAAATCCAGAGATATGCTCCATGCTCAAGATAACGTCGGTAAGACCTTCAAGCCGCTGGTAAAATTCTTCAAGAGATTTTGGCTCTTCTCCATATCCCCATGATTCTTCGGAATATTTTTTATCGATATTCGGTATCCACTTGATTCCGCCATATTCGTCAATCAGGTAAGGCTGCCCCTGGTAGTCGCAACTTCTTTCAGGAAAGAGGCGCCAGACAGGCTTGTCTTTGGTCGGCGTAAGCAAGTCTCTTAATTTCTGCGGATTCTGCTCATAAGTGTGTTCTGTCCAAAGGTCTGTCTTGAAATGGTTTCCACCACTTGAATCATTAACCGGGCGGCTACAGTCAAGGTTATGGGTCAAGTCACTGGCATCGATGATCAAGCGTTTGAGCGGCTCTCCTTGGCTCCAGGCTTCATTAAAAGGGCTCCAGGCAATAATCGAGGGATGATTCCTGTCTCTAACGACAATTTCTTCCCATTCTGTGAGGAAATTTCTAGCCGCTTCTCCACTCTGCGGATCAATCCCCCAGCTCGAACACTCCCCCCAGGTCAAATAACCCAAGCGGTCAGCCCAATAATGAAACCTCTCTTCGAAAACTTTCTGGTGTAGGCGAGCGCCGTTAAAACCTGCCCTCATCGACAGCTCAATATCTTTTTTTAAAGCCTGATCGCTAGGCGCAGTCCAGATTCCATCAGGATAGAACCCTTGGTCGAGCACAAGACGCAAATAATATGGCTTATTATTCAGAAAGAGCTGATTGCCTACGATATGGACCTTCCTCATTCCAGCATAGCTCTCGACTCGGTCGATAACACTCCCCTTCTCATCCATGACTTCAAAAACCAAATCATAGAGAAAGGGATTTTCAGGCGACCAGATTTTTGGAGTCTTAAGAGGCAGAACACAAATCAGGTTGTTGCTGGCAATGGCCTCTGATTCGCTCAGTTTCTTGAGGCCGTCCTTAATCGTAGCTCGAAATTTCAAACCGGCTTTCAATCCATAAAAACGGGGTTGAATGAAAAATTTCTTTTGATCGAGGTCAGGAATGATATGACAGGATTCAAGTCCATATTTTGAAACTGGCTCTATCCAGACAGTCTGCCAGATTCCAGTTGTACGAGTGTATTGACATCCTCTTGATTTGTAGCCAGGGCACTGCTTTCCGGAAGGCTGAAGACCCGAGCGGGTGTTATCACGAACAAAAACAATAAGGTTGTGTGTTTCCCCAGCTTTGACAAAAGGCGTAATGTCAAATTTAAACGAAGAAGTCCCGCCATAATGCTTGCCGATGGATTTCCCGTCGATGAAGACTTCGCTTTCGTAATCAATAGCGCCAAAGTGAAGAATAACATTCTTTCCTTCCCAGTTAGCAGGGATGGTGAGAGCTCGCTGATACCAAATGGCATTGATGAAGTCCTTGTAATTCACTCCAGATAGAGGGCTTTCCGTGCAGAAGGGAACGGTGATTTCTCCCTCAAATCCTGTGCTGCCGGCAAATCCGCGCTCTACGCCCGAATCACCAAAATCGAAGGTATAAGTCCATTTCCCGTTTAGATTCAGCCACTGGGCTCTGACAAACTGAGGACGGGGATACTCAGGCCGAGGAATTTCATCTGTTTGATTTCCCCAAATCGTCTCGGCCGAGAATCCTAGGAGAAAAATAAAAGCGAAGGTCAAGCAAAAGAGAGTATTTTTTTTCATAGATTTTCCCCTTTCCATTTCATTCTTTCATGCTTTATCATTCTTTTAAAGGACATCGTCCCAATTTGCGTGGCTAAAAGAATATGTAGCGAGCTATTAAGAACACAAATTCGGAATAGCCGGAGCGTCCATTGAAGGTTTAGCCTTCTCCTCACACCTTGGAGGGGGAATGCGACATTCCCCCTTCCAACGGTCGCTCCGATTTCTCGTCGCTCCCTGCCTCCCCTTCTCGGACGCTTCAAAGCGTCCTGCGACCAAGGGGGCATACCCCCTTGGATTCCCCAACGACGCAGCTTCGCA
>CAZGMN010000261.1:0-3974 GCA_964526905.1 uncultured Eubacteriales bacterium
CATATCGACAGAAATAGAGATGCTGACATTCTTTACAATTTATTTCCAATAATTTAAACTAACATGAAAATTATTCGTATGTTATAGAGAACATTTAGATAATAGGAGCTTACAATGAGTGTCGTTCTTCAAGTCGAAGGATTAAAAAAGAAATACGGGAATTTGGAAGCGCTGAAGGGGATTAGCTTCCAGGTTGAGGAGGGAGAAATCTTTGCCCTGATCGGCCCTAACGGCGCAGGAAAGACAACAGCCTTGAGAATCATCGCCACTCTTCTCTCTCCTTCTGGCGGAAAAGTCACCTTTCTGCAGCATGATTTAAAGAAAGAACCCGATAAGATTAGAGAAAAGATCAGTTATCTTCCGGAGGAAGCAGGCGCATATCGGAATCTAAAAGGAATGGATTATCTCAAGTTTATGGCGAACTTCTATGCCAGCACCAACCAACAAAGAGAGGAATTCATTGAAAGCGCAAAGGCCATCGCCGATTTGGGAGAGCGCATCAATGATAAAGTCGGCACCTACAGCAAGGGAATGACAAGAAAAATTCTCCTGGCTAGAGCCTTGATGACCAAGCCGGTTTTGGCCATTCTCGATGAGCCGACTTCAGGGCTGGATGTGATCAATGCCCTGGAAGTCAGGGAAATTATTAAGAAGCACGTTAGAGAGGGAACTTCTGTTCTTCTCTCCTCCCATAACATGCTGGAGATAGAGTTTCTCTCTGATAGAGTGGCGATGATTGATAGGGGAATGATCCTTGATTCAGGTACGCCCCAGGACTTAAAGGAAAAATACAACGCAAAAAACCTTGAAGAAGTTTTCAGGAGTTCACTGCAATGAAAAAATTTCTCAACCTTCTCAAAAAGGAAATAAAAGAACTCATCACCCGTCAATTAATTATATCGCTTCTTTTTACGCTTGGTTTGTTTTATTTTATCGGGCAATTGGCCAAAGGAGAGGTGAAAAAGGCAGCGGCAGCGCAGAAGATCTCTGTTCTTGACCTTGACCATTCACAATTTTCTCAAGAGCTCATCAAAGGCCTTCAATCAGCCAATTTCAACATCGAATTGATGAAAGAAAAAAATAAAGAAAGTGCGATTGATTCTGTCAAGGCGAATGATTCGAATCTTCTCTTGGTCATTCCCGAAGGATTTGGAGAATCTGTTACAGAATTTAAACCCAAGGAAATCGAGACCTATACTTTCTTGAGAAGCTTTTCGATCAGTGCCACAAGAAATTCTGCTGTATTCAAAGCTGTCATTTCCGCTATAAACAATTATCTTTCCAACGACTTCCTCAAGAAGAAGATTCCGGAAACAAATCCTGATAACTTAAAAAATCCGATAAAAAGCAAAGATTTCGTCATTGTCAAAGACAAATCGGCAGAAGCTTCTGCTTCTGCGATTACAGGATTTGTTACTTCTCAAACCGTCTTTGTTCCTGTTATTCTGATGATGATCATCATCTATTCCTCTCAGATGGTCATTTCGGCCATAGCCATGGAGAAACAGAACAAAACTCTTGAGACTCTCTTGACCGTCCCTATAAGCCGCTCCTCTATTATCACCGCAAAAATGGTTTCTTCAGGCCTGGTTGGGCTCATTTCAGCGGTCATTTATATGGTCGGCTTCAGAAGTTTTATGGGTGGATTTTACGGAGACGTCCGGGCGGCATCGCAGATGAGCGGAGTCATCCAGAAGCTGGGATTGTCATTAAATACAAACAGCTATATCATCCTGGGGATATCCTTATTCTTCGCCATACTCTGTGCCCTGGCTATGGCGATGATACTGGGCGTTCTGGCTGAAGATTTCAGGAGCGCTCAAAGTCTAATCATGCCTGTCATTTTTCTGGTTATGATTCCTTACTTTATTTTCTTCATATCAGATGTAAAGTCGCTCTCCTTGCCCGTGAAAATCTTCGTCTTGGCCATTCCCTTTACCCACCCGTTTTTGACCACGCAGAACATCTTTCTCGAAAATTACAACGCTATCCTTTATGGAATTCTCTACATGTTTATTGTCTTCGTTGTCCTGGTCGCAATCGCCGCCCGAATATTTTCAACCGACAAGATTTTGACCATGAAATTGAGGCTGGGCAGGAAAAAATTCTGAATGTCAAGCTGAACAAAAAATCAGAGAGACCAAAATCAATATTGCTGGAATTAAAATATAGGCAATTATGGGCGCATATTATTTATCTTTAAATTGAGTTCTGTTTTCCTGAAATTGCCTGAAGTTGGCTGAGCTGTGTTTCTTTGAAATTGGGTTGGAATCCTCTCTTCCTTTATATCATTCTCCGTGGCAAAAATATGGTATAATCTCAAAAAAATGCCCAAGAATTCTGAGGAACTTAGAAAATTTGAGTTAAAACGATAAGATAGGATGGAAGCCATGAAAAAAAAGATTGAAATCATTCTGGTTCTTGCCCTCATTATCATTGGCACCGTTTTTTTGCTGACAACCGGCATCGGTCATAAAAGCCACGAGTCCTCCTTTGTCCCTGGAAACGCGATTACGATTCGGAATGTGACCAACGGCATCGTCCATTACCGGATCAAACCGTATAATTCTCCAGAGAAAGCTCAAGAAAAAGTCTTGAAGGTCAACAAAATCCACAGCTATCCCAGTCGTGTGGCCATGGAAATTACATATGAACGTGTGGATGGAGTCGTCAACTACAATCTTGAGCCCGGGACGCCCTATTCTTTTCGTTATGACAATAAAAATTTGGTTCAGCTCTATGAAGGGGCACATGGCAGGAAGGATGCTGTTGACCTGGCGCCCTTTGTGCCCACACCTATGGCTGTGGTGGAAAGGATGCTGGAGATGGCGAAGGTCTCGAGCAGCGATATTGTTTACGACCTCGGCTGCGGCGATGGACGGATCGTCATCACTGCGGCCAAGAAGTATGGCGCGCACGGCGTCGGCATAGACATTGTTCCTCAGAGAATCAAGGAATCCAAGGCAGGCGCAAAAAGGGAAGGCGTGGAGAACTTGGTTGAATTCCAGCTTGGAGACGTGACCAAGATGGATTTCTCTAAAGCGACAGTGGTCACCCTCTACCTCTTACCGGAATCCAACGAGCTGCTGCGGCCTCTTTTTGATAAGCAGCTCAAGCCTGGGACATATGTTGTCTCTCACAACTACAGTATTCCAGGTTGGGAGGAAAAAGAGGTTGACGCCGTGGAGCTGGATGACGAGAATGGAAAAGGCCATACCATCTTTCTCTACAAAAGGTGATCCATTCAGTCAATCCCAATCAATCTCCTGAGAAAGCAAAATAGCAGTAAATTTCCGATAATCCCTTGCTCCTGCTCTGAATTGAAGGATTCCAGCCCGCAGATGAGGGATAGAACTTTTTCACGCCGCTTTTCGTATTATAATACGTGGAATTATATGAATATTGTCAAAATCATAAAAGTGAAGGGTCGATTTTCGGGCAGTGTCAAAAAAATTTGAATATATGTTTCAAATTTTATACGGAATTTTCTGCGGATGAAAAATTGTAATTCAAAAGGGAGATTCTTTATGAAAAGAAAAATCAGATCGTCTGGCTTTTGTTCGAGGTTCGTCCTGGGAGTTGTGTTTATAATACTCTTCGGAAGCTCGGCATTATTCTCTCAGAGCTTCGATTTTCCTTCAAAAAAATGGGGCATCAGCTTCGGCAATTCTAAAGAGTTCACTGGGCTGAGGTTCAATTTTCGAGACAACCGGGTGGAGCGCATAACCGGGATAAACGCTACACTCTGGATCCCGAAGGAGCAAAATAAGGATGCCCGGGTGAACGGGCTGTCCTTGGGTCTAATTCCTGGTGGAGGCTATTTGCATGGAATTCAGGCTGGCCTTCTTGGTGTCGCTGCGGAAAAAGACCTGGTTGGCCTCTCGGTCGGACTGCTGGGAGTGGGAGGTGGCGGAAACGTTGCTGGCGTGAATATCGGCGGTCTTGGAGCAGGAGCCGGTGAAAGCATGACAGGC
>CAZGMN010000262.1:0-3973 GCA_964526905.1 uncultured Eubacteriales bacterium
ACTCTAACCTTATTCGCGCCTGGGATTGAAGCCCGCAGCTCTCCTGGAAGCGGATGACAAGGGCATTGCCGTCCCAGGAACGCTTACAGGCCAGAAGCCTGATATTTTCCGGCTGAAGCGAAAGCAATTCGAAGAATCCTTGATGCTCGATCTTTTTAATGTCTTCGGCATTTATGCCTTTTTCTTTATCTCCGATTGATCCAAGGGGGAGATAAGGGTAGGTCATCGGCGGCGAGCTCAGCCAGTCGGCTAAAGCAGGAAGTCTGCGCAGGACTGCGCTTGCCTTGCCTGCTGTGACCAGAAGGTGAATATCATGAATGCCCTGGTCCATGAATTTGGGTGAAGGATGTTTATCAAGTTTAAAGCCCTGCTCGTGGCAGTAGGCAGCGCTTCGCAGAAGAGAGAGACGGGCCTCGCCGTCTTTAAAGTCAAGGCCGTGCTGTCCGTTGTTGACGACCCCAAGAGCAGAGTCCTTGTCCTTTAATTTTCCTCGAACCATGAACCATCGTCCGCAGACGTGCTCCTCACCGTCAGCCGGGCGCTTGATCATGCCTCCTGGGACTTCACAGTAAAGGAATTTTTCCTTGAATTCAGTCGGAACCGATAATTTCAGAAGCTTCCGCTCCTCATTCCAATGAACTCGAATTCGATATTCAAGCAGAGGCCAGCCGTAATAAGAAATGGTCTGGATGACAATCTTGCTCTTTTTATAGCAAAAGACAGATTCTGAGATTGCCCGTATTGGCCCTTTGGCGATGGTCTTTGTGCTTCCCGGCTCGAGCTTAAACCGCCCCAGAGTCTTGCGATACTGCCAGCAGTCCGTTCCCCAAGAATCTCGTCTGTCTTCAATCACCAGCGGCTCGAAGAGAGGGCCTGCAAGACACTGTCGTCCTTTCTCAGCTTCCAGCCTTTCAACCAGGCCGCTTTTCTTCCCGACCTTAAACTTGAGTGCATGCTTCAAGCTGAGCGAGCTTCTCGCAGCTTTTTCTTTTTTCTCTGCCTCAAAAGCCTCAAGCCTGAAGTTTTTAAAGCCGACACCAGGAAGTTCAGAGATGAAGACAAGCTTGCGCCGCCACTTATTGAAAGGAAGGAGCGCTTCAGGTTGCTCTCCCTGGCAGGGGATTTGCCTGCCCGAAGGCTCGAATGCCCGAAGGTTCCAGTTGCCTTTGAGCTTTGGACGATGGGAAATCAGGCATTCAACCTCAACTGGAACTCTCTTTATTCCCGTATTTGAATTCAAAACGGTCAGCGGCCAATGAGAATCATGACCTGGGCGTTGATTAAACACTTGCGCATTGAATGCCGACGCAGCCGCGAGGTTGATTCTCCTCGCTGATTCGGATGCCCTGCCGTATAAGTCCAGGGCATCGCGCTCCACAGGCTCGGCGCAAGTTCCAGTGATGACATCATGAAAATCGTTGAAGAGATGATTTCGCCAGGCTTCCTCAAGCTCTTCCTGGGGATATTCCTGCCCGAAAAGCCACCAGGAGCAGGCTCCGAGCGCCTCTGCATGGACCAATTGTCCCAGACTTTGCTGGGCCCGCCGTTTGATTCGTGAGAGAGATGTGTAGCAGCCGGTAAAAACTCGCTGCAAGTCACCCTCGAAGACAGGCGCGCTCTTCAGGTCTTCTTTGACGGCCTCATAAAAAATATCAGGAGTGCTGTGGATGATTTTCACTTGCTCTTCTTTTTTGGCGAAAGAATCGATTTTCTTCAGGTCTTCTCTTGTCGGGCCGCCGCCGTGGTTTCCGATTCCCCAGAAGATAGGGACATCACGGTTGAGGCTGAGAGCCATCTCTCTTCCTTCTTGCAGCCGCTGCTCGATATTCCAATACTCTGTATGATAAAGCCCAATGCTGATGCGCAGGCAGTTGATTTCTGTGCCGTCCACGCCGCGCCAGCGGTAAAGGTCAGAAGGTAAGATCAAATCCGGATGCTGGGGCCGCAGGTGGATGTACATCTCATATCCGGCAAGCCTTAGCATTTGCGGAAGGCCGCCGCTGTGCCCGAAAGAGTCAAAATTATAGGCGACTTTTGGCCGGGAGCTGAAATGCTCGCGGAAGAATCTCAATCCCTCTGTGATTTGCCGGATCAAAGATTCTGTGCCAGGAAGGTTGAGGCCGGGCTGCAGGAACCAGCCTCCGCTCACAAACCAGCGGCCCTCTTCGACGAGCTTTTGAATTTCCTTGAAAAGCTGTGGGTCGTATTTCTTAACCCAGCGGTAGAGGACAGCCTCGTTGTGATTGAAAATGAGCTTATCATGCTCGCCCAGGAGCCTGGCAGCGTTTCGAAAAGTGGAGATGGCTTCTGCACATCCTTCTTCCCAGCGCCACTGCCAGACCGGGTCGAGGTGGGCGTTGCAGATTAAATGAATGCTCGGCTTTCTTGATTTTGCTTTGCTCATAAGAACCTAAACTTAAATTCTCTAACATAAAATGATAGCATGTTAAATTCCGTGATAGCTGATGATGAACATAGGGGTGGCACGGCGTGCTCCCCGCAACGCCCGCAGCTGCAGGGGTTCCCCACGGGGGGATGGGTGCAGCGAGGACGGACGGGGAGCATGCCGTGACAGGACCCCCGCCATAATTTTATGATTATCATGGAATTTAGGATGCTTCAATTTAAACTTCTTCCTTTCCCGGAAGGTTCTTATACCAGGTGAAATAAAGGATGACAGCCAGGACCAAGGTGACCGCGCCCCAGGTGATGGCTTTTTTCCAGAAGCGAAGCAGGAAATAAAAGGGAACGAGCGCCAGCGACAGCTGGAAGCCCATAGTCAGGAAGCCGTTCAGGGCATCAATGGCTGGCATCTTGTCTTTTTGTGGCACAAGACCCCTCTTCTGAGCTTCGAGCCGCACAGGCTTCCAGAAGCCAAAAGGACGGACTCTGGAGTAGAAACGCACCAGCACTCCCATCTCTGTCGGCTTGGAGATGAAGCCGATAATCACGGTTAGACACAGACTCAATAGAGTATCAAAGGCAAGGGTCAGAGCCGGTGACCAGAAGCCAAAGAATATTTTCTGGAGGATGATGACTGCTGCAGAAGAAGCCATGCTCCAGACAAAAGCCCTGGCGCTGAAGCGCCACCAGTGCCAGCGCATTGTTGCCGGAACAAGAATCATGGTCACGACCATAAAGATCATGACCTCCCAAGCTGAAATAATGTATTGAAAGCTGAGGCTGAAGACAAAACCGAAAAGCAGGGCGGCGACAGATGCCAGCTGGCCGAGGCGAACCAATTTTTTTTGAGAAAGGCTTTTGGCGAAATAGCGCTTCAGGAAATCATTGACCACGACCGAGCTGGTGACGTTGATCATGGCGTCGAGGGTGGACATCAAGGCTGCAAGAAGCACGGCCATGAACAGCCCCCGCATCCCCACAGGAAGGTTGGTCAGGACAAGGGGCATGATCTTTTCGGCGTCAAATCCTGCTTGGGAACCGAGAAAGTGAATTCCCAGAATCACAAAAGCACAGCCGATGATCCAGCGCAGAGTGTAGCCGACCGTCCACATCCCTCCGGCCATGGCTGCATCGCGTGGACTGCGCGCGGTCAGAAAGAATTGAAAATCCCAGACATTCGGCCCGGCGAGCACCCTGAAAATGACCCAGGAAAATCCGGCTAAAAGAATTGGTCCGAACAGATAAAAATGATGGTAGCTTGCCGGCGTGGACTGAAGGTATCCTGGCCAGAGTTTCCAGGAAAGGCTGAGAGAACTCCAGCCTGCGCCCTGCTGGGAAAGGAAGGGACCGAGCGAAGGCGTCTTTAAGACCATAACCGCCATGATCACCGCCCCGATAGCGATGAGAACTGTTTGCAGCATATCGGTCAGAATTACTCCAAAAAATCCACCGAGAACGACATAGACGCCGACAATGCCGAAGACGACAAGGGCTGCTCCCCAGCGCGGCAGGGGAATGAATTCTTCGGCAAATTTTCCTGTTCCGACCGAGATGTACATCAGGTTAAAAA
>CAZGMN010000263.1:0-3972 GCA_964526905.1 uncultured Eubacteriales bacterium
GTGTTTTTGAATCCGCTGGCCTGAGCTTCATAGGGGATTCCTCACTCCCAATCCTCACACTTATTCTATAATGCTGGATATTTGTCTCAATATTCTCAATCTTTACATAATTAAGGCAGGCTGATATTATTTCCAAGAGAGAAGAGAATGGTTAACTACATTCTACTCTATAAAATGAGGAAAAAGGTCAAAAAAATACTGAAGGACAAAATCTCGGATGAAGAGCTAGCTACTACGAAACATTCTTGCCTCGGCTGTGTCGCCGATGACATAAGCTGGGAAATCTATTATCTTCTCAAAGAACAAAGGGAAGAAAAGAGTTGATTCAGCAATTATCTTTTTCTTTCCCTCTCATGCTTTCTATTTCCACTTTCTGATTTTCCTTTTTTGCTCTTCATTTCTCTGCTCTCAAATTCTGCTTTTTCTTTCCTCATTCTTTCTTTAAGAGAAGCCCACCACTCGATTCTCTTTTTAATCTCCTTCTCCAGCCCAAGCTCACCAGGTTGATAATATCTCCTGCCTTTCAGTCTATCAGGAAAAGTCTCCATGTCTGTTGTCGAATAAGGGAATTCATGGGCATAGGCATAGTCTTTTCCATAGCCTATATCCTTCATGAGATTGGTCACAGGATTTCTCAGATGGAGAGGGACAGGCTCGAAGGGACTTTCCTCGACATCTTTCATGGCCTTGGCAAAGGCAGTGTAAGCTCGGTTGCTCTTTGGAGCTGAAGCCAGATAAATGACCGCCTCGGCCAGGGCAAGCTCCCCTTCGGGCGAGCCGATAAAATCATAAGCCTCCTTAGCAGCGAGGGCGATGGACAGAGCTTGCGGGTCAGCCAGGCCAATATCTTCAGATGCAAAGCGCACCAGCCGGCGGGCAATATAAAGCGGGTCCTCTCCGGCGGCAATCATCCTTGCCAGCCAATAAAGAGAGGCATCGACATCGCTATTTCTCAAGCTTTTGTGCAGGGCTGAAATCAGGTTGAAGTGCTCTTCTCCTTTCTTATCATAGAGGAGGATTCTCTTCTGCAGTGCCTCTTTCACCTCTTCGGTTGTTATTTGGCCCTTATCTGTCAGGCTGGCGGAAATCTCAATGGTGTTGAGAGCTCGGCGGGCATCGCCGTTGGCATAGTCGATGACCATCTTCAGCGCCTGTTCGTCAAGTTTGAGATGCAATTTTCCCAGACCCTGCTCTTCATCAGCCAGGGCTTCCTGGACGATTCGAATCAATGTTTCTTCAGAGAGCGGATTCAAGACCAGGACTTTCATCCTCGAGAGAAGAGGGGCGATGACTTCAAAGGATGGATTTTCAGTTGTCGAGCCGAAAAGGATGATATCCCCTTTCTCCACGTAGGGCAGGAAAGCTCCCTGCTGAGCTTTGTTGAAGCGGTGGATTTCGT
Organism: uncultured Eubacteriales bacterium; assembly: GCA_964526905.1. GTDB lineage: Bacteria > Acidobacteriota > Aminicenantia > Aminicenantales > Aminicenantaceae > CAZGMN01. Next base: position 1,400 of record CAZGMN010000263.1, read on the forward strand.
CGATGAAAATAATGGTTGGCTGCCCATACATCTTTTTATGGTTTTGGGCATTGGCCATGACTTCTTTGACCTCTTTGATTCCAGAAAGAACAGCGCTGAAGAAGACACAGGGAAAATTGAAAAGGTGGGCCAAGATATAGCCCAGGGTGGTCTTGCCTGAGCCTGGAGGCCCCCAGAAGATGATGGAAACAAGACGGTTGGTTTCTATGAGCTGGGCAAGGATTCTTCCCTTGCCGATAAGATGCTCCTGGCCGTAAAAATGCTCAAGAGTCTTGGGCCGCATCCTTTCGGCAAGAGGGACGTGCTTCTCGCTTTCTTGTTTCTCCATTTTTTAGCCGTTTCGGAAATTATACCAGATATTTTTCTTTGATTAAAACTATTGTTTTCCCTCTGATAAATCTTCTTCTCAGCAGGGCGAAGGCAGAATGGGGAGAAGGCCGTTAAGCAATAGAAAGCAACGTGCCTTCGACCCATTCTGCCTGAGCCCTATCCTCCTTGACGAAGGCTGGATTCCATGCTAATGTGGTTGCTGATTTTATAAAAACTAATAATTCCGGGATGAAAGCCTCAGCACAATCCTCAATGAAAAGTGAAAAAATTTCTGATAAGCTCGTCTATAAATTAGAAGAAATAAGTCGTATCGCCCAGCTCGAGCCGACCCAGATCGAAGCTTGGGAAAAGGAATTCTATTTTCTTTCTTCAGGGCAAACAGCTTCAGGAGAAAAAATATTCAGAAAAAAAGATTTGACCATTATCCTTCGGCTGAAGGAATTGCTGGAAAAAGAAGGGTTGACTCTTTCTGGAGCGAAAAGAAAAATCGAGGAAGAATTCGGGATGAAGAGCTCAATCCCAGTCCATCCTGATCGCCTGAAAAAGGTTCTTTATCAAGTTCGGGAACAGCTTCAGGAAATCTCGTCTTCGCTCGGGAAAAAATCATTCTAAACGTCTTGTCCGGTCGGGACGTGGCGCAGCCTGGTAGCGCACATGCTTGGGGTGCATGGGGTCGGCGGTTCAAATCCGCCCGTCCCGACCATCTCATCTTTCCTGTTACTCAAAGTCAACTATCATGAACGGCGAAGAAAAAACATAGATTTTTATTGAAAAATCTACTATTAATGTATAATATATTGCTTATCAAGCTATATTTTTGACATAAAAGGTAGATTAGATGAAAACTTTAGGAAGGGTAAGTGCAAATCTAATTGCCAGGCTTTACGACGCCAATAAGGCTATTTTTACGATAAGTGATGCCCAACGTATTCTCGGCAAAAATTACAATCAAGCTATTGATTTATTAAGCAAATTAGTCAGAAGAAAAGCAATTACTCGCTTAAAAGCAGGCAAGTTCCTGATTATTCCTCAGCAATTAGGAAGCGAAGAAGAATATCTTGGCAATTGGTATGTGGCAGGAAGAGAAGTGGTTAATTCTCCCGATTACTACATTGCCTTCTACAGCGCCATGGACTATTGGGGAATGCTGACTCAACCATTGCTTAAGATTTTTATAGCGACTCCAAAGAGACAGATAGTCCCTCGAGAAATGCGGGACAAGCTGGTTTTTGTCTTTGTCAAAGAAAAACTTATCTGGGGTATTAATGAAGAATGGGTTACTCAAAGCGATAAAGTAAGAATTTCTGATTTAGAGAAGACTTTAATTGATGCAGTTGCTCATCCCCAATATTGTGGTGGAATTCTGGAAATAGCAAAAGGAATCTGGCTTGCAAAAAATAAAATTAACCATGAGAAGTTAATCAATTACATAAACAAATATAATAAAAACATAGTTGCTAAAAGGCTTGGATATATTTTCGAGATCTTCAAAATCGGCCAACCTGTCTTAATGAATCAACTAAAAAAATACGTGAAAGACCATTATGATTTGTTTGATCCTACCCTGATTAAAAAAACGCTAAACAAGAATACATGGCGGCTCATTGATAATGTGGGACACAAACGAATCCTTAATGCAGTGGGATACTAATCAGGAATGTTAAACTATTTTCAAGCTCAAAGATTAGCTTCAAAGGAAGGGGTCCCGGAGGAAATTATTGAAAAAGACTACTTGGCAGAACTTGTCTTATTCTATCTAGCCAAAGATAAAAATTTAAAAGATAAACTCATTTTCCGCGGCGGCACAGCTCTAAAAAAAGTCTATTTTCCTGAGTACCGTTTTTCAGAAGATTTAGATTTTCTGGTTGAGGAGGAAGAAAACCTTGTTGAAGAAAAAGATCGATTAGACAACCTATTACAGCGCATCTCAAATGAATATCCCTTCCAGCTCAGCGCGCGCCTGGAACTACCAAAGGACAGGCTTCAGATGTTTATTATTTTCAACATCATTCCTGAAATCAGGACTGCGAAAGAATTAAAAATAGATATCTTAAAGGATGAACTTATCCCCTCTTTCAAAAGAAAGAGAATTCGATTTACATATCCAGAATTTGAACATGAAAAAATGGAACTTAATACGTATATTTTAGAATCCGTGGCCAGTGATAAAATATCAAGAATTTTGGATATCGATGATGAACCACGCGACCTTTATGATTTATGGTATCTTTTGAATTTAAACC
>CAZGMN010000264.1:0-3969 GCA_964526905.1 uncultured Eubacteriales bacterium
CTCCGCCGATAATCCCGACGCCCAATCTTTTCTTAGCCATTTTCGAACCCTCCTCGCATGAATATTCTGAACTCAAATATTAAACATAAATGACATTCTCATCTATCCCCAGATTGATCTCAGCTCTATCAATCTCCGCTCTTATTATTTTTTCATTTGATTCGATCAAACTGCTTGAGACGTTGCGGCTTGTTTTGGCCTGAACAAAAGCAGGAAGATGAAAGCGCAGAGTATGGTCAGAGCACAAGGAACGAGAAAGACAGAAGTCCAGTTTGTCACTTCGTTTTTAGTGAAATGGTCACGAATCCAGCCGGCAAAGGGGCTGCCGATAGCGTTTCCGATGCCGTAGGTGACAAGCGTAATCAAGCTCTGGGCTGAATGCCGGATATCCCTGGGCGCGACGACATCAACATAGATGAACGCTGCGGCAAAGAAGAAAACAAAGCAGAAGCCATGAAGGGCTAAGGAGGCGATGACCAGCCAAGGAGGCCTGCCGATGGCGAAAATGATGTAGCGGGCCGGCCAGGCCAGGATGCCGATAACCAGAATGTTTCTTATTCCAATCCTGGTGATGAGATACGGCAGAAGAAAAGCCAGGACGAAAATCTCGGCAACCTGGGCGATGGTCATCACCCAGGGAAGATAAGTGCTGGAGATGCCTATTTTTTCTGATGTCAGGAAAGGCCCGGTCAGAATGTAATAAAACATCAGCTCGGTAGCCACGACAAAGGCGATGATGACGAAGACCAGGAAGTTCTTTTCCTTCATCATCTTGATCGCTTCCAGGAACGCCCAGGGCTTTACGCCTTCTTTCTTGGGCGGCGTATGGGGCAAGGTGAAAGACTGAATTCCCATAATGAGCGAGAATATCCCGGCCAGAAGCAGCGTATCCCCCTTGAAGGCGATGGCTCCTGCGGATTTGGCAAGGAGTCTCCAGCCGGTCAAAATACATGCGGCCACAATCCAGCCGATCGTTCCCCAAACTCTTATTATCCCGAATTCTTTTTCGGAGCTCTTGAGGTTGATGAAGGCAATGGAATTGGTCAGAGCCAGTGTCGGGGCGTAAAGCAGACAATAAATAGACATCATCAGGGCCATGGTGTTGAATTGAGTAATGGTTGATATATAAACAAGCAATACCCCGCCAATAAGCTGCAGGAAAGCAACGAATTTCTGGCTGGCAAAATAGCGGTCTGCAACCTGTCCGCCGATGAAGGGTGCGATGATCGTCGCTACAGGGAGAAGCATATAAATAAAACTATACTGAACCCCAGTGAAGCCGAGGGTATTCTGCAAGTATTCAGAAAGCACCGGAGCCCATGCTCCCCAGATGGCGTACTGTAAAAACATCATTGAACCAAGACGCACTTTTACGCTCATGCTCACCTCTCTTTTTTTAGCGATTTAATACACACGCCATGATAAAAAGTGTCATCGCCAGCTACGAAACGTGGTGGCGATCCCGTGAAATTTATTTAATGAGATGGCCACGGCGCTTTGCGCCTGGCAATGACTTCGTCGGATTGTCACGCTCTCTTCGCTCGCCCCTGAAACTATGTCATAATATTTATTCCTTTTCTACGAGTCAGCGTTTGTTTTTGGCCCATTGAAATCTGTAAACCGCGTCTAAACAATTCTCTTGTTGATGGGGTCCCATCCTACTCTTCGGCCCTGAAGATAGGATTGCGTCGCCATGTGGCAGGTTATTGCCTCCTCAAAGCCGCGGTCGATGTTGCAAGACGGCTGGCCGCCGCTTCTGATGCAGTCCAGCCATTCTTTGATATGGAGATGGGAGGTGTCGACCTGCTTCCCTCCCCTATAGGTGTACATCAAGCCTCTTGTGGCAAAATATCTTTCTGTGGCTGAAGTGACAGTGTCAATTCCTTTTGCGCCGGGATAATAGGTGAAGATAGGCAAGGAGGTGTTGATGATATTATTCAAGATTTTTTCCTTATAGCGAGTGGACTCAAAGTCGGCCATGACTGTCAGAGTGTAGCCGACTTCCATCGCCGCATCATGCCCCATGAAAACCTTGCCTCTGCCTCTGCCATTGGCAAGAGTCGCGCTGTACATATAAGTCAAGTTTCTGTCCGGGTATTCAAAAACCGCCTGGAAAACGTCCGGAACGTCGCGGCCGTCCTGGAAGAAGTAAATCCCGCCGGATGCTGCTGCTGACTTTGGTATGCCGAGCTCAAGAATCTGATTGACGGCATCGTACTCGTGAGAGAGGAGGTCGCCGGAAAGCCCTGTTCCATAATCATACCAGCAGCGCCAACGGAAAAACCTTTCCAGGCTGAAAGGGACTTTGTGCGGCGCCGGACCCTCGAACTGCTCCCAGTCGATGGTCTGCGGACTTCCCTTCTCATGAATGGCATAGACCCAGGCTCCGTCAGGAGAGTTGCGGTTTGTGGTCGTCTCGACCAGAGTGATCTTGCCCAGGATGTTCTTATCGATGATCTGCTTCGCTTTGATGTGGCTTTCCTGCTGGCGGCCCTGATGCCCAAGCTGGAAGACTATGCCGGTTTTTTTAACGGACTCGGCAAGCTTGATGGCTTCATCAGCGGTCCTGGTCATGCACTTCTCGCAGTAAACATGTTTTCCGGCATGGGCCGCATCAATGGCTATCTGAGCATGCCAGTGGTCAGGAGTGGCGATGATCACAGCATCGATCTCATCGCTCGCCAGCAGCTCCTGGTAATGGAGGTAACGTTTTGCTCCCTTCAACAGCGCTCCGCCGCCAGGCCTGACATCACACTTGGAGGCAGCGAGCCCTCTCTCTGCCCGGATATCGAAGACATCGCAGATTCCGGCCAGGACCACATTCAAATCCTCCTGGCTCAGAAAGATTTCAAGCTCCTTATCCAGCTTGTTCTTCTTTGCGTTTTTCCTGGCTTCCTCGACCCACTCAGGATGAGCGAAGCCGGCGCATCTGGTCAAGTATTCACCCCTTCCTCCAAAGCCGATAACTCCCAGCCTGACGAGCTGGCCGGCTTTTTTCACGGCAGCTGAGGGAAGAATCGTCGGCGCCTTGCCGCTGATGCCCAGCTCGGCAAGTATTTCCTTCTTCTTGCGGTCATCCAGCCACTTCTTCCTGAACATGGCATAGAAGAAGGGGCCGAAGACAGGCAGCGTGGCCAAGCCTTTGAGAATATCTCTTCGCTTGATTATTCCAGTCTTAGCAGGTCCTGGGCTTGCGCCCGGTGTTTCATTTTTATTTTCCTGGCTCATTTTAATCCTCCGAATTTATGATCATTTCAAAAAATATTTACTCAGGTCTCTTCTTAAAAAAGATAAATCTGTCCAGGCCGATAATTTTTCCCGTGGGAAAGGCAATCAGCACCAGAAGAGCCCACATCTCAATCATGACCTTGTTGATGATGAGATAACTGCCCTCGGCCGGATTGGTATAAGTGTAGCCGATGAACGGCGGGTTGAAGATATAATAGACTAAAAGAAGGACAACCCCGGCAATGCTTGACGCCTGGGTGAGAACACCGGCGATGAGCGCGGCGCCGATGGCAATCAGACCCCAGACGTTCAAGAAATCGACAACTTTCAGGGCAGCGGGACTGGAGACGATCGAACGCGCCAAGCCCGAAAATATGCCCTTCGTCTCCAGGAGGTATCCGGCTGACGACCAGTAGGGATTGAGCAGCTTGGCAATTCCTTCGTAGAGAAAATGCCAGCCGATCAGAAGCCTGAAGACGACCAGAACCGTCAACTGAGCCTGAGTGTAATTTGTCTTTTTCTCCATTTATCTCCTACCTTTCGTTTAAAAAAAATCTGAAACACTCCGTTTTATAAAGCAGCTTTGATCTGAATTCCCCTGATATTTTTGAGCGGTGGCCATAATCTATGATTTCATGGGAGATGAAAGCACGAGCCGAAAACAGGATTACCATATACAGAATTAAGAGGCGTGTCAATAATTAAATTCACCTTAAATCTGTGTCAAGTTCCCTCAAGAAT
>CAZGMN010000265.1:0-3968 GCA_964526905.1 uncultured Eubacteriales bacterium
TTTTTCTCCTCATTCCATGAAGAGCTCCTAAGAAGAGTCCGACCATAAATGAGGCGAGAAGCAGGGCAATTTTGCGGTAGAGATAGCCGTAAAGGGTCTGGAAGGAGATGATGGCGATGATTTCCACGATTATGGTGGTGAAGCCCATGACAGCCAGAGGGACGAGGAAAATATTTGTTCTTTTTCTTCTGAGCCAGAGGATGAGCAGAAGCAGAAGAAAAAGAAGCAGCGGAAAGTCCAGGAGCCAGAAGGAGCTGAGCCGTGAAAAGAAAGAAAAAATTCTGCGCTCAATTCCCTTAAACTTTGTGCTCCAGAGAACAGAATTGAAGAAGTAGCCAATCGGGGAAAAATCCTGGTTGATTGTCTTTTTCGCGGAGGAGATTTTTTGTCTTATCAAATCTAATCTGAGAGGACTCAGGCGGGCGAAGAGAAGTTGGGGGCTGACAAAGCTATTTTGGAGATTTAAATTTTCAATCTCCTTGGAGAGTTTATCGAATTCTATGGAAAGAGGTTGGAAAGAAGCGAGGAAAATGTTCGTGTTTCCAGGCACAACCTCGACAAAGGGAAAAGCTTCTTTAAGAGTATAATAGAGTGACGCCAAAAAGTTTTGGAGCTCAGGGCTGATATAATTTTCTGCAGAGGGAACCCGGAAGGAGAAAATGCCTTTGGCCTTTAACCGTTCTTTGGCCAGAATGAAAAATTCTTTGGTGTAGAAGCGGTTGATTTGAGCTGTGGCCGGCTCTGGAAGGTTGAGGATAATGACATCGTATTTCTTCTCTGCCTTGGAAAGAAAAGCTCTGCCATCACGGTAGAAAATATGAACGCGCTCATTGCTCAGAATATTTCTTTCGACTTCAGGTAGAAATTGCAGGGAAAGCCGAATGATATCCGGGTCAAGCTCAACATAATCGACCTGCGCTTGAGGATATTTTAAGACCTGTTGCAGAGCTCCGCCAGCTCCTCCTCCGATCAATAGAACATTTTTTGCCTCAGGGTTCTGGAGAAGGGCAAAATGAACAGATTCCTCTGCCGCAGCGAGGTCAGGGTAGGAATAGATGAGAAGGGAATTGCTGTAAAGAGAAATTTGCTCTTCAGTTTGAAGGACCTGGAGCTTTCCGTAAAGGGTGTCCTTGCTCCGCACCAAATGGAACGGCTGCCAGTAGACCTTCTGGCCGGGGAAATCAAAGAAGCTGAAGCTTACAAGGAAGAGGAGGATGAAAAAGAGAAGCACCTTTTTTTTTCTTTTTCCGATGTAGAAGAAAATTGAGAGAGAGACGGCTGCTCCACAGATGGCTGCTCCCTGCCAATTGGAGAAAAGCGGGATGAGGATGAGATAGACGACAAGCCCCGCTGTGGCTGAACCCAAGGATTCAAGCAGATAGACCCTAAAGAGATTGCCCTTCTGGAAGAAAACATTGAAGACAAAGAGAGCGCCCAAAGGAAAGCTGATAAAAAGAGATAAAACCAGAGAGGAAACGAGGATGGGGATAATTCCTGTAACTTCGCCGGGCAGGATTTTGAGCGAAAAACGGGAAAACCTGAGGCCGGCAAGGCAAAGAGGAAAAAGAAGGATGATGAGATAGTAATTCTGGGGAAGCCTTGAGGAATTGAACTTCAGCTTTGAGGATGAGATGCTTCCTATGCCGCCCCACAAAAGCCAGGCAGCCAAGATAAAGCCAAAAGTGATTTCGTTTCCATAGAAATGGACTGAGAATTCTCTGAGCAAGTATATCTGGAAGGAGAGGGCAAGAAAGCCGAGAAGAAAAGGTGGCAGAAAGTTAATCAACTCCAGATTCCAGGGATGGGGTTATCACAGAATTTGCATCTCCCTTGCTTGAGCTCGATCCTTTCGATCGTGTATCCAACTCGCTGGATGACCAGCTTCTTGCATTTGGGGCAGTACGTGCTTTCGGCTTGATGGCCTGGGACATTTCCGATATAAACATAATGCAATCCTTCCTCAAGGGCGATTCCGTGAGCTCTCTCCAGGGTGGATATTGGAGTTGGCGGAAGATTCTGAATTAAGTATTGTGGGTGAAAGCGCGAAAAGTGCAAAGGGACATCAGCTCCGACCTCTTTCATCAGCCACTGAGCGAGCATCTTGATTTCGCTTGGGTCATCGTTAAGGGTGGGGATGACAAGATAAACAATTTCCAACCAGACTTTGCTGCGGGCGACAATCTTTATGGCCTCAAGAACAGCCTTTAATTCTCCTCTGACATAATTTGTGTAAAAGTCTTGATTAAAGGCTTTGAGGTCGATCTTTATGGCATCGACGACTTTTATTAAATCTTGGAGGGGTTCGGGGTTGACATGACCGCCAGTGACCACTACGCTCCTGACTTTTCTGAGCCTTGCTTCTTTGGAAGTGTCATACATATATTCATAGAAGACCATGGGCTCAGTGTAAGTAAAGGCTATCGAAGGGCAATTGTATCTTTGGGCAGAATCGACAACCATAGCCGGAGGAAAGTCATAGTGCTCAACCTGCTCGGGCCTGACTTGGGAGATCTCCCAGTTCTGGCAGAATTTGCAGTTGACATTGCAGCCTGCAGTAGCGATGGAGAGAGCATTTGTCTTTGGGAGGAAATGGAAGAACGGCTTTTTTTCTATTGGGTCGGAGTTGATGGCGCAGGCCTTGCCATAGACCAGCGTGTAATATTTTCCATCCATGTTTTCCCTGACGCCGCAATACCCTCTCTCCTTATCTCCCAGTTTGCAGAAGCGAGGGCAGAGCTGACATTCAATTTCCTTATCCGGGAGCTGTTTATAGTAGCGGGCCTCAACTTTAGAAAGGTTTTCATTGCCGGAGAAAGCGTAGAGGTTAACAAGCATGCCTGGAATTTGTTTTATCAAGCCGGTGGAGGCGAGGAGTCCGGCCCCTGCGGCTCCTCTGAAAAATTGACGTCTATTCATTTTTATTATTATACCTCATTTTCAATAACCTGGATCTCTCCTGGATTGGCTTTTCCCAATCCCATTCTCTCAGCCGTCCTCAAATAAAGCGGCGCCCTTTTTTCTTCTTCAAGGCTGGGAAGGCTGTTGCCCGCTCTGAGTTTTTCGATGAGCTGCCAGCCGACAAAGTCAGCAGCCACAGGATCGAGACTGAAGAGCAGGGCTTCATATTTTTCAGCCCAGCGGGGATGGTAAGAAGGGCCGCGATGATACTGAACAAGAAGGCAGTCTAAGATGGTCAGCTTGTGCTTTTTCCTGATGAAATCTGTTTCAAAGAGCTCGGCAACAAAGGGATTGCAGTTCGAATCATGATATTTATTGGGATTGTGGATCGCACCAAAGTAATTTTTCATTCCCGCTGTAACGCCTGACGTTCCGTGGTCTTTCAGAACGGCAAGACTTATCGAGGCTGAGACCATATCCGATTGGATCAATGAGAAGAGGCTTCCGATATTGAGGTGAGAGACAAGCTCGCGGGTGTAGCCAACGCCCTGAGTATCTGTGCCAAAGACCCTGAAGCCGCTGCCGCTGAAGTTCAAGCTGTATCCAGCATCCTTCAACTCCCGGTTGGTTCGGTCCCAGATGATGATCTTCCTTTCACTGATTCCGGCCTTCAAGAGAAGCTTGGCCAAAGAGAGGGCAACTTCTGGCCTGGTCGAGAGCATTCTTCCGCTGATAGTATTGATCTTGATTCCCACGGTGTCGTCAACGCTAAAGAGAAGCTGAAGGCTATCCTCTGGATTCTGCTTATCCATCAAGAGCCGGAATCCTCGATTGAAGATCTCGAGGAGCTTTGTCTGGTCGATGTCTCCCCCTTGTTTCAGAACTCCTTTTCCTCTGACTAAAACGACTCTTGAATTAGCCATATCAATTTAAAATTACATTGCTTCAGTGATTCTGTCAACAGACATGGGCTCAGACTTAGTGTCTCGAAAAGGGGATATAATATTGAAATGAGTCAATATCATCTTGTAAAAAAATAAGTTTATTCTTATAGTGAAGAAGCTAAGTAT
>CAZGMN010000266.1:0-3920 GCA_964526905.1 uncultured Eubacteriales bacterium
ATCTACCAGAAATACATGGTCAATCCCGGCAATGAAAGCCTGTGGAGCGAGTATGCCGCTTTGAGAGCCCCGATCATGACTGAATTGGATAAAAAGTTTGAGAGCCAGATTGGCTCCCTTGAGGAGGATTTCAGCAAAAGAAGGCTGGGTCAAAAGAGAATGACTTCGCTTATATCCAGAATATCGCCCCTGTCCTCTTTCAGGTATATCTTCAGCTCGGTCTGCGGCACTTCAGATGCTCTCAAGGAAGATTTTTTCAATAAATCAAAATTTCGCCAGAAGTTTCTTGTCGAAGAGCTGTTCGACAATTTTATTAATGACTCGGTTCAGGTTGAACCGGCTTTCAAAGACAAAGTGCCGAACACAGTCATCGGCAATATCCCGGGAAAAAATTTATTAAAAAAAGAAGATGTTCTGGTATTTGAATTTAATCCTCTTAAAATATCCTTCATTCAATCGATATTTCCTGATTTCATCTGGCTTGCTTTCATGGGACTGGCATTTTTTATGGGCTCATATTTTCTGTTTATAAAATATGATGTGAGATGATTTTTTGGCCAAAAAATTTATTTATGAAGGAGTCGTGAGATGACCTGGACAGTTGCTAAAAAAGAGATCGTCTCTAATCTTTTAAGTTACAAGTTTTTCATCGTCATCCTTTTGACAGCCATCCTGATTTTCACCAGCTTCTTCATCATGCACCGCGATTACAAGCACCGCCTTGCCGATTATCAGCTTATCAAGCCAAAACCGACTGAGCCGATTGCTGTCATCCCGCCCAATCCTCTTTCCATATTTTCAAAAGGGTTAGAGGAATTCATAACGCGTTCTTTTGAGATTAGTGTCGTCCAAATCGCCGCCAGGTCTGGCATGAAATCCGGGAATCTTCTGTTTTCTTATTTTCCTGTTCCTGATTTCCTTTACATCGTCAGGGTGGTTCTTTCTCTGGTTGCCCTTCTCTTCGGCTTCGACCAGGTCAGCCGGGAAAAGGAGATAGGAACCCTGAAATTGATGCTTTCAAATTCTCTATCAAGGGCAAAGACGTTGATCGGAAAATGGATTGGAAATTTCCTGTGCCTCTCTATTCCTTTTCTTCTGATTACGTTATTAGGAGTTGTTTTTCTGAATTTAGACCCTGATTCTGGTTTTTCTTCTGGTCATATAGTCAGGTTAGCTATAATCGTTATTCTCTCCCTTATCTACATCGCTTTCTTCCTCAGCCTCGGCATTCTTATATCCACCCTGACCAGGAGGGCTGCAGCTTCGATTGTCATTCTTCTCTTCATCTGGGCTATACTTGTCTTTATCATTCCCAACCTGGGAACACTCTTAGCCCGGCAGATGGTGGATGTTCCTTCAGTCAAAGCGCTGAGTGAAAAAAGGCAGCAGACCTGGACCAGAGAGGTGCTCTTGGGCGAAGAAGACAGAAGAAAGGGGGAATCCTCCTGGGAAGCTCACTATAAAGCTATCTACAGTGACATGGATAAGAAAGAGGAAAATTACAGGAACAAATTTAATAGTTTGGTCAGGCTATCCAAGAATATCAATCGGGTTTCTCCTGTGGCCAGCTTTGTCTATGCTGTAACTGAAATTGCCGGGACAGGAGTCGGAGAGGAAAGCCGTCTCAAAAGCGCAGTTGTCAATTATAAAAACAGCATCTTTTCCCAGATTATTTCAACCCGCATGGGCAAAGCCGGAAAAGAATATCCTGCTTTCGCTTATCGTAGCAGGACCTTATCCCAGATTTTTTCTGAGGGCGCCTTATTTGATATGGTCTGGCTCGTCTTTTTTAATATTCTCTTTTTTGCCCTAAGTTATTTTGCATTCGTGAAATACGATGTCAGGTGAAAAAATGTTAAGAACAATCATTAAGAAAGAGATTCTCAACAATATTTTTTCCTTCCGGTTTTTAGTCGCTTTTCTTCTTCTTATGATTATCGTGACCATAACTGTAGTGATTTTGACCGACGATTATCTAAGACGAATAGATGAATATTCTCTAAGACAAGGCGAAATAGAGAACTATATAAGAAATTATGCTCATTTTAACCGAATCAATCCTATTTTAACGCCTTCTCAGCCTCCCCTGCCTTTTTATTCATTGATAAGAAAGATTTCACCGGATGATTACATCACAGAAAATGTCTTCCAAGAATTTAATAGCGACCCCCTGCCGATCATGTTTCCTCTAATCGATTTTGTTTTTATCGTTACCATTCTCTTGAGTTTAATTGCTCTGCTTTTTTCGTATGATTCCATCTGCGGTGAGAAAGAAGATGGAACATTAAGATTAATGCTCTCCAACAAGCTTTCCAAGGCAAAGATTATTTTGGGGAAGATTATCGGTGGGACTCTGACCCTCTTCCTTCCTTTTCTTTTTTCCTTGCTCATTGGTTTGCTCATCATTCATTTAAATCCGAGAGTTTCTTGGAAGGGTGCGAATTGGGGAGCTTTTGGCCTGATCCTCCTGGGCTCAATCCTGTATTTCAGTTTTTTTTATTGCCTTGGAATTTTTATTTCGTCGCGCCATCGCTCGAGTTCGTCATCGATCATGACCTCTCTCTTTGTCTGGGTGATTCTCATTCTGCTCATTCCCAATTTGAGTCCTTATTTAGCTTCTTTTCTATCTCCGACTCCCTCAAAGATTAAGGTTGAAAGAGACGTTGAGAGAATTACTATGGATGAGAGAGATGAGCTCATGCGCAAAATGTGGAGGGAAAAACAAGCGGAATTGTATAAGCAGTATCCAATTCTGGATGAGAATAAAAACCTGACACAAGCAGAGCAGGCGAGAAAAGCAGTTGAAGACCCGGCTTATAAAAAGGCTTATCAGATTCTCAGTGACCAGTTTAAAATCATAGTGGCTGAGGCTAATCGTATTCAGGGAGAAAAGGTCAGAGGCATGAGAACCGAATTAGACAGAAAAGAGGAATCCCAGATGCTGCTCTCTTTAGGGATCTCGATGATTTCGCCCTTGGCTGATTTCACCTACCTGGCCACTGACCTTTCTTCGACAGGATTGAGAAACATGATTCATTTTCAGAGAATAGTCGGCGAATGGAGGCAGCTCTTTAGCGATTATTCAGAGAAGAAAAGGGCTGCCATTGAGAAAGAAAATCCTGCCGTCGATTCCTGGAATGTGGCTGTGGATATGAGCGACAGGCCAAGATTTCAGTATAAGGAAGAAGCTCTGGCCGGGAGATTCAAATGGACACTACCCTTTTTTGCGGTCTTAATTATTTATAACCTGATTTTTTTCACCGCCGCCTTTTTCTCGTTCATCAAATACGACGTCAGGTAAGCTATAAAGGATAGGCAATAATAGTGGATGTCGTTTGAACGAATAAGTGCTTTTGACGGTCACTAATACAAATTCATTAAGTTAAGTGTCATTGCGAGGAATGAAATGACGAAGCAATCTCGTAATTATAAGGAAGATTGCCGCGCACCCTTCTGTCCTCGCAATGACAAGGTAACGGCATTTAATGCATGAGTTTTCGTTTCTTACAAGGAGTCAAAGATGTTCAGAATATTATTTACCAAAGAAATCCTTGAGAATTTCACCAGCCGCCGCTTTTTCATCATCCTTGCTCTCTGTCTGATTCTCATTCCGCTTGGAGTTTATGTCGGCACAAGAGATTACCAGTCGCGCCTTCACAGCTACCGGGAATCTTTGCGCCTTTATGAAGATAGCCACAAATGGGTTTCAGATGTTCTTTACAAAGGAGCTTCTGGATTCCGCCCGCCCTCTGCTCTGAGCTTTTTATCTTTGGGGCTGGAGATTGTTCTGCCCAATGTCGCTGAAACGAGGAGCAAGGCGACAACAGCGCCTGTGGACATGAGATTCAATAATAATCAGAGCCGCGACAACCTCTATGAATTCTTTCAAGGTCCTCTTGACCTGGTTTTCATCGTTTCGG
>CAZGMN010000267.1:0-3918 GCA_964526905.1 uncultured Eubacteriales bacterium
CCCGCCGCTACCGTTCGATGGAGGTTGTCACTATCCCTGAACTCTTTGAAAGACACTATGGAGTTGTGGGACGAGTCATAGGCGTCATCGGTCAGCTCCTCATCCATATTGTCATCATTTCGCTTCAGTATGTGGCTGGAGGAGCCATCCTCTCCTCTCTGCTTCCCAATGTCTTCAGCTTTAGGACAGGTATGTTTGTGACTGCCGTTGTATTTTTGGGGATAACACTTATTGGCGGCTTCTGGGCTGCGGGCTTGACCAACATTATCAACGTGATAATGATCTATGCTGGAGTCATTTTGGGCGCTATCATGTGCATAGAGAAAATAGGGGGATTCGGAGAGCTTTCGACGAAACTTCCTGCCAAGCATCCTGGCTTTGATTTGGGAGCCATCGGCCTGCCGCTGATCATCGCCTGGTTTATGGTGATGTGCACCATGACCTTTTCTGTGCAGTCTGTGGTTCAAATCTCTTTTGCCGCCAAGGATTCTTCCTCTGCCAGCAAAGGTTTTATCCTCGGCGGACTGCTCATCTTCCCGGTTGGCTTCATCAGCGCTTTGATCGGAATGGCAGCCACAATTCTTCATCCGGAGATAATTGCCACAGAAGCTTTGCCGCGAACAGTTTTAAGCTTAAGCCCTATTGTCGCCGGCATCGTGCTTTCCGGCCTCTGGGCGGCGGATGTTTCCACCGCCTCAGCCCTGTTAGTTGGATGCGCCACTCTTGTTGTCGGCGATTTGATAAAAAGGTTTTTCGCTCCTGATCTTAAAGAGAGAGGGGAGAGACTTGTCTCCATGGCTTCAGTCATCGTTTTGAGCGTTATCACCCTTCTTCTCGCCCTTACTGTATCCGGCATCCTGAATACATTGCTCATCGGGCTTTCTTTGACCACAGCTTACACTTTGGTCACCCTGATGACTCTCTTCTGTCCAAAGATCTGCCGTCGCGGCCATGCCTTCTGGACATTGCTGCTGTCTATGATTGCCTTCGGCTTCTGGCTCATCTTTCCTCAGATTGCTTCGTTCTTTAAAAAAGTCAGTCTCCCTCATCCCATTTATTTGCTATGGGGCGTAAGCCTGGTTACGTTTTTCTTTGTTGCAGTCTTAGATAAAAGAAAGATTAAAGCCTAAAAATTATCAAGTTAAAAAAAATCTTATTACTATTATTTCTTAATTCATGGATAATTGAGAAAATCACCTTGACATAGGTGATACTCAATTGTATATTTAAAATAGAATTTTAATTATACAAATAGGAGATACAGATGATTACAGTTGAGGAAAAGACAACAATCATTGGAGTGGCAGAATTAAGGAAAGTCATAGCTGAAATACTAGAGAAGATTAAATCAAATAAAGTCATATTAACCAGAAGAAATAAGCCTGTCGGAGTCCTTGTTGATTATGATGAATATAAAAAGATGGAAGAAATAATTGAAAATCTGGAAGATTACATTTTAGGCCATTTAGCTAAGGAGAGAGCTCAAAGAAAAGATAAAAAATTGATCACGCTTGAAGAAGCAGAAAAGAGGTTAGGATTAAGGTAGTGTTCGATATCCTGATTGATGAGCTGGTTTTTAAGAAAGATTTTAAAAAGATTGATAGACCAGATCAGCGTAGAATCCTAAAAACTATTAGAAAAAAATTAGCCACTAAACCCAAAGAATTTGGGAAACCTCTAAGAGGCGAATTGAAGGGCTATTGGAAATTGAGAATTGGAAAATATAGGGTCATTTATGAAATCGAAGAGGAAAAAGTCCTGGTTTATGTCATTATGGTGGGTTATAGAAGAGATGAGGAATCTTATAAAAAAGCCATTATAAGATTGAGCTTGAAATAATCTATTTTTTCAGAGATGTTTTGGTCTCATTGATTATTTATTCATTTTAGGGCGCGGCGCCTGTCTTCATCTTATCCCAGTTTTTGACTTTATAACGGATGATCTTGATGTCGCCGGTCTCTTCATTCCTCCGGATTTCATAAAGGAAACCTGCTTTGATGACCTCTGGCCAGAAAGGAAGACTGGTTCGGTAAAGATAGATTCCGTCCGCTGCAAATACATCAAATACCTTTGTTTTTTCCTTGTCCAGAATAGAAGGAACTCTTGAGACATAAATCCGCCCCATATCATCTGCAGACAAACGGCCGAAATAAGGCCGGTGAGAAGGAAAGACAGCTGCATCTTCCATCTTTGCAGGCCGCGAGCGGCCAACGCCCCCCATAACTCCTGAATCTTCCTTTAACATGAATTCCTTCTCTTTCCCGCTGATGGGTATTGGCTTTTCTTCTTTTTCGACGATAAGGACTGTCTTGCCCTGGCTGTCAGCAAAAAAAATTCTGTAATCTGCAGAAAATCCATAGCAGAACGAGGAAAAATCTAGGCCGCACATAAAGGGGCGACTCGTATAAGAATGGAGGGCATACCATGGCTGATTGGACTTGAGCTCACCGTGGAATTCGGCGATTGTTTCTGCTTGTGTTCCGTCAGGATTGAGCTTAATGACTGCCATCTTTGGCCCGCCCGGCGCCATGAAATTAATTTCCAGGCCGTAGATGAATCCTTCTTTGGAGATAAAAAAATATGGTTGAAGGGGCGACCTCAGCGTCGTGCTTTTCTTGAATGTGCCGTCCGCAGCGAAAGAGCTTAGCGACCTCATTAACGACTCTTTAACCCAGAGGTTCCCTTCGCTGTCAAAAGCGAGCTGGGAAGGGAATTGGAATTCTCCTGGACCCTGGCCCTTTCGGCCGATAGTCTGGAGATAGCGACCTGAACTGTTATATTTCTGAATGCGGGCGTTTCCGATATCAAGCACAAAGAGATTCCCCTGGCTATCAACGGCAATAGCGGCTCCCCTCGGGAAATAATAGTTGTCATCATTCGGGTTGCCAAGGCTGAAGTCCTCCTCCAACTCGAAGGCGAATTCGCCGTAGAGCGGCTCGCTTGGATTCTTGACGACCTTGACGCCTTTTTCCTCTACGATTTTTCCTCTCCATTCAGGCTTCTGGCTTTGCGCATGGTTCGGGAGTAACAGGGCAAGCGTCAAACTCAATCTAGCGATCCATAAAGATAGTAGCGATTTGTTTGATTTTCTCATGTCTTCCTCCTTTTGCTGATTTTTTATAAGCGGTTGAATATCCTTTTTTTAAAAATTTCTTCTATGGTTATTTAAAATACCAGATTCCGACAACCTCTATACCTAAGACCGTCCTGGGATCAGTGCCGCGACTGCTTCGGAAAAGACCCTCCAAAGAAAGGGCAAAGTGCCGTGTGACTCGGAATTCATAGCCAGATGAAAAACCGTAAGCAAAGGCTCTTTCCTTAAGGATATTAATCCCTAAGAATTTATAATTCGACCCGTAGTCACCTTCATTATTTCCTACAAATTCCCACTGGCTGTCTGCAAATTTATTAGTCACAATGCCAACACCGGCCCGCCAGTAAAAACCTTTGTATTCGCCATATTGGAGTGATGCAAGAATGTAACTGGTTCTAAAGACCATATGATAACCCATACTTGAACCCGGCCACCCAGGAGGTTCGTAAATATATGCATTTTCTTTACTTTCTTTAGCTTCATTGATGCAGTGAGAGTCAAATTCTATTTCCAGCAAGAAGCTCTCGTTCAGGCCGAATCCAAACCGGCCAAGCGCGTTGAAGCCACTCTCGTCGCCCCAAGAACCTTTCTTGACTGTTCCATATCCAAGGCCAGCGCCAAGGAACAGACCTTTTTTATATTCTTCCCTTGAGCATCTTCGCTCCCAATGGATAAAATCAGCCACACACCAAAAATTAGGAATAAAGGGCGAAGAAGCTTATTCAAAAAGACCTTTTTCATTATTCACTCTAAAAGAGGAAATTATTTTTATTAATTTTATTCCCCCTTATTATGTTTAGATTTTATTCAATATGAAATAAATT
>CAZGMN010000268.1:0-3913 GCA_964526905.1 uncultured Eubacteriales bacterium
AGGAAAAGAAGGATGAAGAACAAAACCCATTCTTTGCTGAAAAAAGTGGAGAGGGCACCGACTGCACTCAGGCAAAAGAGGGCTCCCAGAAAACAGTCGGCGATGTCTTGAAGATTTTCTTTCTTAATCGCTTTTCTCTCCGTTCCTTCAATTTCAGCTTTCACCGGCCCCCAAAAACCGGGCGGACGGCACTTCCTATAGAATTCCTTGAGTTTTTCTTTTTTTTCTGGCCTGGTCAGCATATCGGAGAGGATGATGACTATCCATCCCAGGGCAAAGAGAAGAAAGAATCCGTGCCAGAAAGGATGTTTATCTGTCTGGGAAAATCCCAAGGGAAACCAGATGATATAGGAAAGAGGAAGCCCGATGATGATGGCCGCAGCCTCTCCGTAGACATTATGCCTCCACCAGAAAAATCTCAGCCAGCTTAAAGGAAGAATGAATGCGACCATCACCGAGTTGATGAATAGAAACCAGGCCATCATCTGGTTGACCAGGAAATAGCCGACAAACACGCTCAAGATGATAACGAATAATGTTGATAGCCGGCCGACAAAGACATAGTGTTTTTCAGGAGCCTTCTTCTTTAGAAACTGCCGATAAAGGTCATTGACGAGAAAGGAGCTTCCCCAGTTGATGTGAGTATCGATGGTTGACATGAAGGCCGCCAATTCTCCGGCAACCAGAAGTCCGGTCAATCCTGGAAGGGAGAAGCGGGAGACTAAAATTCCCCAAACCCTTTCCGGACTGGTCGAAGCCAAAGGAAGGATGGCTGCTGCGATTATTCCCAAGAAGAGGAAAGGGGTGACCCGGATGATTAAAGTGATGAGCGCGTTAAAGAGCTGTCCTGTCTGGGCATGAAATTCGTTCTTGGCAGCCATGAATCTTTGAGCCGTATAGCCTTCGCCTCCGGCAGGAGAGGAGGCAAAGAAAAGGCCCTGGATGAACAGAAAGAAAAGAGTCATCCCAGCGATTTCGCCGAAAGGAGGAAGGGGATGGAAAAAGTCTGCACCCCTTTGGCTGACAACCTGATTGAAGACTGTGTTCAAGCCTCCGACCTTATGGAGGATAATCGGGATAAGGATGATGTTCGCGCTGAAGAAGACTAAAAATTGAACGACGTCGGTATAGACGACGCCGAAAAGTCCGGAAAGAATGGAGTAAATTAAGACCAGGCCTGCGGCAAAAATGATGAGCTCAAAATCCGACCATTTAAAAATAGGGCCCATGGCCCTCAAGAACCAGCCGATGACGTAACCATTGAGAAGAACAGCCCATCCCAGGCTCATATAAAGGGCATAGATTCCTCTGAAAATCCTGGCTTCCTTTCCGCCATAGCGGAGTTCCATAAACTCTGCTGTGGTGACAATGCGCAGGCGCCGCCAGAATTTAGACCAGATGACCGCCACCAGAGGCATCCAGATGGCAAAGGTTATCCACCACCACCAGTTTCCGATCAGGCCGCTCTGGAAGACAAGCATGGTGAATGCCGGCGCTGCTCCGGCATCAGTATAAGTGGCGGCTGCTGAGAAGCCGATGACCCACCAGGGAAGCTTTCTTCCGGCGATAAAATAGCCCTCCATGCTTTCGCTGGCTTTGGGCGTGAAATGGAAGCCAAGGTAGAGCATGAAGATGCAATAAGCGGCGATGATAATCCAGTCAGCAGGTGCCATGGGATTCTAAAGCATTTTAAGCATTACCCTCAATCAGAGACAGGGCTTTGTCAGTGAAGAGTTTTTCCGCCTGGGAGGAGAGAGGCAAGAGTCCGCAATATTTGAATGCCTCGTCGACTTCATAGCCTCCTTCAAGGTAAGAATTCTCGTCAGGAAGGTAGCCCGCATAGCCGTTGGCATATCCCACCAGGAATAAGCTCTCTCTTTTGCTCTTTAGTCTTAAAGATAATGAGACGGATGAGAAGAGCTCGAAGGGATGAGCCAGCAACAGCGCTTTTCCTAATTTGAGGCATTGAAGCTTCGTCTTGAGCTCAGAAGGGAGTTTATTTCTCAGCGCTCTTTCTTTTATCTCTTCTGCCCAAAGAAGAAAGGCCTTCCGAATTTTTATTTCTTTTTTTTCTCCTTGTTTCACCGCTTGCCGGTAACAATTCCGGCTCTCCTCGTATATTTTTTCTGCTGCTTTCGAGCCGGGAATCAGGCCGTGAGGAATTTTCAAGAGGCTTTCTTCGGCCTTTATTTCAAACCTTTTGTGAAATTCCATTTTTTTTATTACTCGGGAAGCTTCGACAGCCAGTATCCTTCCCAGCTTATCAGCCATAGAAAAATTTCCTCTTTGGACAGGGTCGACATCTCCGCTTGCCCCGCAAAAGAAAAGGATGACAGCCTCGGCGGAGAGAAGTTTGTTGAGATGATTGCGGAAGCAGCCGACATAATCAGCCGAGAAGAGCAGGTTTTTTTCATCGAGGACAACAGGATGGCAGCCGTGGCTGGCGATCACAGCCAAAGGCGTGTTTTTCTCTTCATTAAAACAGAGCATAGGAAAATAGGGGTCAACCGCCCCTCCTTCCTTTCGCCTGTTTTTTCCGATGAGCGCGGAGCCAATGCCTGCGCCTGCCGATGCTTTCCTCATTTTTTTTGCGGATTCAGAAGCGCCGCTTATCAATACCTGTAACAATTTATCTTCCCAATCCTTATTCCTCTCGCCCGCGTTTCTGAAGAGTTGGATTCCCGGCGCTGAATGGGTGTGGATAGCAGCGATAAGAATATTCTTTTTTTTTAAATTCAGCTCTCTGGAAATTGCTTCTCTGACCTTGGAAGCAAAGGATTCATCTACAGCCAGAAGATCAAGGGAGATGAGCAGGACTCGATTTGCCCCGTCTTCGAGCGATAGAAAGTTTGCCCAGAGAGGGTCATGGACTCCTCGTGAACCTCCAAATCTTCTGATGTATCCGAATAAATCTGTGCCAAGAGGGGGAGTGATTTCTTTTTTTACTGCGCCAGCTTTTAAGAGGCCCATCGTTTCTTTTCTATTTATATATGAATCAAATAAAAGTCAATTCATACTCCTTCTTGAGCCATGACATAGGCAAAGATGGCCATGGCGATGGCTCCCAGCTCAAGCTCTCTTGGATGGACAGCATCGAGAACATCCTTTGCCGAATGATGGAAATCGAAGTATTTATGGGATTCCGGGACAAGGCTGATGAGGATAGTTCCTTCTTGAGCAAGAGGAGCAATGTCGACTCCGCCTCCTCCCTCTTTGAGCCAGAACGTTCCCAGCAGCTCGAACAAGTACTCCCATCTCTGAAGGCTTTTCACGGCCTGAGAACTCCCGCCAATTCCAAATCCTAAAGGCGAAAATCCGCCGCGGTCGGATTCGATAGCAGCCAGATGAATTTCTTCCTTCCTGGCCTGGGAGCGGGCATAATCTCTTCCACCGCTTCCTCCGAACTCTTCGTTCATGAACATCACAGCTCTGATTGTTCGCTTTGGCTTTATTCCCAGCTCTTTGATAAGCCTCAGGGCTTCAATCGACTGGACGCAGCCTGCTCCATCATCATGAGCGCCGCTGCCAAGGTCCCAGCTGTCGAGATGGCCGCCTAAAAGAATGATTTCATCTGGCTTCTCGCTGCCTGAAATCTGGCCGACAACATTATTGGATTCCACTGGAGAAAGCTCGCGGCAGTCAAGCTTTAGCTGGATGTTCAGGCTCGGGTCTTTTCTCAGGAGTTCACTGAGAAGATTGGCTCCTTTTGTGCTGACAGAGGCTGCCGGGATGGGGCGAACAGATGGCTCATAATTCATCAGGCCGGTGTGAGGAAAATCATCATCTCTCAGGGTTAGTGAGCGCACCAGCGCAGCCACACCGCCCGCTCTTGCTGCCTGCGCTGCGCCTCTCACCCTCTGTTCTGCGGCTTGGCCGTAGGCTTGAAAGCTGTCGATCAAGGCCCGGTCCATAG
>CAZGMN010000269.1:0-3837 GCA_964526905.1 uncultured Eubacteriales bacterium
GCCTCAGATTGAGGAGCAGATCAAGGCCGCACTGGCAAGCATCACGAAGCCCTCCTCTCCTGAATCCAAAGTCATTAAAGAGAAGGAAAAGGGCAACGGCGGATTTGATACATTCGGAAAATTTTTGTCATCTATCTTCGTCGCACGCCATTTCAATCTTCTCGACCCCCGTCTCATTTATGTGGATTCCAACGGCAGAGTAGCGAAGCCGAATCTTACCGATAACGGAAGGATACATGGTGCCGAAATCGAAAAGGTCATGCAGGGGAAAATCGAAAAAGTCATGACCGAAGGTGTGGATAGCGCCGGTGGATTCCTTGTCTTTGAACAGTATTGGAACCAAATCTTCGAATTGGGCATCGAGGACTCAATCGTAAGAAGGAATGGAGCCTTCATTATTCCGATGTCCTCGGATACCCTCAAAGTCCCAAGAATTAACGACACGACCCATGCCTCGACCCTTTACGGTGGCGTGGCGGGATACTGGACAGAAGAGGCAGGATCAAAACAATCTTCTGAGCCGGTATGGGGCGATTGCAAGTTAACCGCCCATGAACTCTCTGGCTATACGGCTGCCTCCAATGCGCTTTTAGCGGATGCCGCCGTGAGCCTTGAGGCGATTATCCGCAGGCTTTTCGGGACGGCTTGGCCCTATTTCGAGGATGTGGCTTTCATCAACGGAAATGGCATCGGGCAACCATTAGGATTCCTCCAAAGCGGTGCCTTAGTCACAGTGACAAGGCAGGCTAACAATGCGGTTCGCTGGAATGACATCTCGAATATCTGGGGAAGAGTTCTTCCGACCTCAAGAAAGAGAGGATTCTGGATTATCAATCACGAAGTCCTTCCTCATATGATCAGGATGGTTGCCGAGAATGCTGCTCCTGCCGCTACTGCTGGTCATGTCATTTGGATTAACCCTAACCAAGGCGCGGCGAATCAGATTCCGGGAACGATTATGGGACGACCTTTCATCGAGTCGGAAAAAGTTCCAGCTCTTGGCACGCAGGGAGACATTGGCTTCTACGATTTGAGCTATTATCTTGTTGGCGATAGGCAACCATTGACCATTGACGCTTCTACGCATGTCTATTTCCTGAATAACAAGACGGCTTGGAGATTCGTGATTCGCGTAGATGGCCAACCCTGGTTGCAGTCTCCATTGACTCCAAGAAACGGGACCAGCACTCTTTCTCCTTTTGTGTGCCTCAGTTCTACGAGCTGATGAGGTGAACAAATGAGATATGAAGACAGAACGGGCGGATTCAAAAGCCTTGGTGAATTTCTTGTCGCCGCCCGAAAATTCTGCACAGGAGAAAGACTTGACAACCGTCTCGTGAAAGTTATGACGGAAGGCGTGGATTCGGCTGGAGGAGTTCTGGTTCCTGAGCAATCAGCGGATGAGCTTCTCATGGCTTCTCTGGGTGATGCCATAGTCAGGCCAAGGGCATTGGTATTTGACAACCTGAAATCCGATACATTCAATATTCCGAGATTTGTAGAAACAGATAGAAGCTCAAGCCTGCTCGGAGGAATGCAATTCAAGTGGCTTGAGGAAGCGGCTGACAAATCGACCATTGTCTCAGACCCAAAGTTCGGAAACCTCAAGCTTACAATGCATGAGGGTGTAATCAGCTTCTGGGTTTCCAATCAGCTTGAGGATGACGCCAATAATTTCGAGAAGTTCATGAAGTGGGCATTAGGCAAAGCCTTGAGTTTCTATGAGGATGTCTATTACATCTGGGGCAACGGCGTCGGGCAGCCAGTGGGGATAATGAACTCAGGTGCGATGCTTGCTCCGAATAGGACTGCCGCAGGACTCATCAACATCCAGGATATCGGGATAATCGGCCAAAGGCTTCTGCCTGGCTCACATAAAAATGCGGTCTGGCTCATCAATCAGGATGTCATCGGCCAATGGGTGGAAATGCAGTCGGCGGCGGCCAATGCTCAATCTGTGATAGACCTCAATGAGATGCGTTGCCTCGGAAAGGACATCATCGTCACTGATATCTGCTCTGCTCTGGGAACTTCAGGTGACATAATCCTCGCCGATTTCAGCCATTATGTCATAGGGCAAAGGGAAATTGTAATCGCTGCGTCACGGCATGTGCCGAACTATTTTCAGAAAAATCAAACTTTCTGGAAGCTGTGGGCAAGGATAGACGGCCAGCCGGCCTTGATATCGGCTATCACGCCATATCACGGGCTGAATACCGTCTCTCCATTCGTGACGCTTGCGACATCAAGCTAACAAAGGAGGTTAGCGATGCACAAACTATCTGAAAATTTGAAAGTCGATGTGGCAATGGTTGCGGCTACGCTCAACAACAGTTCAAACACTCCACTTTGGGTTAGCATGAAAAATTATCACGCTGCGTTAGTGATTATCCAATCTGCGACTATCGCAGCGGGTGGAGCAGTCACCGTCCAGTTAAGGCAGGCTACCAGTGCTGCCGGAGCTGGAGCTAAAAATATCACTGGTTATACCAGTTCTTTTTCCGATACGGACGATAATAAGGTAAAAACAATCGATGTCAAATCGGAAAATCTCGACACAAACAACGGTTTTACCTATCTTGGCGTTCTTCTGACTGAAACCGGATCGCAGAATGCTGCCATGAGTGCCACTTTTGTTCGCGGAAATCCGCGATATGCTCAAGCTTCATTGCCAGCCTGAGAATAAGTCCCATCATTTATGATGGGCAATAAGGGATAATGGAGGGGCTGTCATCGCCCCTCCCCATGTCCCTTTTCTGGAGGAGATATGAAAGCTATATTTTTAAAGCCTTATGGCCCTTTCAAAGTTGGGCAAGCAGTAGAACTTCCCCCATTAACATTTGAAAAATTAAGCATAGCTGGAATCATTAAAAAATTTGCAGAACTGGAAAAGCAAATATTAACTCCCGAACTAATTGAGCAAAAGAAGATAAAAAAGCGCAAGGACAGGATGATTAAAAAGCCTTTGGTGGAGAAATAGCGATGTCTCTCGATACGGCAATAGCATTGACAAGCCTCGACAATGTGCTTTCCTATCTCGGCTTAATCCCTGATGTCGACGGTCTCTGGGTTTACTGTAGTGCCTTGGATGCGACGGCGGCTACAATCCAGGTGACGGACACAACAATGGTTTTGATAATAACTGGCGGGGTTTCGGCTGGAACCAATACCTTGACATTCGCAGATGCCAATAAAGATACGCTTTCGGAACTCGTGACGGCGATAAACGCCTTAAGCGGATGGAAGGCAGGCATAATCTACAATGCAAGTGCCGATTCCTCGGATTTGGTTGTCACGGGAGCGATTTCTTGCCTTGGCTCGGCCAATCAACTGACGCTTAAAATCCAGGACAATTATCTCATCACCGAACTCATAAACCGTGCCTCGGATTTCCTCAACCGCTATTGCGACAGGCAGTTGAAATCGAAAGCCTATACGAACAAGAGATACACCGGAGAGGGAGAGAGGCTTTTCTTAGACGACTACCCTGTGATGGCGATAGACCAGATTTGCGAGGGGGCTATCGACGCCATAAAGATAAAATACACATCGGCGACCGCGAGGAACGCCTACGCGAGAGTCACAACGACTGGAGTCATCCTCACCGTGGACGGCACGAGCCAAGCGGAGAAAACCTTTGCGGCGAATGCGACGCTTTCGGCAATGGCCACGGCGATCGCCGCGGTCGATGGCTGGGAGGCTTCGGTCAATAATAGCGATTATAATTCTTGGCCTTCATCCCAGTTTTTTGAGAGACAAAATATTTATGCCCTTAATCAATATTCTTATCTCCAAGTGCCAGATGAGCCCTTAGACGGATATGAGGAGGATTTGGAT
>CAZGMN010000270.1:0-3748 GCA_964526905.1 uncultured Eubacteriales bacterium
TGCGCAAAGAAAGAGCAAAAGGAACTCACGCAAGGTCAAAAGACTGTTCTTCAGATTGCCGTCATACCCAAAGGGACGACACATGAATTCTGGAAATCCATCCATGCCGGGGCAGTCAAGGCTTCGAGGGAGCTCGACGTGGAAATCTTCTGGAAGGGCTCTCAGAAAGAGGATGACCGCGCCCAGCAAATCACTGTTGTCGAAGATTTCATCAGCCGCGGCGTGGACGGTATTGTGCTTGCCCCTCTTGATGAACGCGCTCTCTGCCGTCCGGTTCAGGATGCAGTCAAGGAGAATATTCCTGTGGTCATCATCGATTCCGGCCTCCAAGGTGAGGATTACATAAGCTACGTAGCTACGGATAATTACAAGGGAGGAGTGATGGCTGCTCGCAGGTTGGGAGAGCTTCTTGGGGGCAAAGGGAAAATTTTTCTTATCCGCTATCAGGAAGGCTCTGCCAGCACTACCGAGCGCGAGCAGGGCTTCATCGACACCATGAAAAAAGATTTCCCAGGAATTTCCTTTCTTGTTCAGGACCAGTATGCCGGCTCGACCACAGAGACAGCCTTCCAAATGGCTGAGAATCTCCTCAGCCGATTCCCGAATGTCGACGGCATCTTCTGTCCTAATGAATCAAGCACCTTCGGCACTCTCCGCGCTCTCCAGGGGTCCGGATTGGCCGGAAAAGTGAAATTTGTAGGCTTTGACAGCAGCCCAAAGCTTGTCCAAGGATTAAGAGACGGAGACCTTCACGGCCTCATCCTTCAGAATCCGATGAAGATTGGATATCTTGGAGTCAAGCAGATGGTCCTTTTCTTGAAAGGAGAGAAGGTTGAAAAGAGGATAGACACAGGAGTCTATCTGGTAACCAAAGAAAACATGGATGAAGCTGAGATAAAATCTCTTCTCTTGCCCGATTTGTCTTCTTACCTCGATTGATGCTCCAAAAACAAACTTCCGCCCCTGCCCTCCAAATGGAAAAAATTTGTAAAAGCTTCGGCGCAACCCGCGCTGTGGAGGAAGTCGATTTTGAGTTGAGAAGGGGGGATGTCCATGCTCTGCTCGGAGAAAACGGGGCAGGGAAGAGCACCCTGGTTAAGATATTGAGCGGAGCCATAAAGCCGGATAGAGGAGCCATGTACCTTGAGGGTTTGCCCTATTCTCCTTCCAGCCCTCTTGACGGACGCCGGAGAGGAATTTCCATGATTTACCAGGAGCTCAATCTGGCGCCTCACCTGACTGTCGAAGAGAACATCATGCTCGGCAGCGAGCTTCATTCCTGGGGCTTTGTCAAGCAAAGGACAATGAAAGAAAGAGTCAGAGAAGCGTTAGAGTTTGTTCATCATCCTGAGATATCGCCGGACATTCCGGTGAAGAGATTGAGCATCGGAGCAAGGCAGGTGGTGGAGATAGCCAGGGCGCTGATGGGCAAGGCAAAGATATTGATCATGGATGAGCCGACAAGCTCCTTGTCCCAGGAAGACACCCTTCTGCTTTTTGAGCTGATAAAAAAGCTCAAGTCGCAGGATGTGAGCGTTATTTATATCAGTCATTTCTTAGAAGAGGTTCAACAGGTTGCTGATAGCTTCACTGTTCTTAGAGACGGGAAAAAAGTCGGCAACGGGTCTATTGGAGAGACTTCTCTTGAAGAGCTGATCCGGCTGATGGTCGGACAGGAGGTCAAAGAGATGTTTCCCCGGGTCGAGCACAAAGCAGGAGAGGTGCTGCTCGCCCTGCAAAAGCTCAAGGGCAAGAAGATGCAGAAAGAAGTGGATTTGAAGATTTGCCGCGGGGAGATCATGGGAATTGCCGGCTTGATCGGCTCAGGGAGGACAGAGATGCTGCGCACAGTCTTCGGCCTGGATTCCATCGACAAAGGCTCCGTAAGAGTGGCCAGCGTCGAGACCTTCAAGGGCGCTCCCTGGCTGCGAATCAGACAGGGCATGGGATATCTGAGCGAGGACAGGCAGCAGGAAGGGCTGGCTCTGGCCCAATCTTTAGCTGACAATATCACCCTCAGTCATTTTTCTCCTTACTCCCGTCTTGGATTTCTTCGCTTGAAAAAGCGTCAAAAAGCTGTCTGGGACTGGGTCGAGAGAATGAAAATTAAAGCCCGAAGCCCGAAGCAGAGAACCTTCAGCCTTTCAGGTGGAAACCAGCAGAAGGTTGCTCTGGCCAGGCTTCTCCACCAGAGAGCAGACATCCTTCTTCTGGATGAGCCCACCAAGGGGATTGATGTTGTCAGCAAGTCCCAGATTTATGAATGGATAGGAGAGCTTGCCTCGCAGGGTAAAGCGATTCTCTTTATCAGCTCTTATTTTCCAGAGCTTCTGGGAATATGCGATAAGATTGCGGTCTTTCACCGCGGTGAACTGATAGATGTCCGGCCTTCGGCTGGATGGAATACGCAGAGCCTGATGGCCGCAGTCACCACCGGAAAGCCGATGTGAACCTGGCAACAAAGACATGAAGAAAGCAAAAAAGCTTCAGGCTTTAATCAACATCTTGGCTCCTTTCTTGGGGCTGCTCTTAGTGCTCGTCGTCTTTTCCTCCATACCCGATGTTCAAGGAAGATTCTTGCGAGCGGCAAATTTCAAGAGCGTCGCCACTCAATCGGTGATTGTCGCCCTGGGTGCGCTTGGTATGACGGTGATTATCATCAGCGGCGGAATCGACCTTTCTGCAGCCTCGAACATTGCCCTCTCCAGCGTGATTGCTGCCTTTGCCGTCAACGTTGGCTTCCCTCCGCTTATTGCCGTGCTTTTTGGAGTAATAACCGGAGGCCTGATCGGCTTTGTGAACGGAAGTTTAATCACTTCGCTCAGGCTGGTGCCTTTTATTGTCACTCTGGGTATGCTGGGAATAGCCAGGGGAATTGCCAAGTGGCTGGCAAAAAACCAGAAAATCGATGCTCCCTTAACCTGGATCAATGACCTTATGGCCAAGAGCCCTAAGCCTTCCTGGCTGCTCATGGCGCCGGGCGTCTGGCTGATGATCTTGCTCGCCGTGGTCATGGCTGTTGTCCTGCGCTATACAGTCTTCGGCAGGCATGTCTTTGCCATAGGCTCCAATGAGGCAACTGCCCGGCTGTGCGGCATCAGGACAAAGAGGACAAAAATTATCATCTATTCTCTTGCCGGACTTTTCTGCGGGTTAAGTGGTGTCATGGAATTCTCAAGGCTCACAGTCGGCGACCCGACTGTGGCTGTGGGTTTGGAGCTGGATATCATCGCTGCCGTGGTCATCGGAGGCGGCAGTCTCAACGGAGGCGAGGGAAGCGTTCTGGGCTCGATGATCGGAGTGTTCATCATGGCCTTCCTCAGGAATGGATGCACGATGATGGGCTGGCCCAACTACATTCAGGAGATCATCATCGGAGCGATCATCGTCGTCGCTGTCAGCCTGGACCAGATTCGGCACCGCCGCGAGGCCTAAGAAAGCATGTTTTTCTCAATCACCCAGCCAGATCCTTTCCATATCACGATTTCCAACAGCTTTAACAGCTGGTTCTCTTCCATTTTGTGTAGTTCTTTGAACATCCTATTCGGAATGGCCTCGCTCCCAATCAGGTTTTTAACGCCGTTCCTTCATCGCCCTTCTCGGCGGCTGCAGAACTCGCTTCGCTCAGACATCCCCGCCGATCAGAAAAGGGGACTATCCCCTTTTCTGCTTGCCCTCGAAGGGCAACGGCGCTGCGAAGCTGCGTCGTTGGGGAATCCAAGGGGGTATGCCCCCTTGGTCGCAGGAC
>CAZGMN010000271.1:0-3721 GCA_964526905.1 uncultured Eubacteriales bacterium
CTCTTAATATTATTTTATCAAAGCCGCTCCTCACTTTAATCATTATACTTTCTTTCTTTTCAGCCTGGAGCAAAGAAGATGCCGCTCAGCCCGCCCAAGGAAAGATTCCTGCTCTTGGCAGCAAAGGCATGGTCAGCACCGCCCATCCTATCGCCACTGAAACCGGGATGAATATTCTCAAGGCCGGCGGCAATGCCTTTGACGCGGCTGTGGCCATCACCGCAACATTGAACGTTGTCGAGCCGATGAACTCAGGAATCGGCGGCTACGGGACGATTCTGGTCTATGACGCCGGAAAAGCAAGGACACGTTTTCTCGATTCGAGCGGGAAAATTCCGATGAGAATCAATTCTGATGTTTTTCGGCCGCCAACGCCCGATTATCGTGAAAATCGCCGGGGAGCCAAGGCTGTCTCCACTCCAGGAAACGTGAACGCCTGGTGGGCAATGTCCTCTGAATACGGGAAGCTTGAGTGGAAAAAACTCTTTGAAGAAGCAATAAAAATCGCTGAACAGGGCTTTGAGGTCGATGAGCATTTTTCTGAGGTCATAGACTCTTCCTTCTCTGAATTCGATGAATATGCCAAAACAGTGTATGGAAAAAATGGCCAGCCCCTTAAACCCGGAGAGAGGCTCATCCAGAAGGACCTCGGCCGCTCGCTTCGCCTCATCGCAGAACAGGGTCCTCAAGCCCTTTATGGCGGTGCGCTCGGAAAGGCTATAGACAAGACGATGCGGGAAAGAGGTGGCTTCCTGTCCATCGATGACCTGATTGCCAACAAGGCCGAGTGGTGGGAGCCGATCAGTATCAATTACCGCGGCTACACAGTGACAACCGCTTCGCCGCCTTCAACTGCCTTTCCCTCGCTCATCAGGTTGGGCTTGATGAGCCGCTTTGATAATGCTTCGCTTGGACATAACACAGCAGCCTATCTCCACCGCTTTGCCGAGGTGACCAAGCATGCCTTCTGGTGCCGTCTCTCCTATGCCGGAGACCCGGAATTTAGCCCGCCGCCGCTGAAGATGCTTCTTTCCGAAAAATACTGGAAAGATGTCGTCAAGCAAATCGACCCGAAGAAAGCCAAGCCCTTTGTCCCGCCGAGTGTTGTGGTGAAAGAGGGAAAGAGCACCACTCACTTTGTCGTCGCTGACAGCTGGGGAAATATCGTCAGCGCCACCCAGACACTCGGCAATTCTTTCGGCTGCCGCATCATGGTTGAAGGAACAGGCATCTGGCTGAACAACTCCCTTGCCTATTGCACCTTTGAGCCAAAGGGAAATCCGATGGACGCCCATGCTGGCCGTAGGAAGCTTTCCGGCGACTGCCCGACCATTGTCTTCAGGAACGGAAAGCCGTGGGTAGCCATTGGAACGCCAGGAGGCCACACCATAGGCCAGACTGTTCCTCAGATGGTGATGAACATGATTGATTTTGGGATGAACATTCAGCAGGCGATTGCTGCGCCTCGCATAAGCTTTGCCGAGCCGGATCTCATTGTTGTCGAGGCCGGAATTAAAGATTCGGTGAGAGAAGAGCTTGAGAAGATGGGGCATAAAATCAAAATTGTAGATGGCCTCGGCAATGCCCACGGCTTGAGCATCGAATATGACTCAGGAGGCAGGCCGAGCCGCTTTAAGGGAGCATCTGACCCGCGCGGGAACGGACTGGCAAAAGGATATTGATCCAAACGCATAAAAAAAGTGGCATGGCAAGGAGAAGCCAAAGCCGCGAGCGGAGCGTGATGGGAAGCGACGCGGCGACCTCACAGAATTAGTCTTATTGCATCTCCCTGTGATTGACCCTGCTGTTTTCTGTATGCTATTTTAAATCAAGGTATCTCAGGAGAAGAACTCAAAGAGAAAAAATGAAATTCAAAAGCTCCAAACTGCTCAAGGCAATCTCGATTCTCGTCTTTTTGCTCTTTATTCATAGCTTCTTCCCCCTCTCAGCCAACTTTGAAGTGAGAGCTGCTTCTTTCCCCTTCCAGCTTTCGTTCCACTCTCTCTATTCATTTCTCAGGCTGGGCTTAGACCAAAATTCTGCGCTCAAAGCGGAGAATCTCTATGGAACATCGGCCACTCGGTTTTCCGCGCTGAAGCGCTGGAGATATGAACCTGTTGCCAAGATTGGGCTGATAAAAATTTACAAGAAAAAAGTTGGAGGCGATGAAACCCTCTATTCTCCGCAGCTCAAGATTGTTCAGGAGCTCGAAACCTGTTATATCGCTCAAGCCAATTCAGAGTTTACTCCGAGCCTTTCTCGCGCGGGGTTCAAGTTTGAGTACCTCGATGAGGATATCCAGGATAAAAAGTACTACCTGGTCTATTGCCCCCCTCCTTTTGATTTAAATAGCTTAAGATTTTATGGAAATGCAAGGGAAATCGAGGAGAACATCGCCCTCTTCTGGTCTGACGAAAAAAATGCCCGGGAGATTCTGCCGGCTCGGCTCGAGATAGTGGCCCTGCCTGACGAGCCCTTACATTATTTTAAACAAAAATCTCTAACCTCGATTCAGGCAGTTCGTCCAGAAGTCGAGCTTCCCCTAAAATTTGAGATTGATCCTGTTATTCTGGATATAGTCAGTCAGGTTTCAAAAGATAATATTCGAGGCTACATTCAAAGCCTTCAGGACTTTCAGACTCGATACGCTTTGACATCGAACTGCACCCAGGCCGGAAATTTTATTTATAATTTTTTTGTAAGCTTAGGCATCGAGGCCAAACAGGAATCTTTTAATTTTTGGTCAATTTATTCCTCAAAAAATATTGTCGGCACTCTGCCGGGCAAGATCGACCCGTCTCAAGTTATTATTATCTGCGCTCATTATGACTCTTACAGCGACCAACCTCTCACTCTGGCCCCTGGAGCAGACGACAACGCCAGCGGATGCGCAGCTGTCATGGAGGCGGCAAGAATCTTTAAAGACCACGACTTTGACTTCTCTGTGAAATTCATCTGCTTCTCCGCCGAGGAATGGGGACTCTTCGGCAGCAAAGACTATGCTCAAAAAGCCCGCCTGGGCGGAGAGGATATTATCGCGGTCATAAATCTGGACATGATTGCTTATACAGATTTTTTACCGGAAGATTTGGATATCATCGGAGATGTTGCCTCTAAATGGCTGGTCGATAGATTCTCCTCAACTGCAAAGACATACACAATCTTGGATATACTCAAGATTGTGAATCCTTCTTTTGTCAGGAGCGATCATGCCTCGTTTTGGAACAGCGGCTACAGCGCAATCTGCGGCATAGAAGACGCCGATGTGCCAAATCCTTATTATCATACTCCTCAGGATACAATCGACACTCTCAATTTGGATTTTGCGACTGAGGCCGTCAAAGCCTCGTTAGCCACAGCGGCTGAAGTGGCTCAGCCTGTAAGCACGCCTCAAACACCAACTGGCCTGATTTCTCAAAGCCAGGTTGTCAGTTCGCTTTTTTTAAGCCGAAAGACTGTCTTTCTGAGCTGGAATGATAACCAAGACCCGGTCATTGGCTATAACATCTATAGAACCACAACGCCGCACTTGAATTATGAGAAGGTCAACAGCAGTCCTCTTGCTCAGACCTACTACATCGATAGAAATCTGGATGCAGATACGAGCTATTTTTATGTGATAACAGCTG
This sequence comes from uncultured Eubacteriales bacterium, assembly GCA_964526905.1. Classification (GTDB taxonomy): domain Bacteria; phylum Acidobacteriota; class Aminicenantia; order Aminicenantales; family Aminicenantaceae; genus CAZGMN01. The sequence continues at coordinate 3,630 of CAZGMN010000271.1, forward strand.
TTGACAGCTTAGGCAACGAGAGCAATTTCTCAAAGGAAATTGGAGATAACGAAGGGAATGCAACTTCGAATCGAAAAATAGCAATAAGAAAA
>CAZGMN010000272.1:0-3703 GCA_964526905.1 uncultured Eubacteriales bacterium
GGCAGTCCTATTCCTGGCTACACTATAAAAATGGAAATTGGGAATAATCCGGGAGATGCAACGCCATTTACAGTATATTCGACTACTAACGTAAATGGAATTGCGCGCTTTCTCAATCTTGTGATCGACAAGGCAGGAACTGGCTATACCCTCAAGGCCACAGCAACACTTCCTGGCTTTAGCACTTTTATTGCCTTCTCGACCCCGTTTAATGTGATAAATCCGTAAGAGTATTTTATATTTGAGGCGATGGTGCGACCTGAACCATAACAATTTTTCCAGATTATGTCCCGGCATCTCCAGGTGCGTATGGATGGACGATTCCTACTGACAATCTATATCTAAAAAGCGAGACAACAAGGATTAAAGTAATAGATTATGGGGGAAGTGGAAAGTTTGGCATAAATTAGAGGTTTTTGAGGCGGCGGCGGGCATCTTCAATTAAGGGGTCGATTGCGTCACTTTTTTCCTTGATACTTAAGAATTTTCGGTATGATTCTGCGGCGGCAGGGCTGCCTAATCCTTCTTGCGCACGGCCAAGGTAATAATGGACACGTGGGAAATAATGGTAGGATGGGATATCATTGAGGAAAATGATCATAGCCTCTCCCCGGCGCTTTAAACATTTCTCAAATTCCGAATAGGCGTCGGTAAAAGCTTTAGCTTCGAGACAAGCCCGTCCCAAGGCGAAGCGACCGAGCCAGGTGTCAACCTGAGCTTGTGCTTCCCGGAAAAGTTTGAGGGCTTCAGATATATCGCCCCTCGCCATGCTCTTTTCGCCCTCAATCAACATGGCGTAGGCATGACTGACCGGTGGGATTTGATTGCTAAGTTCTTTTGCCAAATCTAATGCTCTGTTCTCCTGCCCGGCATTGATATAGATCCGCGCCGCGGAGAAAAGGATGTCTTCTCGTCTGCTTAAAGAAAGCGCGCGATCGACCGCGTCAAGGGCCTGGGCCTTTTGCCTTTGAAGAAAAAGCGCTTCAGCGAGCGTGGCCCATTTAAAAGCGGCATAGTAGTGAAATTTCGAGCCTTGAGCCATATCGGCTTTGGCTCCTTCTTTAAGAATGGCAACAGCATCGGCCAGCCGGCCTTCATAGAGAGCGATGTCAGCCAGGCCGATTGCGGCGAAGGATGCTCCCAACGGGCTCAAAGCCTTAACCTTCTCGTAGGATTGAACGGATTGGTCGATTCTGCCCTGCCCCAGTGCTGAAAGGGCCTGACAGACATACCCTTTTGCAAATGTGGGGTTGAGCTCTAAAGCCTTTTTCGCCTGTTGCGCTGCCAATTCAAGGTCCCCTGCCGCAATCGCATACCAAGCGAGATTGAGCTGCGATGTAAATTTTTTGGGGTCGAGATTAGCGCCATATCGTCCCTCTTCAACGGCTTTGGCCATGTTCCGACCGAGAAAATAAGCATAGGCCAACATTGAATGTCCAGCGGAATCTACCGGAAATATTGTCACAAGAGCAGAATACTCTTCGATCGCTTTGAGATGATTTTGCTTCATTAAATAATAGCCGCCGCGGCTGCGGTACTTCTCGCGTTCAGACATGCGGTCGATCCGGGCCATCGCCATCTGATAGTACTTCTCAGCCTCTTGAAACTGACCGCGATTGGCGTAAACCACGCCCAAGCCGGCGTAAGCACGTCCGAATTCCGGGTCTTCTTTTATGGCACGGAGGTACTGCTCAATGGCTTCATCATATTTAGCCAGGACTTCGAATTCCTGTGCCTGGCTGTAAGCTTTCCAGGCTTCGGGTGATGAGGTGGTAAACGTCTCCTTGGCGAGAGCTTTTGCTGATTCTGTGTGAGCTTCTCCCAGGTTTGACCTCAATTTGGCGGCAAGGCCGTCGGCAGCCTTCAAGATTTCGGTCTTTGTTTTTATTTTTTGAAGAGGCTCAGAAATATTCTTAGAAGTGACAACATCCACAGCCCACATTTTAACCGCGTACCCCTCGCCGCTTGACTCAATGACTCCATTCACAACAACATTAATTCCTTCTCTTTGGCCGACGGATTGAGCGATCTGAGGCTTGAGCTGACCCTTTGAGTTAGGGTCTATTTGGGCTGCAATTCCGCGTGCTTTAGCGCTTTGGTAAACAGAGATAAAAGAAGCTCCTTCTAAAGAAACGCGCAATGCAGGTTCGAGAGAACCATCAAAGGCGGGGTCACCTGTTTTGTTCTCAAAGTCTGCAATAAGAACCGAAATCGGTGCTGGTCCGGTTGCAGACTTTTTTCCTGCGCCTGGGTGAGTGAAGCGCAGGATGGCAACAATCAATAAAGCGATGATGATGACTGAAGCGCCAGCAATTAAAGGTAATCTGCGATAGAGAAGCCTGATTCCACCAGTAATCTCCTTGTGTGCTTTTCGAAGGTCAACGATTAATTCTCTCATAGTTTGGTATCTTTTTTCAGGTTCCTTAGCCAGCGTCTTACGCAGGATGGGATTGAGCAAAGGATTTATCATTTTCGGCTTAACGTTGGCCGAAGGAGGGATATCGCGAAGAATTGAGGTCAATGTTTCTACAGGCGTAGGTTTCGAGAAAGGATTTTTTCCTGATATCATCTCTTGTAGGATAATTCCGAGGGTAAAAATATCTGACCTGCCATCAACCTCATCCCCGCGAGCTTGTTCTGGAGACATGTAAGCCATGGTGCCGACAACGGTACCTTTCTGGGTTAATGATGTTTGTGTCAGCGTCTTGGTGATTGACTCTTCACCCGTCACAATTTGTTTGGCAAGTCCAAAATCCATAACTTTGGCGTGCCCCTGAGCGGTGAGCATGATGTTGGCTGGCTTCAAATCACGATGAACGATGCCTTTTTTATGAGCGACTTCCAGAGCCTCTGCAATCTCTAATGTTATTTGAAGCGCATCTCTCAAGGGAAGAGGGCCTTCGGCCATTCTCTGGCTCAGGTTTTCACCTTCAACATATTCCATAGCAATGAAGGCCTTACCCTCGATCTCTCCGGTTTCATAAATTTGGCAGATAAAAGGATGATCCAAGGCGGCAGGAGACTTGGCTTCCCGTAAAAATCTTTCTCGTGGCTTGGCATCTTCTTGCATCTCTTCTGGCAAGAACTTAAGCGCTACTTCCCGGTCGAGAACAGTATCTCTGGCGAGGTAGACCTCAGCCATCCCTCCCTTTCCTATCAAGCGGATAATTTCGTATTGTTTAATTTTGTCGCCCGGCAAAATCATTTTTCCTCAAAAAAATAAAAAGCCTCAAGTTTCAATGATTCTTTATCGTGCCTCTTCAATTCCCCAGTTTTAATTTTATACCACAGGGGGAATTTGATGTCAATGAACGGACTCACTGTAAGTATCTCAAAATATTTGATTTCAAAGACATATTGGAATCATTCCTAAGGCCCTTCTTATAGCCGCGGGCCCCATCGGTTTTTCTACGGAGGGAGGAACCGACGAGACTGATTCCCCTTCGCTTTTTATTTGACGATTTCTCCCTTTTTAATTATTCTCTATTTCGGCGCAGTGAAAATTATCCCGGAGAAGGAGTAAGGCCATGGCTTTAAAACAGGTGATCGATGTCTATGAGCTCCTGGATACGGCGAAAATAGAGGAAAGCGAATTAAAAAATTTCTTTCTGAAGCGCGGCATCAAGCCATCAGAAATCGAAATCAGAAAGGTCAAGGAGAAAAAGAGAGATACTCAATTTGTAAAAATAAACCTTGGAGGCGA
>CAZGMN010000273.1:0-3604 GCA_964526905.1 uncultured Eubacteriales bacterium
CGCGAAACGTCTCGATTGATTTTCTCAAAGTGGAGAGAAGAACCAACAAGACAAAAGCTGAACTGAAGGCAAGCGCCGGAGCATAGACCAGGATTTCTTTCCACCATCGCCGTTGAGAGGAGAAAGCAAGAGAAAAATGAAGAAGGATGGCAGGAGCAAGGGGGTAAAAAACGAAGAACAGGGTTCCAGGAAGATAGGACAGCCAGTCTTCACGCAGACAGTATGTCCCGCCGCTGACAATTAGGAGGAATGAGAAGGCGAGAGCCAACCAGTAAAGGATCCTTGCTTTTGGGTCTTCTCGCTTAAGAATAAATACTATAAAACCTATAGAATAACTAACAATTCCGATAAAAAAGTAAAGGAGAGGAAAGGGAACCCGGCTATAAAAAGAAATGAACTGAGCCCGCACTGTTTCAATCTGCCCGTTCTTCTCCAATCGGAATGTCGCCCAATCTCCGATGTCTTTTCGGATGAGGACATATTCAATTTCTCTCTGATGTTCAATCGCTTGATCGTCAATCTGAAGAAGATGCGCTTTCTCGGTATCTATCGCTTCCGGCAGGGCAGGCCTGGAGCGAAGGAGGAAGAATCCATAGATGCTGAGGATAACGATAATGATGCCCAGAAATAAGGGGTAAGAAAATGAGCCTTCCCGTCCTCTTTTCATGCCCCCATTCCTCGGGAGAATGTATCACTAAGAAAGAATCTTAGTCAAACATATGCCCTAGCCCGCATTGCCCTGGCAGGCTTTGACGCAGATGCCGCAGATGTGCTGAGTCACTATTCCCGTTCGCTTAAACTCTTTCAGCTTCTCAAAACAGCTTTTGTGGTCAAAATCTTTTTTGTCCATTTTTATGGCTTTGGCCGGGCAAAAGGAGATGCACTTCGCGCAGGTTCCGCAGTCTAATTCTAACGGCCTGTCCGGAGTAAGCGGTATGTCTGTTAGGACGGTAACGAGCCTGACTTGGGATCCAAATTCTGGCGTAACAACTAAGTTATTACGGCCTAACCAGCCTAATCCAGCGAGAGAGGCTACCCTCTTGTGCGAAACATGGGCTAGCTGCTTATCCCAATCAATGATCTGCGAAGCAGGGATAGGAAGGGCCCTATACCCCGCCTCCTGGATAAATGAAGAGACCTGGAGGGCTGTTCTATCAAGGAAATAATTGAGCTGGCGATAGTGATGGAAATAAAGGGCGGTCGGGCTGTCCTTTATGTCCTCGAGGACGGAGCGGATCAGACGCTTTCCCAGAGAAATCCCGACATCGAATTGTTTACGAACCGTCCTATCGAGGCCAAACTCCTCTCTGGCCTCCGTAATATCGGCAACCCCAAAAAGATTCAGGCCGATATCATGAGCAAACTTTTTGAGGTTTTCTTTGTTCTCGTCTTCTAAGCTCACGCGTTCATTTTATAGATGCCCCCACAGACTGTCAACAAAAGTTGACTCATCGCCAAGATTACGATATATCAAATCTTAAAGTGAAAAACAGAGGAGCGCACATGAGAGAAAAGACTTTGGCCATCATTAAACCTGACGCAGTCAAGAAAAGAGTGATAGGAAAAATAATCCAACGGATTGAGGACGAAGGCTTTGCCATCATGAAAATGAAATTGCTTCATCTCACCAAAGAGGAATCAAAAGGATTTTACATTGTCCATAAAGATAAGCATTTCTATGACAGCTTGACAGAATTCATGAGCTCGGGGGAAATCGTTGTCATGATTCTTGAGCGCGAAAATGCCGTTGCCCACTGGCGGGAAGTCATGGGAGCAACAGACCCAGCGTTGGCAAAACCGGGCACCATCCGGCGTGAGTTCGGCTTCTCTGTGGAAAGAAACGCCGTTCATGGATCTGATAGCCGGGCGACTGCGGACTGGGAAATAGGCTTTTTTATAGAAAAAATTTAGCGAGGGTTAGATTGAATATTGTCTACTTGAGTTAAAGAAGTGTAACACCAATCCATATCTGGTATGAAAAACAGATGGGCCACAATATAATGGGCTCGCTGCAAATCTGATTTATGCATTTCAACAAATTGTATGAATTTTCAAAAACCCCTTGACATTTCTCTTCTAATTATTTAGATTTATGTTACGCCTTGGATGAGAATGATGGAATTGCAGTTTCTCATTTGTCTACGTTTTTCTTCTTCTGTCATTCCACAGGGCGCATTTAATCCTTAAAAGGAGACCCTCATGCAGAAGAAGTCATTATTCAAAATCGCGGCTCTGTTCACCCTGCTGGGATTTTTCCTCCTCTCTGTTCCTGGCCTTTCCAGTGCTCCCAAGAAAACTTCAAGGTTCGATTTCAGAGTCCTGATCAAAAAGCCCGTGGCATGGATTTCCTCGTTTGTGTCGATGTTTACGCCGGTCTTTGATACCGGAAGCCCTGACACCCCCAACACTATTAATCAAGATAACTCCAGCGGGAAGATTAAAGCTCTTGGTGATTCACTTTCTGTCAGGCCAAGCAAAAGCGATTAATATTCAAACAAGATTTCTTGGTTGAATCTAAGCCGGCTGCCAACAATAAACGAAAGCATTATCTACTAATATAAATAAAGAATTTTCTCTCTTTCGTTTTCAAATCCTGCAGAAAAAATATCTTAGCTTTAAGATCACCTTTTAAGGTGAGAAACCTTAATTAAAATCACCCCCTATCTCCCCTCCAGAGGCGATTGACCAGGATTAAGATCAAGAGCAGACTCTTGCTGTATTGAATAGCAGCGGCTGAGTCCCGCCTGCGACAAAGGAAATGCGGAAATTGACACATCTCCAAACACGCTTTATTACAAAAAAATCCGCTCTGGTTCTTCTTGCTTTATCGACATTCCTGTCTTTCTTTTTTCAAGAAAGCGGTTTGGCAGCCGCAATTGATATTTCTGCAGACATGAAATACAAAGATTATTTTTCCGCGGGAGAGGAATTCAAACGAAACGGCAAGTTTGATAGCGCCATTGATTCTTTCAACAGAGCTTTCTACGTTGCCCAAGAAAATGGAAACGCGGTGGGAAAACTTGATTCCCTCATAAAACTTGGGTTGATGTACTGGAATATAGGCGAGCTTCGGCAATCCTCCGACAAATATGCTCAGGCTCTTTCCTTAGCCCGGACCTTGCAGATAAAAGAGAAAATAGATCTAAGCCAGGCCGCTCTTTCCATATACGACCATTACGCTCAAGCTAAGAATGAACGATCTTCGGGCAATCTTCAGGCGTCAATTAGCAGCTTTAAAACCGCGATTGATCTGGCCGATAAAATTAAAAGCAAAGAGCATAGGCTCAAATGTTTGCGGCAGTTAAGTATAAGCCATTGGGAGAGTAATAACCTCCAGGACTTTTTCGCCTTAAATCAAGAGGCTCTGGCTATCGCTCGAGAGCTTAATCATAAGCAGGAAGAAGGAAAATGCTTTAATAATATTGGTCTTTTTTATTGCCAAACAGACAATTATTCCGATGCGTTGAAATATTATGAAAGATCTCTGGAAATAGTACGTTCTTTTGGAATCCTCGAAGAGCAAGCCAATTGTTTAAGCAACATCGGCGCAATTTATATTTATTTAGGAAACTATGAAAGGGCTTTAGACAACTTAATTCAAGCC
>CAZGMN010000274.1:0-3557 GCA_964526905.1 uncultured Eubacteriales bacterium
GTAGGATCGGCGATTACGCGGAACAAGCTTTTTGCTCCGCCTAATAATAATGATGTTGAGTTATGTCAATAAGCATTTTTTATTAAATGCAAATTATGTTACCCCGGCAGCAGCTAATCCTTCCCCAACAGCAGAATTAGGGGAGGCGAAGAAATGAAAGACTGGCCCTGGCATCGCTATCTCATCCTGGGATTGGCCCTCATCGTATTTTTCTATCTCTTCTTCTACAAGCCCAAGAATGCCCAGCTGAAAAGCATCAAGGGAGATAGGATAAAAGTGGAAGAAGAAGTCGGAAGGCTCCGTGCCAAAAAAGTGGCTCTGGATAAAGTTGAAGCTGAAACGGTAGCCCTGAACAAGACTCTCAAAGAACTCGAGGCTGTCATTCCCCAAAAAAAAGAGACGGCTGATATCCTGAGCAACCTTCACCAGCTTGCCCTTAGTTCTCGAATCAACATAGAAAAGTTTATTCCTAAGGGGGAAATTGATAAGGATTATTACTACGAATGGCAGCTCCCGATAGAAATAACAGGGAACTTCCACAATTTGGCGACGTTTTTCGACCGCTTGAGCCGCTTCTCCCGTCTTTTTACTGTAGAAAATTTCTCCATAAAATCGCTTTCGAATCAAACTGAAGCCACGACCATCTCCGCAAGTTTCATGGCCAAAACATATGTCTTCCGCGAGGAAGCTGCTGTCGCTCCTGAAGTCAAAGGGAAAAAGGAGAAGAAGAAGAAATGAAAAGGATAATGACTGTTATTCTCCTCGCCGGATTTCTTTGCCTCTGCTCCCAGTCCGCAGCCTCTCAGGAGCAGAAGCAGGAGGAAAAAAAGGAGCAAAAAACTGAAATCAGCACAGAAATTCCCCAATTGTCGTTGCCGGTTTACAACCCCGGAGGAAGGAGAGACCCCTTCAGAAATTTGATGGCCAAAACGACGGGAACGGGAACCGAGACGAAAACAGAAGCAGGCATGGCGGAAACAGTCTCTCAAGCACCGTCTTCTTTCGAGAGTATGCGTCTTATCGGCATCATCAAGTCCGGCAGGCAATACACGGCGATAATGGTTGGCGAGCAAGAATTTCCTTTGTACCTCAGAGTCGGCCACAAATTCCCGGATGGCTTTATCCTCTCCATTGATGACTCTAAGGTTGTTTTCCGCAGGCTGAGAGAAGGAGGAGCTCCTCTGGCCAAGCCAAGAGATATTGTCAAAGAATTAATTCTGTAGGAGCAAAAAGATGAGAATAAAAAGTCTTCATATCATCCTTCTTGTGTTCTGCATTTTCGCTGTTTTAAGTGGATCCACGCCCAGCAATCAGTCCCTGACCAATATAAATAAAATATCGGTCCAATCTGATGAGCTCAATACAAAAATTATTATCGAAACGACTTCTTCTCTCCTTATCTCCAAGACGTATTACTCCCCAGAGCTCCCCTCCACAGCCGCGGTCGAATTGAATGCTGTCAACACTGCCGCAGAACCTCAAATCGTCCAAGAGAAAGACATATTGGTTGAGTCTATCAGAATCGAAAAAACGGGCGCCGAGCAATGCCGCCTTCTCATCGGACTTAAAGAAAGAGCTCCATACAGAATTTCTTCCAGTAATCAATATACAATCATCGAGTTGAACAGAATTCAAAAAGACCTGGGTAAATATATTCTTTCCCGCGAAACAGAAGAAAATCTGAGAAAGATAGCCAGGCGTCAAATCGCCTTTAAAGACATCAGCGTTTCGGAAGAGCAGAATAGGATTCACGTTATAGCCAAGCTGAGTGAAAGCCCTATTATTCAGGTCTTCGCCCTTGACAACCCTCTGCGCTTGGTGGTTGACTTTTTCGATTCGACTCTTGCTCTTGAGTCAACTCTCCTCAGCCCAGAAAAAAAGCTCGGGATTGAGAGAGTGAGAGCAGGGCAATTCCAGGTGTTAAGCCCTTATACGATTGCCCGCATGGCATTCGAACTTTCCGAGCCGCGCTACTACACCGTTGCTGCTAAGGCAGATGAATTTGTCTTTTCATTTTATAAAGATGACACGGCTCAAGCTCCTCCCTCACTCAGCACCCCTCCTCCCCTGCCTGCAGCCGCTCCGGCCCCAAAGCCTCTGGCACCCAAGCCTTCCATTCCAGAGGTTGCGCCTTCAAAACCGGAAGTGATTAAAGAAGAAGCTCCTGCAAAAGCGGAAAAGCCCGTCGAGGCTGTCACTCCTCCAGCTGCGCAGCCGACAGCAGTTGTTCCGGTTCAAGAAGCTGTGCCTACGAAACCAAGCCCGCCTCAGCCAGTTCAAGAACAAGTCCCTGAGGAACTGTTCAAGCCCAAAACCATAGCCGAAACCAGAGAAAGATATGAAGGAGAGCTTGTCAGCCTCAAATTTAAAGATGCCGACTTGCGGGATGTTGTCCTCTCCTTGGGATATCAATTCGGTTTTAACGTCGTTTTTGACCCGGAAGTGAGAGGAACGGTTACCTGCGATTTGGTCAGCATTCCCTGGGATCAGGCTCTCGATATTCTTCTGAAACAAAATAAAATGGGCAGAGTCATTGAAGGAAACGTTCTGCGCATCGCTTCCATAGCGACTCTCACCCGAGAAGAGGAAGAAACGAGGAAGTTCAGAGAGAGCAGAGAATTGGCACAGCCCGTCTCAGTTAAAAACTTCACTCTCTCTTATGCAAAAGCCAAGGAAATCTATGACCTTATCAAATCGAAAATATCCGCCAGAGGAGCAGCCATCGTCGATGAGCGGACAAACGTTATAGTCATCGAAGATGTGAAAGACAGACTCGACCTTATAGAAAAGCTTATATTGCTCTTTGATGCGCCGAATCCACAGGTCTCTATCGAGGCCCGAATCATCGAGGCCAGCTCCAATTTTGGCCGAAACCTCGGCGTTCAATGGGGACTAGGCACGGCTTTGGACCCTTTTTACGGCAACCAGACGAATCTAAAATTCCCGAATAAAGTCTTGGTGGACGGCGCTAAGATTACGGGAACAGATACAAAAGGGCTCGTAGGGCCTCTGACAGGATATGCCATTAACCTCCCTGCTCCTTCCTTCAGTTCAGCCCTCAGCCTCTCTTTTGCCAACGTCTCAGACACCTTCAGGATAGACATGGCCATATCTGCTTTGGAGACCTCAGGCGAAGGCCGGATCATTTCCTGTCCGACTATCACCACCCAGAACTACAAGCAGGCTTATATCGTCCAAGGACAACAGATTCCTGTCCAGACAACGGCAAACTTTACGACATCGACAAGATTCCAGAATGCGGCCTTGGAGCTGAGAGCGACTCCGCAGATTACAGCCGAAGGAACCATCATCATGGATATTCAAATCCAGAACAACGCCGCTGACTTCGCCCATCTTGTCAACGGCATTCCTCCTATAACAACTCAAAGCGCTGAGACCAGAGTCCTGGTTACTGATGGAGGAACGGCTGTTATCGGAGGAATTTACAGGACTGTAGATTTTATCAAAAGAGAAAACGTTCCCCTTTTACATAAAATCCCTATTCTGGGAAACTTTTTCAAGAACTCAGCCAGAACAAAGACAAACGAGGAACTTCT
>CAZGMN010000275.1:0-3549 GCA_964526905.1 uncultured Eubacteriales bacterium
ATCTTTATCTCATCGTCATGCTTCAAGCGGATATTCTGAATCAACTTTCCGTTGACTCTTGTGCCGTTGAAACTCCCCATGTCGCTCAAAAAATAATCGTTATTTGTCTTGACAATCACGGCGTGGTGGCGGGAAACGGAGTTATCGAAAAGGATGACATCGTTATCGCCGCCTCGGCCTATGGCAATTTTTTCCTTAGAGGAAGGAAAATCATAAGCTTGCCCGTCTTGGCTTAAGATGTGGATTTCTGACATGGAAGCATTCCCTCCAATTTTCCTTATAAGAATATAGCAAAAGGACCCCTATCAAGTAAAGAAGGACCTAAAAAAACCAATAAAAAAGGTTGGATATTTAAACCACATATGATATGTTATCTAAAAAAAAGGAAGGAAAGATGGAAAATCCAATTTGGGGTGACAGTATTTTCAGGAAAAACAAGAAAAAGGAAGACATTTTTGCCGTGCTCAAACAGGTACCGATATTTGCCGACCTCTCAGCCAGAGAGCTTGTGGAAATAGAGAAAATCGTCCACAAACGCAAATACAAGAAGAGCGAACCGATCATTCGCAAGGGAGATCCCGGCCTCGGGATGTATATCATTGTCAAAGGCTCTGTTGAGATTATCGATATCGACGAGAAAAACTCCGAGAAGACTCTGGCCAGCCTTCATGACGGCTCTTTTTTCGGTGACTTGGCCCTGCTCGACGAAGCTCCCCGCTCGGCTTCTGCCATTGCTATGGTCGACAGCGAGGTCATCGGCTTCTTCAGGCCAGATTTCCTTGACCTCGTCTACAGAAAGCCGAAGTTAGGGATAAAAATCCTTCTCGCTCTGGCGAAGATTGTGGGAGAAAGGCTGCGCCGAACCAACGAGCTGCTGGCTCAGATCCAGGAAGAAAAGAAATAACCCGCAATGGACAGCTACACCTTCCAACTCTATTCTCAAATTCTGAAAATATTCTGGCGCATTTTTCTGGCTATTCTCATTATTCTTGCCGCCATCGTATTTTTCCCTTATGTCAAAGATGTCTTGGTCATGTTTATCATTGCCGGGCTGCTTTCAGTTCTCCTCAGCCCATTGGTTGATTCATTGGAAAGCAGTGGCTTCAAGCGCGGCATGGCCATTCTTCTGGTTATGCTTCTAATTTTAGCTCTGCTCGCCTTTTCATTCTGGCTGATCATACCGCGCATCATTCATTCAGTAGAAGCCCTCATCACCAAGCTTCAATCGAACATCATCTCTGACTTCGGCCAAAAAGTGGAAAGTTTCTTCGAGAAACACTTCCACAACCCTGAGCTTGCCAGAAATGTCACCGCTCGGCTGGATGTGATCGGCCTTCGACTTCTCGGCAGCCTGGAAGGATTCCTCAAAAGTGTAGGATCCTTTCTGGCTTCGATTGTCATTATTCCGGTTGTCACCTTTTTCTTGATCAAAGACACAAGGCGTTTCAAAAAGACTCTCATTTCCATGGTTCCCAATCAATATTTTGAGCTCTCTTTGAACATCCTTCATAAAACAGGAAACCAAATCACAAAATATATCCAAGGTCAGGCCATTGATGCTTTGCTCGTTGGAATCCTTTCGATCATCGGCCTCTTCATTATCAACATTGTCTTCAGCGGCTCTGTCCCCTATTTTGTTTTGATTGGAGGCCTGGCAGGGTTAGCCAACGTCATTCCCTATATTGGACCGATTGTCGGTGCTATCCCTGCCTTAGCTCTGGCAATCCTGAACAATCCTCCTCAACTGCCGCTTGTTCTTCTCTGGATTGTCATCCTCTTTATAGTCGTCCAGGCCATTGACAATGCGCTTATATCGCCTCTTGTCGTCTCTAAGAGTGTCAATATGCATCCTTTGACTGTGATTATAGTCATCATCATCGGAGGGAAAATTGCAGGAGCCCTGGGGATGCTCCTTGCTGTCCCTTTCACAGGAGTCATGAAAGTTATTCTCTCTCAGGTGAGCTGGGGATTGAGGAACTACAAGATAAGCTCCTCTCTTAAGCTGAGGGACACCTTTTCCTTAAGATAAATAGCGGAAAACAGGCAGCCGACTATAGGCTATGACAAAGAGAAAGAAGAGCCAAAATGAAGCTTGAACTTCTGGGAGTGCGAGGATCAACGCCAGTCTGCGGCAAAGACAAGAACAAATATGGAGGCTGCAGCCCCTCAGCCTGTTTGAGCCTTTCCGCTGGAGAATGGATTGTCGTCGATGCGGGAACAGGCATAAAAAAGCTTGGCGATAGGCTGGCAAGAAAAATGAGAGAAAAGCCCCTTCAGATCCACATCCTTCTCACTCATTTCCATCTCGACCATATCATCGGCCTCCCATTTTTCATCCCGCTCTATCTGCCGAAGGCAACTTTAAACTTTTACGCTGATTCAAGCGGCGAGCTGATCAGAAAACATCTTAGCGGTTTGATGGCCGGGAGATACTTTCCTCTAAATCTCAGAGAAACTCTCTCCAAGAAGATTTTTAAGAAAATTCCTGAAAAGAAATTTGAGATCGGAGGATTGGAGGTCTCCTGCTGCCCTCTCCGTCATCCTCAGGGCAGCTTGAGCTACAAGATCAAAGACTCCAAAAAGCAAATCGTTTTCGCCACAGACACAGAGCATCCCAAAAATGGGCTTGATGAGAGGCTGGTTGACTTTGCCCGAGGAGCAGATATCTTAATCTACGACGCCATGTTCACGCCCGAGGAATACGATTCTGGCCGGCAGGGATGGGGACACAGCACCTGGCTTGCGGCAACAAAGGTCGCAAAGGCGGCGGATGTCCGCAACCTCTATTTTTCCCATTTTAATCCCGACCACTCTGACAAAAAGATTGACAGGATTATCTCTCTAGCGCGGCAAGAGTTCGCCAACACATTTGGAGCAAGAGAAGGCATGAAGCTAAGTCTTTAGCTCATCCCGCCTCAAGATCTATCTTTCCTCTCCCCTCTATCAGTGGCTAGTCGATTCATCATTATCGGACAGGAACTTCTTCTCCAGCATGATGAGCTTTTCCAGGATTTCTGGATCATTGAAGCCTTTCTTCTTGCCATAGGGATTGAACTGGACTCCAAACTGATACTTGTAGTTAGCCATAGGGCTTGAGGACGCCCATCTCACTCTCCCTTTGAGAAAAAGAAAAGAATCTTGCTCTGGGATGGCAATCTTCAACGAAACTTTGCTTGTGGTTGAAAGAAGTTTCTGGCCCACAAAACGAATTCCACTACGGCTGATCTCCATCACCGGGTAGAATTCTTCGAGGTATCTTCTTCTGGAAAAGAAAAGTTTCTCAATCCTGACGCTAACCTTGGCTCCTGGAACCTTGAACCTTTTATGCGCTCTTCTTTCTGACCCCTTAGCCTCCATTCATTCCTCCAATTTTAAAATAATTTCATCTTGAGTGATCGGCGTAAAAGAAGGTGAATAATCATTTATTCAAATCTGAAAAAGAAATATAACACAAACCATCAAAATGTCAAAAAAAGAAGATGATGAAAGGTGGGGCGCCTGGGGAGACTCGAACTCCCGACACAGGGATTAGGAATCCCTTGCTCCTGT
>CAZGMN010000276.1:0-3493 GCA_964526905.1 uncultured Eubacteriales bacterium
CCCAAGGATATCCCTGAAGCCGTAGCCCAGGCCAGCGGCGCAGCTGCCAAGGCTATTGCTATCCTTTCCCAAGAAAGGCTCTTCCATGCTCCGACTGTGGCCAAGGTGAACCTCAACCTCTGCACCGGATGCGGGATGTGCGTCAATGTCTGTCCCTATGACGCCATCTCGCCCAAGGACGGAAAAGTCGAAGTCAACGAAGTCCTGTGCGAAGGATGCGGAACCTGCTCGGCAACCTGCTTGAGAACAGCCATCCAGGTCAAAAACCTGACTCCTCTCCAGGTTCATGAAATGATAAGAGCGTCGCTCGGAGGCTGATATGGCGGAAGAATTCGAACCAACGATTGTCGCTTTCCTCTGCAAATGGTGTTCTTCGGCCGGCAGCGACCTTGCTGGAGTTTCACGGATGGAATACCCGCCCAACGTTGTCCCCATCACCGTCATGTGCTCAGGAAGCGTTTCTCCGCTTTACATCTTCTCTGCCTTCAACAGAGGAGCGGACGGAGTCTTGATCTCTGGCTGCCATCCAGGCGACTGCCACTACATCAAGGGAAATTACTATGCCCGGCGGCGAATAGCCCTGGTCAAGAAGCTCTTAGAATATATCGGTCTTGAGCCGGAGCGCTTCCGCATGTCTTGGGTTTCAGCCGCAGAAGGAACAAAATACACACAAATCATCAAAGATTTTGTCAAAGAAATCAAACCTCTCGGCCCTCAAAAAAAGCTGAGGAGAAATCAATAATGGTCAACCTCGAAGAGCTCAAAAGCGAAGCCAAAAGAATCCTGAAGGAAGGAAAAGTCAAATATATTATCGGCTATGCAAGGGATACAAACGGGCTCTTGCCCAAGCCAGTTTTCATAAAAAAAGAAGAAGAGGCGGACAAACTCATCTGGGACCCGACATGCGTCTATAACCTTACCCGGTTTATTGCTGATGAGAAAAGAAAAATGGCGAGGGAGAAAAAGCCTGATCAAAGGCCGGTAGGGCTCGTCATCAAAGGGTGTGACAGCCGTGCTCTGGTTGTCCTCCTCCAAGAGAAATTCATAAACCGCGGAGATGTCCATCTCATCGGAGTCTCCTGTGAAAACACAGGCGTTATTGATGAGCGAAAGCTTCAAAAAAAATTGAAGGGAAAAAAAGTCGAAAAGATTGAATTCGGCGAAAAAGAAAATTTTATCATCACCACTCCCGAGGGCAAGATTGAGATTCCGGCCTCAGAAATCCTTGCCGAAAGATGCCTTGAATGCAAAGCCAATTTTCCAGTCGTCTCTGATGTCCTTTTTGGAGAGAAATCCAAGCGAAAAGCAGAAAGTCCCTTCAAATCGCTGGAAAAAATCGAATCCCTGTCTGCAGAGGAAAGATGGGCGTTCTGGAAAGCAGAGCTCGATAAGTGCATCCGCTGCTATGCCTGCCGCTCTGTCTGCCCGATGTGCTACTGCGATGAGTGCGTGGTGGACACCATAAATTTTGCCGTCACCGCAGACACAACTGCCGAAGAAAAGGCGCAGAAGATTAAATGGCTGGAAAAATCTCCGGTCGCTTCAGAAAACTTTATCTACCACATGGTCAGAGCTATCCATCTTGCCGGCCGCTGCATCGACTGCGGGGAATGTGAAAGAGTCTGCCCTCTGGATATTCCCCTCAGATTCCTGAACAAGTACTTGGAAAAGCAAGCCAAAGAGCTCTTCGGCTACGAGCCTGGCTTTGACCCTGAACAGCCTTCTCTTGTTGCTTCCTTCAAGGATGAAGATCCTCAAGATTTTATCAGGTGAGATGATGGAAAAGATACTCGGAAAAAAATCCCTGCCCCAGTGGATCCGCAAGCTTTCATCCTATAAAATCTATGCTCCAGCCAAGGAAGGCGAACTCTGGAATTTCAAGGTCATCGACAGGCCGGAGAGCGTCGAGCTGGATTTCTCTCAGACTGCTCTTTCTCCCAAGAAAATCATTTTCCCCCAGCGGGAAGTCCTTTTGGAATTCAACTCGAACGAGAATGAAGTCGAGGTCAGACAAATTCTGTCTGATGAAAAGCCGTCGGTCATCTTTGGCGTCAGACCCTGCGATGCCAGAGCCCTTACCCTGACCGACAAGGTCTTTGGCGGCGACTTCGAAGACCCTTATTACTGGAAAAGAAGAAAGGCAACAGCGCTTGTCGGGCTGGCCTGCACTCCTCCCCCATCTGAGAACTGCTTCTGTCTTTCGGTTGACGGCTCACCCTATTCCAAGGACGGGCTGGATATACTGATGACGGATTTGGGCGATAGATATTTCTTAGAATCCCTGACAGAAAAAGGCAATGAGCTCATCAAGGCAGGCAGGGAACTCTTCCAGGAGCCAAAAGCTTCAGACAAGAAGGAAGCCGAGAAAATCTGGGCTGAGTCCGCCAAGAAAATCAAACGTCAAGTCAAAGAGCTCAAAAAAATTCCTGCCAAGCTCAAAGGAATGTTTGAATCTCCCTTCTGGGATGAGGAATCGCTGAGCTGCATCCGCTGCGGCATCTGCACCTATCTTTGCCCGACCTGCCATTGTTTTGACATCAATGATGAAATTGTCTCCTCCTCTCCTCTTAAAGGAGAAAGAGTGAGAACCTGGGATAACTGCCAGTTTCCTGATTTTACCATGCACTCTTCAGGCCACAATCCCAGGCCTGACCGAGCTTCGCGGCTCCGTCAGAGAATCTTTCATAAATTCCAATATTTTGTCGAGCGTTACCAAAATTTCCAGTGCACAGGCTGCGGGCGGTGCGTTTCAAAATGCCCGGTCAGGATCGATATCATTGAAGTCCTGGATAAGGTGAGAGATTATGGCTCATAATGTCTATCTTCCAAGTCTGGCAAGAATCATTGAGGTCAAAGAAGAGGTCGGCGGTGCAAGGCCGATCAAGACTTTCAGGACTCAGTTTGTAAGCCAGAACGATTTCTCCTTCCGCTGCGGGCAATGCGCCATGCTCTCTGTCTTCGGCAAAGGAGAATCGATGATCTCCATCTCCTCCTCCCCTCTTGTCAAGGATTACCTTCAATTCAGCATCCTGAAGATGGGCCGCGTGACTTCTGCCCTTCACGAGATGCAAGTCGGCGACATCATCGGAGTCAGAGGGCCTTATGGAAACGGTTTTCCGATGGAACAATGGAAAGGAAAAAACATCATCTTTGTTGGCGGAGGCATCGGCCTGGCTCCTATCTGGTCTGTGCTCAACACTGCCCTCGCAAGAAAAGAAGAATTTGGCGATTTGATGCTCATCTACGGCGCCAGAACATCCAAGGACCTTGTCTTCAAGCAAGAGCTGGAGGAGCTGCGCAAGAAAATGCCGGTGCATCTTTCGATCGACGTCGCCGAGCCCGGCTGGAAAGAGTTTGTCGGGTTTGTTCCCCAGAATGTCACAGATAAAAAGCCGTCCCCGAAAAATGCGATATCCATCACCTGCGGGCCGCCGATCATGATCAAGTTCGTCATCAAGGCCCTCAAAGACCTCGGCTTTGAGGACGCTCAGAT
>CAZGMN010000277.1:0-3493 GCA_964526905.1 uncultured Eubacteriales bacterium
TATCTAAGAATTATTCTCTTAGCCTCATAAATATAATTGCTTAATCGAGCGTCAAAATATCCATCGTTATTAATGAGGACAATGCTACCGAGGCTCGGCTTCTGTATCCCTTCATGATATCCAGAGACAGCCATTACAGAGGAAGGAAGATTTCTGGCATTGAGGTAAGGCAGGAAATATTTTCCATCATAGATGACCGGACTTTTATCGGCTATCCGTTCATAGAAATAGCTTTGAAGAAGGTAATCTCCACTTCCCGGGTCGTCTGAGTTCGTCGTGTGGATATAAAGTCGGCCAGTCGCTGAATCATAAAACCAACTCTGCGGATTTGCCTCACATCCTGCAAGATCCTGTTCTGTGTATTTAGTTATTGTTTTTGTCGCTAATTCATCCTCCTCCACTTTCGTTGGTTTGCCTTCGGTTGAATGGTCTATCCACCAGCAATTATAATTGGGAGCGGGTGCCTGAGTCCATACATCCGTATCAATCCTATGACCGATTTCAATTGTGAGGACGTGAACTTTCTCGGCCATTCGTTATCTCATCGTTTTAAGCGACATCGTGAGCCATTCTTTTCCTGGGTCTATGTATGAAAATTGCCAGTCTTCAAGATTCTGGACATAATAAGTTGTCGTTGCAGCCGATGTGGGGTCTTCGCAGACGAAATATGCTTTTGATGTTCCCACCTCATCAAATATTGCCTTGAATGTCGCTTTATCAGCCGTGAGAACTAAAAATGTATAGGAAAGTTCGGAGTAATGAGTTTCCTCATCTGCCGAATCTTGCCCGCCAGTAGAGATTGCTTTATCGCTTGGGTCTTTATAGGTTTCCTGTCTATCCTTGTAATTATAGGTTGGAGAGATATAAGTTCCGAGATACATGCGGCCAATTCTTACATATCCATCTGGATTTCCTGCGTCGGCTATCGTGAGCCGCCAATATTGGTAGGTTTTAGCCGATGACCAGTTATAAACTATCGTTTCGGTCGTCACCGTCAAGGTCACATCTAATTCTGGCAATCCTCCAGGCCCCGAATCAAAAGTCGGTGCCGAATCGGCAAGAATGTGGACTGTCGCCCCAAGTTGGAAATTGTGGTATTTCACAATGAGAGACTTGATATCCTTTGGTGCACCCAAATCGCAGGTCACATATTCGGCGGCGACTCCAGTGCTCCGCCAGTGCCGAGTATGCCAGCGGTGCTGTATATTCGTGACTGGAAATTCGGAATCTTCAGAGCTTGCTGTCAAAGTTCCATCATCAAGCAAATTATCATAAAGGAATCTAATCATGCTATTGCCCTCGCTGAAATCTTAAGGCGGCCTCCAAAACTTTCTTCCTGGATTATCTCGACAACTTCGCGCTTAATTTCCCTTCCGCCGACGGATATTGGAAGTGTGAGATAAACTTTATTCTGCCGAGGCATTCCACCTCCTTGAAGATTTGGAATTTGCTGGATTATCATCGGAAGCTTTTCGATGGGAGATATGATTTCATTGCGATGGACATGGACAAGTCCCTCCCTTTCGACAATCGCTCCTCTCTGAGCTCCAGGAAATTTTTGAGCAGCTATGGCGGCAATCTGAAAAGCACCAGCAGCGGCTGATATAGCAGCTAAAATAATATTATAGGGAGGAGGAGCTGCTGTCAAAGCTTTGGTTATCGCTTCCGCTATATTTATAGCAGCAGTAGCAAGCGATATCTTCTTCTGCATCTCAAAAGCCTGTTTCTGGATTGCCCTCTTTTTCCTTTCATATTCCCTATCGAGTCTTTCTGTAGTAGCGTATTTCTGTTCATCAGTCATAAGGCTTTTATCGACGGTTTCTTTCTTTCTCTGATATTCCTCATCTAAATCGGCTATCCTATTTTGGGCGAAGGTATCAGCCAAGGCTCCTATCTGCGAAAAAAGATTTGCCGTAACGTCCGCTATTTTCTCAAAATTTTCTATCCAAGCATTTTTCTCATCTTTAAGAATTTCCTTCAATTGAGATTGATATGCTTCATCAAGCTCAGCTCTTTTCTTATAGTATTCCTCGGTTCTTCCAAGGCTATCAGAAAGCCGAACTTTCTCTTTTTCATACCACTCATTGAGCTTTTCTTTTCTATATTTGATTTCCTCTTTGCCGTATCGCTTAACCATGTCGAGATAATCGGCATTGAGCATTTCAAGTTTGTAATAATTATCCTCAAATTCACCAGTTGTTAGAGAAAAGGCTCTACCTAAATCTTTCATGACGGGAAGAAAATTCTCAAATGTTTTCCTCGCTTTTTGTGTGTTCTTATCGCCTTCTTCCAATGCAATTTTAAAATCTTGAATAGTTTTCTTCGCATTCTGATAGCTTTCAGAGATATCTGCAATTTTATTTATTAAACTTTCAAACTCGGCTTGTTCTTCTCTGCTTATCTCTATAATGATATTTCCCCAGGATTCCCAGTCTTTCGCTACTTGCTTATAGATTCCAAGGCCAGGAATTTTTCCTATGAGACCAAGAAATTTTGAATATTGAGTAATTATCCAGCCTATGCCAGCCGTTATTTTATTAGCTACCCAAAAGACAACAGCCTGCAATCCCTTAAAAGCCATAGCCAGGCCATAAATGATATTAGTTATTGCGCTAAAAGCATTGAGAACTCCCAAAGCCATGTTTTTTGCCCATTTAGCCAAATCTAAATCTTGCTTAGCCTTGACAAGCTTTTCCACGGCAACGGCGAAAAACTTTGAAAATATGGGGATGAGTTCATGTGCGAAAATCCTCGTGATGCCGGTAATCCCAGCCTTCAATCTATTGAGATTGTCCATGAATTCCTGGGCAGCCTTGACATCCCTTTCCGTGATGACAATCCCCAGCCGTTGAGCCTCTTTTATCCATTCCCTGAGAGCTTGCGGTCCCATTTCCAAAAATGGCTTCATCGCCTTTCCGCTTGTTCCCATGAGTTCCAATGACCAGCCGACTTTTTTCGTCTCATCGCTTGTTTTGGCGAATATGTCGGATATCTCAAAAAGCATCTCATCAATGGATTTGAATTCGCCGTTCGTTTTCCTGACTTCAATCCCCATCTCCTTGAATATCTTGCTTCCAGTGGTCATATGCCGGGCCAGCATCCCCAGCCCCATTCCCATGTCTTCAAGCGCTATTCCTGATGATTGAGCGGCAAGTTTCAGCGAGCTCAAAACTTCGACTCCGATTCCCAGCCTTTGTGCAAGGTGGCCTATCTCATGTTCTGCATGTGCAGTTTTATAGACCAATGCCGCAGTTGCCCCTATGAGAGCGGCTCCCATTGCAGCGGCAACTTTCTCAAGCGACCTGAATTTTGTGACCAGCGCCTTGCTTTTAAGCTCGACGCCGTCCATAGTCCTCATGAACTTATCGGCGTTGGCACCGATTATGACATAGAGTTCAGCGAGTTTTCCCGCCATTAGTTACCTCCAAATAAAATTAAAGGGAGGCCCGCTTTCAAAGGCCGGGCGGGGCCTGCGAGCTTTTTTTATCGCTTC
>CAZGMN010000278.1:0-3483 GCA_964526905.1 uncultured Eubacteriales bacterium
ATGATGCTGCGGATGACGAGCATGCTGGGAAGGGAAAGAGCTGGCCCGGCCAGAAGCAAAGCCAACGCCGGGCCCTGTCCCATGCCAGAACCTAAGAGTCCCTGAAGTATCGGCACTTCTGTCAGGGTGGCAAAATACATCAGAGCGCCGGCAACAGAAGCGAAGAGATTTGCTCCGAAGCTGTTTCCGCCCACAAGTCTCGCCACCCATTGGCCGGGGATGATGCCCTCATGATTCGGCCTTCCCAGAAAAAACCCGGCAACAAGGACTCCTCCAAAGAGAAGCGGGAGAATCTGTTTGGCAAAAATCCAGGTCGAAAGCGTCCATTCTTTAAGCTCCGCCTTCCTGAACCAGGTGGCAATCATCCAGGCAAGGACAATTATCAAAGCTGCGCCGATAAACCATTTAACCTGATAGATGAAATGCCAGATTCCAAGCCCCTGGTCTGACTTTCCCCAATTGACAAAAACAAGTATTCCGACCATGGTTGCAAAATAGAGAGCTGTTTTCCACAGAGGCCTCTTCTCTTGGAGTTGGTCAATTGCAACAAAGTCAAAGCCCTCCCTCTTTTTTTCTTCTCTGCCGAAAATAAGATGCATGAGAAGGCCGATGATGACTGAAAAAAGGATCGCTCCCAGCCCCCTGGCCAGGCCGAGCTTAACACCGAGTACTTTGGCAGTCAGGATAATCGCCAAGACATTGATCGCCGGACCGGAATAGAGGAAAGCTGTCGCCGGTCCTATTCCAGCTCCGCGGGAATAGATTCCGGCAAAGAGAGGGAGCACTGTGCAGGAGCAGACAGCCAGGATTGTCCCTGAAATGGAGGCGACACTGTAGGAGAGGATTTTTTTGGCCCGGGCTCCAAAATATTTTATGACCGAGTCTTTACTGACAAAAACCGAAATTGCGCCAGCGATAAAAAAGGCGGGGACAAGGCAGAAAAGGACATGCTGCCGGGCATATTCTTGAAGAAGGGCAAATCCTTCAATGATACTTCCCTGGAAGCGGCTATTTTCCACAGGGAGCCAATAGACGATCAGAAACACAGCCGCGAAAATCAAAAGTATTTTCCAATCTTTCATCTCTTCAAATCCTCTCTATTCATCAAATCGAGGAGAGGCTCATCTGCAGAGTTCAGCTCTGTTTACTTTCTTTGCCTTCTCCCTGTCAGCCTGAAGATCAGGGTCGTCGCGGAAAGAGCTGTTGAGGAGCCTCAGAATTTCTGAGGCAAAAGGAGACAGGCTCTTGCCCGGCAGGTAATAATTGACCCATTTTCCTTCTTTCCTGACTTCGATGAGCTCTGCCCCATGAAGAAGGCTGAGGTGTTTGGAGACAGTAGAAGGAGCGAGCTTGAGCACAGCAGTTATCTCACAGACGCACATCGGCTTGACCTCCAACATCTTCACGATCCGCAGCCGATTCTTATCGCTTAAGGCTTTAAAGATTTTTAAATGACTTCTCATCTTTTAATCCTTATTATTACATTTCGCCAAATAACGAAACATAATATCACAAAAATTTACACTCTTCAATAAAGGCGGGGATTTACCTCTCTATATATAGTTTTTATTTTCCCTGCTTCTTGATAAAGGAGCGGCTGAAATTCTTATTCAAAAATGCCAGCTTAATCGACTTGAGGGCAGATAAGCTTCTTGCCTATTTTTTGAAGAACCTCAAGGACGGCCGAAAACAAATCCTTTGTCTTCTTTATTCATAGACAACTGCTGTTCCGCAGGCACTAACCATGAGCATTCCGCCGGTCTGTCCGACATGAATGGTTTCGTAATCCAAGTCAATGCCAACGACGGCATTGCCGCCCAAAGCTTGAGCCTCTTCCTGCATCTCGCCCAGCGCAATCTCCTTGGCTTTACGAAGCTCTTTTTCGTAGGCAGCTGCCCTACCGCCAACGATATCCCTGATTCCGGCAAAGAAATCTTTGAAGATGTTGGCACCCATGATGGCCTCTCCGGAGACAAGGCCAAGGTATTTCACGATCTTTTTCCCTTCAATATTCGGAGTGGTGACGATTAGCATTGTTCCTCCTTTCATAAAATTCATACGAAATTTTTCTCTCTTTATCTCACCTTTTTATTTTTTTTCTTGCTCAGAATTTCTTTTATTTTGTGCTCCATATCCTGATGATGAGTCCCCTTCCAGAAAATTCGACCGCATCGCGGGCAGAGAGCGAAGGACTTCGCCCTGGCATAGACAAAAGGAGTCACCAGATTCCTGGCATGCTTCTTTGGCAGGTCTTTGAGCTCGAGATTGCAGCCGATGCAGCGCGAATAAGGGCTGACCTCTTGCCAGAGGTTGAAGTCATCCAGAACCTGTTTGAGCTGGATTGTCCAATCTTCGCTCTCGATAAAGAGAGTGGGGATGCCGCGCGACTTCTGGAGCAAAGCATTATCTCTGCTGAGAAGAGTCCTGCCCTCTTTTTGAGCCAGAGCCAGGAGCTCAGAGTCTTCTATCTTGCTGAAGTAAAGAGCGTCAAATCCGAGAATCTTGAGCCACTTGGCCAATTTCCCGAGCATGCAGTCAACGATGAATTTCATGATGAAAATCTATCCTGGATAATAGAGGATAAAGCGGAACATTTCAACCGGGCAAAACGATTGCGGCAATAAGGAGCGTTGCTCTCGAGATTGCCCTAGAGAGAATCATTCATCACAGGCCGAGGAATTGAACGCTCAGCCCTGAGATAAAGATCATCGCTCCAGCCAGGGCATGAACGTACCTTTCCAGGCGGCCCAAGCGAAGAAAGCTTATTCCCCAGGAGGAAAGGGCGATGATGGTCAGCATGGTCAAGATTGTCGCCAAGCCGAAGACTGATGAGACCAGAACGACTCCCGAGATGTTGTGTTTTGCTGCAGGGTACATGACCAGAGGAATGAGAGGCTCGCAGGGCCCGAAGACAAATATGGTGAATAGAATCCAGGGAGTGAGGTTGACCTTTTCACTCTCATCGTGCGGATGGGCATGCTCTTCTTGGTGAGTGTGAAGGTGATCATGCGTCTCGCCTTCGCTGTGGAAGTGAAGATGCCTGTGCGGCCTTTTCTTTATCGCTCTGTGCATTCCCCAGATAAAATAGGCGAAGCCAAAGCTGATGAGCAGCCAGGCTGCTGCTCCGCCGCGAATACTCTCGACTTGCTCCAAGCGAAAAACAGCAATTCCAAGAGCGATCCCGACAAAACCCAGAAAGACCGAACTCAGCACATGTCCCAGCCCACAGAAAAAAGAGATAACCAGAGTTTTGGCCAGGGTCCAGCGCCTTGCACGGCTGATAACAATGAAAGGGAGATAATGGTCAGGACCGAGAACAGTATGAACAAAACCTATGGTTGCCGCTGTCCCGGCGATGACTAAAACCTGATTGGTTATCATTTTATAATTTATGGAAACAAGATGGTGGACGGTAGGGGACTTGAACCCCCGACCTCAGCGTTGCGAACGCCGCGCTCTCCCAACTGAGCTAACCGCCCACTC
>CAZGMN010000279.1:0-3396 GCA_964526905.1 uncultured Eubacteriales bacterium
ACGCTTCCTGTATGAAAAGGGGAGAGCCGGGATTCAAAGATTCTGGCTCCTGTCTTGAAAAATTCTTTAACGATCTCCTCTTCACGAGGAAAGTCATAAGCTTCGTCTTCCTCAATTGTGTATTCGGCCGGATGGAAAGAAAAATAAGAATCAGGGCTGGACTGAATTTTATTCCTCAATCCATTAACATCGATGCCGAGTTTTTGTGCCAGACGGACAACGTATCCGGAGTTGTTGGCAATGCAGGCTAAAAAAAATGCTTCCTTGAGGCTCCGGCCTCTGCTAAAGACGCCGTGCCCCTGAATCGCAGTTGCCGGGTGGCGGGCAAGCCTTTCAGGAATAGTCTTCGTCATTTGAGGAGAGCCGCTCGGAACTTCAAACCAGTCTACAGGGATGAGACCTCCAAGATGATAAAACCCAAGCGGGTCGATGGGCACAAAAGGCTGCGGCTGATTTGGCTTTTGTTCGTCGTCAAGAGTGGCAATGGTCAGGTCTTTGCTATGGACGTGCATCGAAGCCCTGACGCCTTTGATGGCCAGAATCCGGGCATGAATATCTGTTTCTGATGATGCCTTGTAATAGCCATAATCCGTCTCAGAAGTGGAGAGAAAACAAATCTGGTCTGGTTCAAGGTCGCCTTTCTGAGAGCCTGTTGAGGTGATGACGATTTTCTCCTGGCCCTCTTCATCCTTCCAGAGCATGGCCATGTTTCCGCTATGACTATCCTGAAGGTCCAATAAGAGCGAGGCGCGTCCCACTGCCTGAAAGAGACGAATGAGCTCTTCGCTTGCCTTCCATTTCTCTCTGCTCATTTTTTTCTTCCTTCTATTTCCAGAGCCTTGACAAGGCTCTCAGTCGGCTTCCCTTTTTCATCCCAGCCCCGGGCCTGGTAATAGTCTCTTCTCATCCTTTCCATCGCCTCCTTGGGAATGAGCCTTTCTTTTCCTTTGACCAGAATGGGCTCAGTGCTGAAGCGCTCAGGCAAGGTGTCATCTTCAGGATTCAAACCTGCCTCGAGGTTAAAAATCCTTTCCAGGGTGGCAACTCTGTTGGCTATCTTCTCCAGCCTGGCCGCGGAAAAATCTAATCCTGTTGTTGCACTCACCATCCTTGACCAGGGGTCTGTGGAGAAAGCAAAACCTGTGAAGCGGCAGATGCCGAGGCTGTCCTGGATGATGCCCAGGTTCTGCATGTTCTTGATGGCGATTGGAGACTGGAGAAGGCTGAAGCGGGGAATCTCTTTTGTCCCGCCGAAAAAGGCAAGCGAGACCGCATAGCCGCCGCGCAGGTGGCAGGCGCCGCTGGGCGATGTCATATAACCTAAAGCCTGAGTATAAGAAGCACGGGGGTCATAGGCAGGGATTTCGAGCTTCTTGACTGTCATTGAATACTCAGGATGCTTGAAAAAACTTGCCAGCCGAAAGGAGCCCTGAGCAAGCTTTTCGCCGATGCCTTTGCGGAAAGCACTTGCCTCAACCATTTCCCTCATGGCAAAAACATTCCCGAAGCTGAGATCAATTCCTTCTGTATCTTTTTTGTTGATATATCCCCTCTCAAAGAGCTCCATGGCGCAGGCCAGAGTGGAGCCGAAGCTGATGGTGTCGATTCCAAGCTCGTTCATGCGGTAGTTGGCTTGGGCGATGGACTCAAGGTCGTAAATATCGCAATCCAGGCCGGTCATAACGATGGTTTCGTATTCAGGTCCCTCTCCTTTCTTGTCAGCGACCCGGGTCAGGCGGCCGCAGGCGATTGGACAGCCGAAACACCCTGCTGGCCTCTCAAGGATTTTCTTGCGCAGTGTCTCGCCTGAGGTTTTGTCCAGGTCTTCAGGTTTATGAATGTTATCCTGAAAGTTGCGGTGGGGAAGCATATCCATGACATCGATCAACTTAAGCAGGCCGGAGGTCCCGAGCTCACGGAGAAGGCGTTTGGTAATTGGCGCTGCCTTCATTAAGTAGAGAGCCTGTTCCATTCCTGATTTAAACCTCTCAGCGTCTTGGATCTCGATTTTCTCTTTTCCTGAAACTCTGACTGCTTTGAGATTCTTGCTGCCAAAGACCGCGCCGATTCCTGAGCGGCCAAAAGCTCTGTTTTCGTTCATGAGCGATGAAATCAGAACGAGATTCTCGGCTGCAGGACCGATGCAGAGAATTCGAGGGCGGCTGCCTAACTTACTCTCTGCGCTCAATATTTCTGTTGTCTGAAGAACATCCAGCCCCCAGAGATGGTTTGCCGCTTCAATCTTAGTTTCATCAGGGGAGATATCAAGGAAGACCGGCTGAGCAGCTTTTCCTTTAATCAACAGCACGTCGAAGCCAGCAGACTTGAAGAAATTTGCCCAAGAGCCGCCGCAGTTTGAAGTTCCGATCAATCCGCTCAGCGGAGACTTAAAAACCAGATGCCCGCGGCAGGCAGTCGGTGCCCGCGTTCCGATAAGAGGAGAGGCCGCAATGACGATGACATTGTCTGCACCAAGAGGCTCGCACCAGGGGTCGATTTCATCATAAAGGATTCGGGTTGCCAGCCCCCTGCCGCCCAGATAATTTTCAACTGTCATCAGGTCAAGAGGTCTAATTTTAATCTGACTTTTTGAGAGATCGACTTCCAGAATTCTGCCGTGATAGCCGTGAGAGGGGGGATGACTCATCTTCTTTCAGCTCTTGGAGACAGTGTAAGCATACTAAATCATCGCTTCCAAGACAAGAAGCAGCGAAGGAAGCATCCCTAATTGGATATATGGATGAGGGTTTTGGTGTTCTTTCTTGTTGAATATTTTTCTTTAAATCAATGCCCGATTTGTTTTATGATGGAGGCTAAATGCAGGTTGTGAAAAGAATGAAGATGATAAGAATCAGGCAATTGCTTTGGCTGCTGCTCTTCGGTTCTCTTTGGGGGATGAGTGAAGTATTTGTCGGAGGAGCCCTCTATAATGCAAATGTTCCCCGAGCCTCTGTCTATCTTTCGCTTTGGGCGGTCTTTATTTTGGTTGTGTCAAGAAGCGTTATTAACAAGCTTGGCTCTTCGACTGCAGTCGGCGTCGTGGCCGCTGCGTATAAGCTGGTGAACGCAGCCCCGTTTTTCTGCCACATCTTGGGCATTCTTTTTCTTGCCCTCGCTTTTGACCTTGCTTATTCGCTGCTGCGCAAGGATGAACGCCGATTCTCTTATCGAGATATTTTAACCGTAATCGCCGGAGTCTACGGAGGTTCTGCCTTTTTTGCCATTTTCGTGACCTATATCATCCGCTATCAATACTGGACCGAAGGAGGAGTCTCAAAGGTCCTTGACCACATCTTCATCAATGGAAGCTTGACAGTCATTCCCTGTTTTCTGTTTTTTCCGCTCGGCCTGTGGATTGGCCTCAGCGGCGAGAGTTTTGTTCGGCGTCATCCCCGC
>CAZGMN010000280.1:0-3327 GCA_964526905.1 uncultured Eubacteriales bacterium
AGATTTTCGATGAGCTTATTTTTGTCTTCAACGATGATTTTTTTCTCTTTGATTAGATTTTTTATGGCCATAAAGGCCAGATGCTCGATTTGATTCTTGTTCAGCCTCATTTCTTTTATAAAATACAATATCTTGTATCAGAATTCAAGAATTTGATTTTTGAAGTGATGGATTTTTTTTGTTTTCAGCTAGTTCTGTTTATTTTCGGGTCGATAACCAGGAAGGGGTGGAAGCAATTTTTCTCCGGCATTTTTTTTGCCAGGGCAAGATATTTTCCTCCCTGACTGAAAATTCTGAAAATGATCTCTGGCTCTGAAGGGGCAGGGGGAAAGGGGAGGAGAAGCGGGAATGATTTTTAGGACATTTTCAGGGAAGATGAGGTTGCCATTTCTGGCCAGAATCGAACCCCGCTCATCAAGGATAACCTTAGGAAATTCGGGGAGAAGAGATTCGAGAGGGATGAGAAACTTTTCGGACTCATCCGCTTCGGCCAATCTTTTTATTTCTTCAAGGTCAAAGCAATCCTTGAGATGAAAATTTCCTACTCTCGTCCTGGTGAGCTGGGAGAGATGAGCTCCACATCCCAAGCTCTGCCCCAAGTCATGGGCCAGAGAGCGAATATAGGTTCCTGAAGAGCATCGCGCTTCAAACTCAAGAAAAGGGGGATTATACTTCTTTAAGTGCAAGAAATGGACGAAGATTCGAGTTGGCCTTAATTCAAATTCTTTTTTCTCTCTGGCCAGTGAATAAAGCGGCTTGCCCTTGTACTTTTTGGCTGAGAAGGGCGGAGGCAGTTGTTCGATTTGCCCCTCAAATTTTTTCATCGCCCTTCGAACACTTTTCTCTGGAGGAAGATCTTTTTTTTCGGTTGAGGTGGATTTTCCAGCCGAGTCATAGGTTTCAGTGGCAAAGCCTAATCTCATTATCCCCCGGTATGATTTATCTGCTTTCGAAAAGAAGGGAAAGAGCCTTGTGGCCTTGCCCAGGGCCACCATCATCAGCCCTGTAGCCAGAGGGTCAAGAGTGCCAAAGTGACCTGCCTTCCTGACTCTTAGGAGCTTTCTGATTCGAGCAACGATATCGTGTGAAGTGAGATTTTGAGGTTTATTGACGAGGATAAGCCCGTCCATCATTTAAGAAAGATCAGCCGCTTTATTCTTTTTTTTGAGCTTATTCTGCTCCAGCAGCCACTCAACTTTTTCAGGAATTTCTTTCACCATTTTATCATATTCGCCGCTAACGGTGAAACCTGCGGCATGGAAGTGACCGCCTCCACCGAATTGTTCGGCAATAAAAGTCGCATCCGCCTCTCCCTTTGCTCTGAGGCTGACGCGGAAAGTATTTTTTTCCATCTCTTTGAAGAAGAGAACCATTTCCACCTCCTGGATTGAGCGAGCGAGGGTTGTAATGTCTTCAGTATCTGTTTCCTTGAGATGAAGAGAATTAAGGTTTTTTTTGAACATGGTGATGGTGGCGATATTGCCTTTCTTGTTCATCTGCAGGGTGGAGAGCACCTGTCCTAAGAGCTTAACTTTTTCAGGGGAATTGTTATTGAATAAGAGCTCAGAGATTCGAATAGAATTGGCTCCCCTGGTGATGAGTTTTGAGCAGATCTCAAGGCTTCGGGCTGTCGTGTTGGAAAACTGGAATGAACCTGTATCAGAGACAATGGCACAGTAGAGATGGTTCGCGATTTGAGGGGTGAAACGGATTTCGAGTTTTTCTGCCAAGTCGAAAGCCATTTCTCCCACAGCAGATGCTTTAGGTTCGACCCAGTCGATGTCGGCATAGTAATCGTTGGAAAAATGATGGTCGATATTGACCTTGAAGTACTCGTCAAGGCTCTCCTGTCCGGAGCGAGAGACATTGGCGCATTCAAGGAGGATGACGAAATCAAATTTTTTGGCTGCGATTTGCCCTATTTGGATTCTTTCGACATCAGGAAAACGGTTGAAGGGAAAAGGAGTGGGATCCCTGTTTATGATCTTAGCTTCTTTTCCTAAAAGCTCTGCCATAAAGGCAAGGGCAAGGCTAGTGCAGACAGAATCGCCATCAGGTCTGAGATGGGAAGTGATGGCGATGCGCTGGTTTTCCAAAATCTTCTTGCAGATTGCATCCACAGGATCATTTTTCATTTTTCTTTATAATTTTTAAAATCTTATCTATTCTTGCTTCGTAGTCAGAACTTGGATCAAGGGAAAAAATAAGCAGTGGATTATACTTTAATTTGACTTTGGAGGCAATAATTTTTCTCAGGTAGCCTTTCTTTCTTTCCAGCAGCCGAAGAGTGGGTTCTTTTTCGCCGCCGAAAATGGTGAGGTAGATGTGAGCCGTTTTCAAATCAGGCGTCATTTCCACTCTGGTGACTGTGATCAAGCCTGAGATGAAGTCTTGAATTTCCTCAATGAGGAGATGGCTGAGCTCTTCCTTTATCAAACTGGCAACTCTCTTCTGTCTTAAAAAAGCCTTCATTTTAACTCATGATCCTCTTCAAGATTGAAAAGAGAGTCTTTCACTCTGGTTGATGCTTGACTCAGCGTTTCGCCCTTATCAGAAATAATATACTTGTTGATTGATGATCTGGCCGTCGATGTTTTGCTCTGCGTCGGCCATTATTCTCTGAAAGAGGCTTTCGACAACCTTTTTTTGGTTATTAAGAGTCACAATGCCGATCGTCGTCCTCTGCCACTTTTTCTGATAATCCAACTCAGCAAAAGCCACATTGTATTTTGTCTTTAGACGATTGATCAAGCTGGATAATCGTTGCCTTTTATCTTTTAGTGAATGGGAATAAGGGAGGTAAATCTCCAGGGATAAGAACCCGATAACCATTGAATTTTTACTCAGGTCTCACTGTTTCAATGATAAAAGCCTCGAGAATATCGCCTTCTTGGAAATCCTTGAATTTCTCAAGGCGGATGCCGCATTCATGGTCTTTGAGGACTTCATTGACAGAGTCTTTGAGGTGTTTGAGGGAAGAGATCCGACCCTGATGGACAGTCTCATTATTCCTGATAACCTTGACTTCTGCGTTCCGAGTTATTCTTCCATCTGAGACATAACAGCCAGCAACTTTTCCAACCTTCGATAGATCGAATGTTCTTCTGACTTCAGCCCTGCCGAGGTAAGTCTCCTTTTTGACCGGCTCTAACATTCCGGAGATGGCTTTCTTCAAATCTTGAGTCAATTCATAAATAACATTGTAAGTTCGGATTTCAACATTTTCTTCCTTGGACAAATCCAGGATTTTTTGGTCTGGCTTGATATTGTAGCCGAGAATAATGGCATTTGAGGCAGAAGAGAGAAGGACATCGGATTCGGTGATTT
>CAZGMN010000281.1:0-3319 GCA_964526905.1 uncultured Eubacteriales bacterium
ATGCTAATGTTCCTATCCCTTTAATAAGTCAATATAAAAATCAGATTAAAATACTGAATACGAGCTCAGAAATAAAGCTTCATTTAATGATTTTGAAATATCAAAAAGCAGTTTGAGAAATTGCTTAGATTTTGCGAACCCACTTGCTTAATTGAGAAACTTGGCAATTGAATAAAAAACCGGATAGAATGAAATTGCCATGAAGTTCGTTGTTGGGATTTTTGGTTTCCTATAGTAAAATCATTTACGAAAAATAATCTGGCATCTATGAAGATGATGAATTCGTTTTTGTTGAAAAAGGAGGAAAGATGAAATTGAAAAAAAATATTGCCGTCCTTGTTATTACATTTTTTATTTTTGTCTCCAGTGTCCTTTCCAACTCCTCTTCTGAACAAAAAAAGCAATCAAAGCTAAGGTTTGAAATATCTTTCCCGGCTTCAATTCGCTCAGAAGCGCTCACAGGCCGCATCTTTGTCATGGTCTCCCGGAATAGCAGAAGAGAACCTCGGCTTCAAGCCGGGTCCTGGAATAACAGCGTTCCCTTCTTCGGATTGGATGTTGAGAACTTTAAGCCCGGCGAAGTTGCAGTCATTGATGAAAATGTTCTGGGTTATCCGTTAAGAAGCTTGAGCGAAATTCCAGCAGGAGATTTCTACGTCCAGGGTTTGGCCAATGTCTACACCCAATTCAAGCGTTCGGATGGCCATCTGATATGGGTTCATATGGATCAATGGGAAGGCCAGAGATTCAATATCTCGCCTGGCAACCTTTACAGTGAGGCCATGTCCGCCCACCTTGACTCTTCAACCGGATACACAGTTAAGCTGGATTTGAACAAGGTCATTCCTCCCATCAAAATTCCAGAGGACACGACATGGGTCAAGCATATTCAAATTCAGAGTCAGGTCCTTACTAAATTTTGGGGCCATCCCATCTATTTGGGAGCGATTGTCCTCCTTCCTCAAGGCTATGAGGCTCAACCTGATGTTTATTATCCTGTTCATTATATCCAGGGTCATTTCTCCCTCCGCCCTCCAAATGGATTCGCAGAAGGCAATGACTATTACAAAATCTGGACATCAGAAAATTTCCCACGCATGATTTGCGTCACCTTCCAGCATCCCTGTCCTTATTTTGACGACTCCTATGCCGTCAATTCTGAAAACTGCGGTCCCTATGGAGATGCCATTATGACCGAGCTCATCCCTTATATTGAGGAACACTTTCGAATTATAAAGAAGCCCTATGCTCGAGTTCTATCAGGGGGCTCCACAGGAGGATGGGAAGCGCTGGCCTTACAGGTCTTCCATCCTGATTTTTTCGGAGGAACATGGAGTTTCTTTCCTGATCCCATCGATTTTAGATATTACCAACTCACAAATATCTATCAAGACAAAAACGCCTTTTATGTAGAGTCCGAATGGATGAAAGCTGAACGTCCGATGATGCGGGATACTCATGGCCAGGTTCTGGTGACACTGCGACAGCTGAGCCAGCTGGAAGCTGTGCTTGGCTCAAAAGGAAGGTCAGGCCAACAGCTTGATATCTGGCAAGCGGCATACGGCCCTGTGGGCAAAGATGGTTATCCCAAGCCTCTCTGGGATAAATTGACAGGAGAGATCGACCACGAAGTTGCTCAATATCTTAAAGAACACTACGACCTTCGCTATTATTTGGAAAAAAATTGGTCCTGGCTTGGCCCCAAGCTTGTGGGAAAATTACATGTCTTCTGTGGAGATATGGATAATTTCTATCTGAATGAAGCTGTTTATGAGCTTGAGGCATTCCTTGAAAGCACAAAAAATCCTTATTATGGCGGATCCTTTCAATATGGACGGCCAAGAAAGGGCCATGGTTGGACACCTTTTGGCCGGGCCAGCGGAGAGTTTGAAAAGGCAATAGCCGAATATATAGCAAAAAACACACCAAAAGAAGAAGAGACAACGCGGCCTGTCAGGGATGACGTTGGCTTCTGCTGGAATCCGCTGAGCATGCAACAACTCGTGAATTATCTCGACAGCCAGGAAAAACAGAGCTTCAAGCCTGAAGGACTGGTCGCCGCTATTTCTCCTCACGACGATTATCTTTATGCCGGGCGCGTCTATTACCCGCTCTTCAAGGTTCTGAAAGCCAAAGAAGTGGTCATCTTCGGCGTCACCCATGGCGCTGTGAGAAAGGAGCTCAATGACCCGCAGAACATGCTGGTCCTGGACGAATTCAAATACTGGCCTGGCTTGAAAAAGCCCATTGCTGTCTCCGAGCTGCGGGAATATCTCAAGGCTCGGCTCAACAAGACTGTTTTCATTGTCAATAACAAGGCCCACGAGCTCGAGCATTCCATCGAAGCCCTGCTCCCTTTCCTTCAATATTTCAATCCAGAGGTCAAGATCACGCCGATCATGGTCACGCCCATGCCTTTCACTAAGATGGAGGAGATCTCCGCAAAGCTGGCAGAAGTAATTGCCAGCTACATGAAGGAAAAAGGGCTTGCTGCCGGAAAGGATATCTTTTTTCTGATCTCGTCCGATGGCAACCATTACGGAAAGGACTTCAACAATTCGCCCTTCGGAGAGGGCGAAAAAGCCTGGACTGAGGCACTCCAACTCGACCAGCGCCTGATCCATTCTTATCTCACCGGCGTTCTGGACAGCGGAAAAATCGAAGGCCTGACTAAGGAGCTTTGGGGCCAGACTTACCTCGAATACCGCAATACCTATTGGTGCGGGAAATACTCAATCCCCTTCGGCCTCTTGGCCTCTGAAAAAATCATAGAGAGCACCATGAACAAAAAGATGAGCGGCACGCTCTTCCGCTTCTCAGACACCTACAGCGAAGGTGTGCTTCCGCTTAAGAAAACGGGCATGGGAACTACAGCTCCCTTTTCGCTCCGACACTGGGTCAGCTTTTCCTCCATAGGATATTATGCCCAATAGAAGAGACTCTCGCCTTGTTCTGAGCTCTTCCAGCAGGGCGCAGCAAAAGGCAGCGGACATGAGATGCATCATCCAAACTCTCAACAACTGGTTTGGCCTTTCCAAGACATTTGACAGGAGAGAGATTAAGACCGTAAAATTCACATAAATGACACACGATTTCAAACCTTTGACGTCAAAAATAAAGCATAGGCACGATTCCTTGGAAAGAAGGTTCATCACCCGCCTGGGATTCATGGCTGGACTCTTAGGCCTTTTTTGCGTATTAATTACGGCCTGCTCAAAAGAACGGCAGGCGCAGTCCAGCGCCGCGCTGAGTCGAAGAACTGAGCTTCCGGTAAACCAGGTCGCTACTCCTGTCGGACTGCAGGTGGAACTGCCTGGGC
>CAZGMN010000282.1:0-3303 GCA_964526905.1 uncultured Eubacteriales bacterium
ATAGCTCAGATGTTGAAGACAGGTTGAATCTATTCTCGGCTCGGCTTGAAATCCCTTCAGGTCGCAATTTATTATCCCTGACGATGAGGCATGGCAAAATCGACGTATGAGTTCGCTCAGCCGTCGCCGCAGATAAAGAATTTCTTATCCCTTCAAAGATTATTAAAACTGATGATTTCAAGTCAAGCAGATATTTTAAGAAACGAGACTAATTTTTTTAAGCTATATCAACCAAAGGGTTAGAAAATGCGTATCATATATTAGAGGAAAAAATATAAAGGAAAGCATTCATGCGCTTAAAAGAAATCCTGCAAAAGATAGCCAAGGACGAAGATCCGGTTCTGCTAAGTGACGGCGAAGAGGATTGGGAAGCCAGGACACTTCTTGAAAATCTATCTGAGCCGATGCTGAAAAGGCAGGCTTATTTTCAGCCGGGATTGTACATCGCAGAGATTAGCGATGCAGGTTTCCTCGGCCAGGTGATGTACAGGATTAAGCAGAAAGCATAGAACATAAAAATAAATGTAAAATGCCTTGTTCTTTTTTCAAAAAATTCAATAAGTGGAGACTTTGATGATTAAAAACTACATAAAGATTGCTTTGAGAAATATCAAGAAGCACAAAGGTTATTCTTTTATCAATATCATAGGCTTGGCCATTGGCATGGCTTGCTGCCTGCTCATCAGCATCTGGGTTCTGGATGAACTGAGCTATGACAAGTTCCATGAAAATGCAGCCACACTCTACCGTGTCGAGGAAAATCAGGACTACATGGGGAGAATCTTTCATGTTACTGTGACTCCCTATCCTCTAGCCCCAGCACTCAAGGATGAAATCCCGGAAATCCTCGATGCGACCAGGTATGTCTTTCCTGGCGGACTGCTGTTTCGTTACGGGGATAAGGCATTTTTTGAAGACAATACAAGGGCCGTTGACCCTTCATTTTTCCAAATGTTCACCTTTCCCTTTCTAAAGGGAGATAAAAATACAGCCTTAAATTCGCCTTATTCCTTGGTGCTCTCCGAGAAAATTGCGGAGAAATATTTTGGTGATGAAAATCCGGTGGGAAAGGTGATATCGGTCAATAATACATATGAATTTACTGTGACCGGGGTCATGAAAAATGTTCCCCACAATTCCTCCCTCCAATTCGAAACTGTCATTCCCTATGAATTTTTAAGAAAGACGGGGAAAACCAATGAGGAATTTGGAAGTAATTCCATCTGGACTTTCATTCAGCTTCAAAAAGACATCCCTGCCGAAAAGGCCAATGAAAAGGTCTTTGGCTTTATCCGCAAAAGGGTCCCTGAAAGCGTGACAAGCCTTCTTCTGATGCCCTACACAAGAATCCATCTCCATGAGTATTTCGGATACATCAAAGAGCCGGGCGCCATACAATACGTTTACATTTTCTCTATTATTGCTATTTTTGTGCTATTGATCGCCTGTATCAATTTCATGAATCTCTCCACAGCCCGCTCGGCCAACCGCGCTAAAGAAGTGGGTCTGAGAAAAGTCGTCGGAGCCTCGAAAGGCCATCTTATCCGCCAATTTTTCGGTGAGTCGGCGCTCTTTTCTTTCATTGCTCTTGTTTTCGCGGTGATTATCGTCAATCTTCTTCTGCATGCTTTCAGCACCTTAGCGGCCAAGGAACTTTCGTGGAAGGTGACCGGTATAGGCTCGGTTCTGGTTGGGTTTTTGCTTATCACCTTGTTTACGGGCTTGGTTGCGGGAAGCTACCCTGCCCTGCTTTTGTCTTCTTTTCAACCAGCTAAGGTCCTCAAAGGAAATGTCAAATCCGGCGCAGGAGGCTCCAGGTTCAGAAAGATTCTGGTGGTCGTTCAGTTCTCGCTTTCCATTCTTTTGATCATCGGAACAATCGTTGTCTACAAGCAACTGAATTATATGAAGAATAAGAAGCTGGGATGGGATAAGGAGCACCTGGTCTATATTCCTTTAAGAACAGATAATATAAAGAAGTCCTACGAAGTCCTGAAGACGGAGTTGGCCAAGGATCCTAAGATCCTGGGTATTACCGGAACAGACCAGCTGCCTTCATATATCTCAAGCAATGCCGGCGGAGCGGATTGGGAAGGCAAAGACCCCAATCAGCAAATCTTGATTGGAATCAACGCCGTTGATTTTGGTTTTATTGAGACCCTGAAGATAGAAATGCGCGAGGGGCGGAGTTTTTCAAGGGATTTTCCTTCCGACCTTAGCAAGGCATTCATCATTAACGAAGAAGTCGTGAAGATTATGGGGAAAGAATCTGTGGTTGGAGAAAGATTCTCTTTTATAGGCAGGCAGGGCTCGATAATCGGGGTCATGAAGAATTTTCACTACCAGCCTGTCCAGAGTAAGATCGAGCCGCTGGCTATCACCATCTCGCCTGATAATATCCGGTACATGCTCATTCGAATCCAGCCAGAGAGCATATCGGCCTCTCTGAAGTATATTGAGAATACCTGGAAGCGGATTATGCCCAACTATCCCTTCGAATACAGGTTTTTGGACGAGAATTTCGACAGGATGTACAGGGCCGAAGAAAGGATGGGAAGCCTCCTGAAATACTTTGCGGTTCTGGCTATGTTTATTGCCTGCTTGGGCCTTTTTGGTCTGGCTTCTTTCACCGCTGAGCAGCGGACCAAGGAGATCGGAGTTCGCAAAGTCCTCGGAGCCGGAGTTTCGCAAATCACGATACTTCTCTGCAGGGAATTCCTTATGCTGGTGCTACTGGCAAATGTTATCGCCTGGCCCGCAGCCTATCTCGTGATGAAAAACTGGCTGAAGGGCTATGCCTACCGAACCAGCCCGGACCTGTTCACTTTCGCAGCCGCCATGGCTGCGGCGCTGGTCATAGCCTTCCTATCCGTGAGCTTCCAGGCGATTAGGGCTGCAACGGCCAATCCGGTGGATTCTCTGAGGTATGAATAAAAATAAAGACAGAGACAAAGTTTTTGCCCTTTTAGGTTTCTACCTTTCTTTTTGTAGGTGCCGGCAAGCTCGTCATCATCGAGGAAGAGTCTCGGAAGATCCCCCCGGCTGGGCTGGGCCGCTTGACACCCCTTCAGGTTGCAATTTATCATCCGTGATGATGTAATGAGGTTAAATCGAGGGATGAAGCTTTACTCTGTCATCGCCGCAGAAAACAAATTTATTATCACTTATCCTTTAACTGAATGAATCTAAGGAGAAAAGCAATGTCCGTCCATTTGCGTTATTTAGCCTATTCTTTGATTGTCATGCTCTTTCTGCCCCTTGCGGGCATCGCTCAGGGCGACCCGGGTCTTGAGGGAAGATGGG
>CAZGMN010000283.1:0-3301 GCA_964526905.1 uncultured Eubacteriales bacterium
CGGGCCAAGAAAGTTCCTTGCCGCAGCTCTCGCTGGTCGGCGTCATTGTCTCGGAAGACGCTTCTTCCTCTTTGGCTGTTTTAAAGAATGAAAACACAGGAAACACGGTCATTTTAAGAGTAGGAGAAAATATTTCAGGCCTGACCCTGGTTGAGGTCTTTGAGAACAGAGTCATTCTCCGCAAGGGGAACCAGACTTTTCAGATATTCTTAGGGAGGGGAAGCTTGGTCAAGGCACAAGAAATGCCGCCGCAGAATCTTCCCGAGGTTATTCTTCCTCCAAGAGAAAACGAATCGAAGAAGGAGGAATCCGAGATGAACGTAACAAAAAAAGAATTTATCAGGGCAGAAGTCTTGAGAAGGTTTGAGGCCGAGTGGCCGGTGATTGTTAATGAAACAAGATTCCTGCCTAATCTCGTGGAGGGGAAAGTCAGCGGATTCAAGATTACCAATTTGCCGCAGAAGACCATCTTGTCTGATGTGGGAATTCAAAAGAACGATATCATCAAAGAAGTGAACGGGATGGAGCTGAATGATATGCAAACCATCTTTTCGCTCTACAGTCAATTTAAAGATGAGAGCCGTTTCGAAGTCAGCCTGGAAAGAAACGGAAGGCTAATCCGGTTTTTATACATATTAAAATAAGAAAGCCCAAGAGATTAGGATTTTTGGCTTAATTTAATTCCTTGTTGCAATTCATGCCGCAGTTTCAAGCGAATATTTTTCCTGCGGCGGCATAGTATTGGCACATTTTTTGCTGTTATTAATCTATGAAGAAAGGTTCTTATGATTTCAAAAAATAGGCAAGAATGAGAAGAGATTTTGACGATGAATTTTAATTGCGACACAGAGGATGAAGTCATAGAGAGGATACTGAGGAGATAAAGATGAAAAGAGTAAATAAAAACTGTGCGAGCAGATTAGTCTTCGCGGCTCTTTTTCTTCTCACGGCGGCAGGATGCGGTTCAAGAGTCAAGATCAAGCAGGATCCTTTCTATGAAACTTTTTATGAGAAGACGAGCCTGATCATGACCAAGGGGGAGATTGAAGTTTATAAGAATCTTCCTGACAAGGCATCGAAGGAAGAATTCATCCAAGAATTCTGGAAAATCAGAGACCCTGATTCTACGACCGAAGAGAATGAAGCTAAGACAGAGTTTGAAGAAAGGGTAGAGTATGCGAACAAATGGTTTGCGGATTGGGAACCGAATGTCGGAAAGGATATTCGGGAGCAGGGGCGGCCTGAGAGAGGATGGAATACGGATAGAGGAAGGATATATATAGTCCTCGGCCCTCCTGATATGGTCGTCTTCGATGGCATGGATTTTCGTTTTGACCAGAGCCGGGAAAGGGCAAAAGCCCGTCAAGTCACTCGAGAAGGGTGGTACTATGACCGCTTCCGGCTTTGGATTGACTTCTGGAAGACCGAAAGCGGGACATGGCGGATGAGTGCGGATTACGCCGAACTGGATAATGCCCTGAATATTGCCAAGATCAACTGGATAAGCTCGTCATATCAAGAGGACCTAAAAAGAGTGTTTAAGT
Source organism: uncultured Eubacteriales bacterium (assembly GCA_964526905.1). Lineage (GTDB taxonomy): Bacteria > Acidobacteriota > Aminicenantia > Aminicenantales > Aminicenantaceae > CAZGMN01. The sequence continues at coordinate 1,545 of CAZGMN010000283.1, forward strand.
TCAAGGCAAAGTTTAAAGATGGCAGGATTATTATAGAAATTCCGGTCTCAAGAATAAGCTATGAAGAGGAAGAAGGAAAACTCAGTTCTGAATTCAGGATAAAAATTGGCGTTTATCACAATTACAAAAAGACCGATGAGATTGAAGAGAAGAAATTTCTAAGCGAATCTCAAGAAGAGCTTTTTAAGAAAATGGACATTATCTTCGAAGTTCCCTACAAGCCCGTTTTGAAGGGCAATTATTATTTTGATATTGTCGTCGAGGACTTAAAATCGATGTCTGTTTCTAAATACAGGAGTTTCGCTAAATACACGTTGAAGAAATAGTTTCCCCGCCGATTCTGTTCTTTTTACTATATTTCCGGATAGAATGTGCTATCATATCTTCGAAATTCATCCAGGATTTAGGTTGAATAAATAGGTTCTCTCCCATTTTGTGTGATGTCTATGAACGTCCAATTCGGAATGGCCTCGCTCCCAATCAGGTTTTTAACGCCGTTCCCTCACCGCCCTTCTCGGCGGCTGCGGAACTCGCTTCGCTCAGACATCCTCGCCGCCCGGCAAGGCCGGGTTCGCTCGAAGGGCAATTCGGTAAGGCTAAACCTTCAATGGTCGCTGCGGCCATTCCGAATTGGTGTTTTTAGTAGCTCGCTACATATTCTTTACTCATACAACTTGGAAGAGATCCAATAAAATGAAGAGGGAAGGAATGAATATTTCTGTCGTCCTCGCCATGCATGGAGTTCCGCCAAAAGAATTCCCGAGAAGTGAAATGATGGAGCTTCTCCTGCTTCATCAGCGCTTGGAAAGTGCGGGCGGGCCTGAACGGCAAGCATTGGAAAAGCGCCATGATGAGATAGAGCAAAAGATGCGCAGCTGGCCCCGAACTCCGGAGAATGACCCTTTCTTTGCTTCGTCACAAAAGATGGCCAAAGCACTAGGCGAACTCTTGGGAGCGGAAGTCTTCATCGGCTTCAATGAATTCTGCGCGCCGAGCATAGAGGAAGCCGTCGCTCAGGCTGCTTCCAAATCTCCTCGTAAGGTCATCATCATTACGCCGATGATGACCGGAGGAGGGGCACATTCCGAAAAGGATATCCCCAGAGCCGTCGGAAATGCCAAAAAAAAATATCCTCATATTGAAATCATCTATGCCTGGCCGTATGATGTTTCAGAGGTTGCTCATTTTTTAGCCAAACAGGTCAAGCATTTTATCTAAGAGAAGGCAGACGAATAGAGCTGATAAGATTTCCTTTTCTGCTGAGCTGGCTGAATGGCCTTGATGCGCTAAAAAGAGGGGAAGATGGGCTAAGAGCTTTAGGGAAATTATAAAGCAGATGTCCTGGTATATTAACTTCTCACCACACCCCCGGCACTAATCGATACTTAACTTTTTTCATGTATTGCTCATATCCTTCTAAATCCTTTATCAGCGCTTTTTCTTCGTCAAGCACGCGCAAGGCAAGCATGACAGGAAGGAATGCCAGTGGGATATAGGCCCATACCGAGCCCAGCGCCAGCGGCATGAATATGTACATCAGTATTCCTGCAGCGTACATAGGATGACGGACCACGGCATAGGGGCCGGTTGAGATCAGCTTTTGACCCTTCTGTATCTCGATGGTGCGGGAGGCGAACGCGTTGTAAAACATTGTTCTTATGAATAACACATATCCGATCAGCATCATGGCGTCCGCTGCCAATACCAGCCAGACAGGCACGTGTGACCAGCCCAACCGGTGATCAAAACCCGGAATG
>CAZGMN010000284.1:0-3300 GCA_964526905.1 uncultured Eubacteriales bacterium
TGCCCGCTCAGCCTTTCACACGGCTTCCTCACCACTCTGCCTTCGCCTTGCAATCTAAAGCTGCGTGTTTTTGAACCCACTGACCTGAGCATAGCTGACCTTGACTCTTTGTTTGCAGTCGATTATTTTAAAGGTTCAATGAGATTAAAGGGAAACCTTTTCTTCCTTAAAAAAGTTAAGAGAAGTGTTGGACACAAGATAAGAAAGTGAAGGAGTAGGAAGTGTTGAAGAAAATATTCAGCTTTTCATTGATAATCATCCTCTCCCTCGGACTGACATCAACAGCTTTGGCTCAAAGACAAACCGGTTCGATCAAAGGAAGGATTATCAGCAAGCAAGGAGTGCCGCTTTCTGGAGCCTTTATTTATGTCTCTTCGCCGGCCTCATTGGGAATTCGAACTTATCTCACCTCTCGCACGGGCAAATTTAAAATCCCTTTTCTCCCGCCTGGAAGATACAAGGTCATCGCCGAAGTGCCCGGATTCAAAACAGTCAATGTCGAGGATATCATGGTCCGAGTCGGAATGACCGTCACTCTCGAAATAACAACAGAAGAGGCTACAGTCGAAGAAGAAATCACGGCCAAAATTCCCTCACCGACAGTTGATGTCGAAGCGGCAAAGACAGCTTCGGTTGTTGAAAAAGAGCTCCTGCAGCATGTTCCCTTTTCAAGAAACCTTTTTGATGTCATCCATTCTGCTCCTGGCTTCGTTTCGGAAAAAAGCTTTTGGGAAGACCAATCCTCTGTCCATGGTTCAAGCGTAAGGTCTAACGCCTATGCCTTCGATGGGATAACGATAAATGACCTTGCTGGAAGGCAGCTCCTGACCAGCATAAATTTCGACAGCATCGGGGAAGTTGAACTGGAAACATCTGCTCACCCGGCAGATGTCGGGGTTATAGACGGCGGGTACATCAACATTGTTTCTAAATCGAGAGGAAATAGAACCGAAGGGGGGCTCAGCCTTTATTACTCGGATGATACAATGGCAAGCTCACTGAGGACTAAGGAAGAAGTCAACGCCCCTAATGTTTCTCCTCCAACCAAAGACAGATATTTATATGACTTTTCTCTTTCTCTGGGAGAACAGCTTGTCGAAGATATGCTTTGGTTTTTTGGAAATTTCCATTTGACTTCAAGCTCTCAGACAACTCCTTTCATTCCCTGGACAGACCCTTCGGGGACTCAGCACCTTAAATTCAGCTCAAATGAGAGCCAGAAAATGAGTTTCCTCAAGCTCTCTTCCCAATTCGTTCCTCAACTCAAATTCGTGGCTACGGCGAGTTATTCTGACCGCTATCAATCAGCATGGAAACCGACTCTCTCTTGGAACGCTCCCGAAGAAGCCAGTCAAATCCTTCAACATCAAAATGATTTCATTGCTTCCAGCGCAATAAACTACATTATTGACCAAAACACTTTTGCCGATTTAAAGGCGGGATATTTCCAGCAGCGAATTCCTCTCCGCCTGAACCAGGATGGATTAAAGAACGCCCAATACATCGATGAAGAGACAGGGCATCTCTGGGGAAGCAGCGGATTCAATGAAAATCGGCTCGGCAAACGCTTTCAAGCCACAGCCTCCTTGACTCACTTCGTGGATAGCATGCTCGGAGGCGACCATGAACTCATGGTCGGAGCTGAGTATGAAGATGCAAACTTAGAAGTGGCGACATGGAAAGAAGATAACTTATTGGTCCATTATTACAATGGAGACCCTTATTATTTTGGAATGGATCAATCGCCGTCCTCCGCGAATGTGGTCGGCAAAGGGAAGATCTCCTTTTATCTTGCGAGCCAACGAAGGTCGCCCATAAATCCCAAGGCTGAGCTCAAGAGATTAAGCTTCTTTGCTCAAGACTCACTGACCCTTGGCAGAAGGCTTACCCTTCTTCTGGGTTTGAGATTTGACAGAAGCACCACCCGGCTCTTGAATCTATACAAAGATACGAGCGGGAATCCTGTGTCGCTCGAGATTGGACAAACCTTGATTGCTCCTCTTTGCCAACTGAACCCCTATGTCCAGAATGCAACCTTGGATTGGAGCGATGTCATGAGCTGGAATGCCCTCTCTCCCCGCATTGGATTAAGCTTTAATCTCTTCGGCAAGGGGAAAACAATCTTCAAAGCTTCATACTCCCGCTATTCAGACAGCATAATGCTGGATTATCTTTTAAATCTTAATCCTATCTCTGCCCATCGATTTCAGCAATTTGATTGGTTCGATGAAAACATGGACGGGAAGGTCGATAGCGACGATACCTTTGTCCTTTATCCTGAAGACTACCAGATTTATTCGGAAGAGAGCTACAGGCAAGGGGTGGATGCTCATCTCAAGTCTCCATCCACAGATGAATTGACACTCGGCCTCAACCAGGAAGTGCGCAAAGACCTCTCGCTCAGATTCAACTATATTTACAAAACCAAAGCAAACATTGTGGAAGATGTCATTTATGACCTTGCCGGCAATAAAGATTGGTACACCACGAGCAAGGATACAGAGAAATGGTGGGTACCTTTTCAAACCACTGTTCCTCAAACGGATGACTTTCCGGAAACTCCGGTCACTGTCTATTTCAGGTCAAACGATGCGCCTCCTCTCTTTTATCAGCTTAAGAATGTTCCTGAGCTGAAGAGAAAATATCAAGCCTTGGAGATTGCCTTGACAAAACAAATGTCAAACAACTGGCAACTCAACGGCTCCCTTGTCTTGAGCCGGGCGAGCGGCAATGTCGGCTTGGGAAGCGAGGCAAGCTCCGGATTCTCTGAAGCAGCGAATAGCCCGAATTACTTCGTCAATCTCCCTCAAAATTCAAGGCTCGATTTTGACAGGCCTCTTCTCATCAGATTGATGGGGACCTACAAACTCCCTTCAGACCTTTTCCTCAGCTTCTTCTACTCCTATGCCAGCGGCAGACCGTGGGCAAGGAGCATAACTATCATTCCTCCCGAATCATGGGCTCAGGAAAAAAATGCCTGGAGGTCCGAAGCGAAAGTCTATCTCGAGACGCCGGGCACGAGAAGAACAGCGCCGGAAAGCAGCCTTGATTTGAGAATCGAGAAGTCATTCAGACGGGGCAATTCCCTAAGATGGACGCTCTATATCGATATCCTCAATGCTCTGGGATACAAGTCCAGTTTTAATTTTCCCAATGATGAGGGCTTCTGGTTTCCGGATGCAGAAAACACAACTGAGGGCAATCGTCAACCTAGCTCAAACTACAAGAATATTACCCTCCTCTCAGGGTCAAGAGTTTTCAGATTGAGCCTAAATTATCATTTTTGACCGAATACTTTTT
>CAZGMN010000285.1:0-3295 GCA_964526905.1 uncultured Eubacteriales bacterium
CTGGTTGATTGTATCAACCAATTGTTTTTCTTCCGGTGTCATCTAAAACCTCCGTTTAGGATTTAAAAGCTTGCTCTATCTTCTTGAGAATGGAGTGGAATTCCGGCTCCGGTTCTGGAGGCGGCTCTTGTTGCTGAGTGGAGGTTTCCGGCTCGATTTCAATTTCGAGTGCCTCTCCGCAAGATGAACAGATTAATTTTATAGTTGGATTTAAACTTCTTTCTGAAGGCCATTTATTAACACATTGATAATGTAACCAAGCGCAAAATGCTTCTGGATTATCCATTTCTCTAACAAAACTTAAGTCCATACAACGAGTAAAGACGCCTGGTTCCCCTCCGACTCTGTTGCAAAGGCCTTGTATTACATTAGGGGAAATTTTATTTTCACTTAAATTTGATATGTTCAATTTTTTAATATTAAGAGATTCCATCTTCTCGGCACATGATGGGCAAATTTCTCGCACCTGACTTATTGTTAACCATATACTCATTTCTTTTCCTGTAGCTGGCTCAAAAGTGCCGCCATGAGAATGACAATGCCTTCTGGCTTCAGCCTCTGTCCAAATATTTTTTGAATAAAGATATGACCTATCTCCACCTTTGCCAATCCTGGCTGTATATTTTTTTCCATTATGTTCCCGTGATTGAGATGCTATTACCTGAATAGAATTATCAAGTAAACAAGCATGGCTATCAGGATAAGGCTTTATTTCCAAATCTTCCGATTTTTCTGATTTGATATTCTCCACCCTCGCATTAATATTCATTGGAAAAAGCGTTAAAGAGCCTTCATGAAGTTTGACTTCTTTTAATCTTCTGACTGGAATTCCGTCGACCGTGCCATCTTCTTTTTTTATTGTTTTATATCCCATAGACATGCCCATCTTGATTCCCTTTTCTTTGAGTTGCTTGACCTTATGATGGGCCTCTGGCAAATCCCCCTTTCTATCTCTAAAAAATTCTCCAGAGATGAAAAGCCCTTTTTCATCCTCTTCGCCTGAAAATGACCCGACAATCAATTCTGGTGCCGAAAAAGAATGAGCCCAACCAAGAGGAAATGCCTTATTTTCTTTGAGCGTCTTTTTGAATGCTCCTTTTTCAATTACATCTCCACCCTGATCAACATTGCCAAATGTGGAAAGATAGCCATAGAATTTCCCCTCGTCGGTCAATTCTTTTATCTCAATCTCAAAAACTTTTTTTTCAATATTCATTTTCATCTCTCCTTTATGTGCGGAAAAACCACACATAAACAATTTATGATATTTCCTGGCGAGCCCTGTGGATCGCCTGGATATATAAGTTCCTCTCCATCCACGATAAATGGCGAATCAAGCGGTATAGGGTTGGCCGAATATTCCCTATCAGCGGCCATGTGAGCCGCTCTTGAAAGCTCGACGAAAGAGCAGACCCAGCCCTTGTCCTCTATGAATTCCGATTGATGAAATCCTTCAAGGTTCCCCCAATTCTCCACTTTCGCCGTCTCGGTTCTTGCTATTCGCCTCGCTCGATTCGGAATCATCTCAAGCTGATGGCTGTATAGATATTGAGTTAGCTCTTCGACTGTTAGCATCTCCTCTTCGGCATATTCAATCGCTCTTAGGATTTCTTCCATTGTTCCCTCAGATATTTTAGTTCCGCTATGGACAATCAGTTTCCTTAGTTTTTCCTCTTGCTCTGGAGTCCAGAAGCCGCCATCGGTTTTCTTATTCAGGTCATATAAATTGCCCTTTGATATATCCATCCCTGCATTTACGGCTTTCTTGAAGCTTTCTGCATACCAGCCGAATGTTTTTGAAAGATATATCTCTGCTTCTATTTTCTTATCAAAGAAACTCCAGGGCGATATCTGACCTATTGAAGCCGCATGAGAAACTTTTTCCTTTATCTCTGTCACCTGCTTCCTAAGACAGCTTTCTGCAATTGAGATAAGCGATTTTTGTTTTGCTTTGACAAGCAAGTCGAAGCTTCTCCACAGCCTTTCCTTGCGTTCCGGTTTCTGCCAGAATCCAGGACCCGAATCCTTTATGGATTTGATTGAAAAGCGAAATTGCTTTTTACCTTCCTGTTTTTCAGAGCCCGCAATCGGAATATAGTTTATTGGCACATAAATCGTATCAAGTCCCTTACGCCTGCCATATTTGAGCATTTCTCTGGCTTCATTTGCGTCAATAAATGGGCTGCCCGTTGCCCTTAATGCCCTATCCCAAAGTTTATCTAAGTCCTCGGAAAGAGCCTCGATATCTGAAACATCATAATCGAGAAATATTGTTCTATCTTTATCGAAATGAGGCACAAGACCAGAGTTAAGTTCAGCTTTAAAGATGTCAAGATTTGGAAGCACCGCTTCGGTGTATAACGACCGCCGGGCTTCCTTAATATTGCTATATGTCTTATTTTCAGAATCGCCGAGAAGTTCCGAGGGCACATTGTAAATCGCGCATGTTTTCCTGAGGGTTCCCTTTTCAAGAGGCATGTTATCCAGATCCTTTAGAGCAGAAGCGAATCTCTCGGCATCTATCTCCTCGCCGCTTAGCACAAGCCATTTTCCGGCATTGAGGACACCAGCATAATCCTGGCCGAGTTGATTTTTTATCGATTTCCTCATCTCCTCGCTGATATTCTTGCCTTTTATCTTCCCGCCTATCATTGCCTCGTTTTCAAGCCATGAGATAGTCCAAAGTTGATTGAGCGTAGAGATATCTATTGACCTGACTATAGGTTCGATAGGACTTAATCCGATAAGCGGATTTTCTGGATTAAATGTCTTGATATGGATTATTTCTTCAGGAGGAATGATTGTGCTTCTCCCACCTCCAGAATATCTATATTTTGGCATGCCTTGAGCATCGGAACTAACATCCATCCTATCTGGCAAAAGAATTTCTGCTTCTCCATATTTGCCAAAACTTCCAATCATTTTTCGAATATAACTATTTCCCGATATGAGAAAATAGCCGAGCCCGAATTCAATGAATTTCGCCCATGTATTGATTAATTTGCTTGGCCGTTTCATGAAATCAACGAGGTCATGGTCAGTAACCTCAATGCGCTTTTCTCCTTTTTCACGATAGACATACCAGGGAATTCCAGCCGCCACCTGGGTAATCAACCGCACGCAGGCATAAACTGCATCGCTCAGGCGATAAGCTTTGATGGTATTCGTGAGCTTCCATTTCGTTAAATCGGAAGCGGCTGTGCCGAGATAATAGATACCGTCCTTATATTGCACATCGATTGTCTTTTTCTCTTTCGCTTTCCAGAATTTCAGGTTCATCTCAGATTCTCCAGAC
>CAZGMN010000286.1:0-3286 GCA_964526905.1 uncultured Eubacteriales bacterium
GGAATAGATGTATTGTATCTTGCCGAGCTCGCCCTTATTGATGAGCTCTTTGAGCTTGGTTATGGCGGGATGATATTCGAGGATGTGCCCGACCAACAAGATTCTGGAGCGTGCTTTGGCAAGGGCAACGAGCTCTTCGCCTTCTTTGTAGTGGAGGGCAATAGGCTTTTCGACAAAGACATCTTTGTCAGAAAGAAGGGCTTCTTTAGCCAGAGCATAATGGGTGGCTGCCGGCGTTGAAAGGACTACGGCTCGGACCTTGGGCTCTTTAAAAAGGTCTCTGTAATTAGTGTAAAAAAGAAGGTCAGGATATTTTTCTTTAAAGGGTGAAAGCTTTGATTTGTCGCTGTCGCAAATGGCATGGAGCGCATTGAGTTCGTAGAAGTTCCGGACAAGGTTTTTGCCCCAGTAGCCGCAGCCGATGAGGGCGATGTTTTTTTCCATGTTTTTAGCTCCTTATCAGGCTTTGACGATTTTATGCTTGGCAATTGAGACTGTGCTGGTTGCATTTCGAGTGTCGATAATCAGCTTTGAGTTTTTGACAACCCATTGGTAATCGTAGGAGGAATGGTTGGTGATAATGACCACAACATCCATGCTCCGCAGGAGATTTTCGTTTAGAGAGGAGGAAGAGAGATTCAAATCATGTTTTCTTAGCTTTGGGATGTGGGGAATGAACGGGTCGTTGTAGAAAATTTTCGCACCTTTTTCCTGGAGGAGTTCAATGATTTCAAGGGCAGGGGATTCTCGCATATCATCCACATCTTTTTTATATGCAACCCCCAGGATGAGGATTTTGGCATCCTTAAAGCATTTTCCATTCTGATTAAGCGCATCAGAAACTTTGGAGACAACATGATAGGGCATGTTCGTGTTGACTTCGCCGGCAAGCTCGATGAAACGGGTGTTGAAATTGAGCGCTTTGGCTTTCCAGGAGAGATAAAAAGGGTCGATGGGGATGCAGTGGCCTCCGAGTCCTGGCCCAGGATAGAAGGGCATAAAGCCAAACGGTTTCGTGGAGGCGGCTTTGATAACTTCCCAGAGGTCCACCTTCATTCTGTCTGAAAGTATCTTGAGTTCGTTGACCAGGGCGATGTTCACCGAGCGAAAAGTGTTTTCGAGGATTTTGGTGAATTCGGCAGCTTCAGGGGAAGAGACGGTGATAACTTCATCGACAATCTGGCTGTAAAGTGCTTTTCCGGCCTTGGTACAGGCAGAGGTGATTCCACCTACGATTTTAGGGATGTTTTTTGTGTTGTATTTGGGGTTGCCCGGGTCCTCGCGCTCAGGGGAAAAGATAAGAAAATATTCTTTTCCTACCTTAAAATGATTTTTTTCAAATTTTGGTAGGAGAATCTCTCTCGTTGTTCCGGGATAGGTGGTGCTCTCTAAGGAAATGAGCTGCCCTTTTCTCATATATTTTGAGATTTCGCCTGTGGTGTTTTCGATGTAGCTCAAATCGGGCTCCCTGTTCGTGGTAAGAGGAGTAGGGACACAGATGATGATGCAATCAGCCTCTTTTAGCCTTGAATAATCAGAAGTTGCCTCAAACCTGTGCTTGGAGATTAATTGTTTTGTTTTTTCAGCCGGAATATGTTTGATGTAGCTTTGGCCCTGGTTCAGCTTTTTGACTTTTTGTTCATCGATGTCAAAGCCAATGACCTTAAAATTTTCCTCGCCAAAACGGATGACGAGGGGAAGACCTACGTAGCCAAGGCCAATGACGCCTATAAGGGCTTCTTTTGATTTTATTCGTTCAATAAGATTCATTTGCGAATGCTTTAAAAAGTCCTGTGTCTAATTTTTTCTCGAGAAAATATCATTTATTATAAAATTCTGAGATTTTTTGGACAATGTAATCTTTTTGAGCAGGAGTAAGCTCGGGATAGACAGGAATAGAGAGAACAGATGAAGAGGCCTCTTCAGATGCAGGCAAGTCGCCTTTCTTGTATCCAAGGTCTTTAAAGCATTCCTGAAGGTGAAGGGGGAGAGGGTAGTAAATTTCCGTGCCAATTCCGTTCTCTTTGAGAAACGCCTGGAGCTCGTCCCTCTTTTTTGAGTGGATTGTGTATTGGTTATAAATGTGATAATTCTTATCGCCGCTCATTTTGTAGACAGGCTCAGGGGTTTTTATACGGCTTTTTTCTTTCAATCCTATTTCCTGAAATCTTTTATCATAGTAGCCTGCATTTTCTCTTCTTTTTTGAGACCAGATATCCAAATGTTTTAATTTAACATTAAGAATCGCTGCCTGGAGAGCGTCAAGCCTGAAGTTGCCTCCGACTATCTTATGGTAATATTTTGGCTTTGACCCGTGGACGCGGAGAGTTTTTATTTTTTCATAAAGGATTTGGTCATTGGTCACGACCATTCCGCCATCGCCATAGCCGCCGAGGTTTTTTGAGGGGAAGAAGGAAAAAATGCCGATATTGCCTATTGAGCCGGCTTTTTCCCCCTTATATTCTGCTCCTATGGATTGGGCAGCGTCTTCGATAACACAAATGTTGTGGCTTTTGGCGATTTCAATTATCGGGTCCATATCGGCGCACTGGCCAAAGAGGTGGACAGGGATTATGGCTTTTGTTTTATCGGTGATTGCCGGCTCGATTTTCTGGGGGTCAATATTGTAGGTGATGGGATCGATATCGACAAAGACGGGAATGGCGTTGAGCCGGGAGATAACGCCCGCTGTGGAGAAGAACGTGAAGGGAGAAGTGATAACTTCGTCTCCAGGTTTTACATCGATGGCCATTAGGGAGACGAGCAGGGCATCAGAGCCTGAGGAGACGCCGACAGCATATTTGGCGCCTGAATAAGCGGCGATGCTGTGCTCCAACTCTTCCACCTTTGGACCAAGGATGAAGTGCTGAGATTCGAGAACTTCGTCGATAGCAGCCCTGATTTCGTCTTTGATGGTTAAGTATTGGGCTTTAAGGTCAAGCAGAGGTATTTTCATCAGAGTTTCCTTTCTTAAGCCTATCGGATCACCTAATTCCCACCACATTCCCATCTCAAGCAATGGGGTATTTTACTTATCTAGGGAAAATTGTCAATATTTAGCCTACTTAAGCTAAATAATGAAAAGTATGGGATGGAGCTAACTTTTAAGTCTTAATATTGGCTAATTTTTATCTAGATAAAAATAGCCCTGTAGAGGAAAACTCGTTCATAGGAAAATCATTTAGAAGGTGATATCAGGAGCGCTAAAGAGAAAAAATAAATTCCAATGTAAAAAATTATGAAGAAATATAGTTTTCTTCAAATGAAAGATAATATTGTATTATTC
>CAZGMN010000287.1:0-3277 GCA_964526905.1 uncultured Eubacteriales bacterium
GACTTCTATCATATTAGCAGCGTCTCAAGGATGTTTAACATCCATCCGCAGACACTTCGGCTTTATGAGAGAGAAGGATTGTTAAGCCCCTCTCGAAGCGAAGGAAACACGCGGCTCTACACTGAAGAAGATTTGAAGCAACTCAGGATCATCATCAACTTGACCCGTGAATTGGGAGTCAACCTCGCTGGGGTCGAAGCAATCTTGAATATGCGAAAGAGGATAGAACAGATCGAAGCAGAGGTAAATATGCTGTTGGATTATATCAAGAAAGAATTCTTTGAAGGGAGAGAACACGAATTTGAGGCTAAGAGAAAGGGGCTGGTGCGAATCAGCCCAGCCAAAATCGTAAAAATAGAGAAAGAGAATTTGCACGAATGAGCAATGATTTTACAGATTACTTTGACTCAAAGAATTTGAGGTCCTATCTCAACCAGATATCCAAATTTCCGGTTCTCTCTCAAGATGAGGAGAAAAGGCTTGCTGTTCTCATTCGGAAGGGCGATAAAAATGCGCTTAAAAGATTGATAGAAGCGAACCTCAAATTTGTCGTCTCTTACATCAAAAAATACAGAGGAATGGGCTTAAGTCTCTTCGACTTGATCAACGAAGGCAACCTCGGGCTTATCGAAGCTGCTAAACGTTTCGATCCCAGAAAAAACGTTAAGTTTATATCTTATGCTGTCTGGTGGATCAGGCAGGCCATCATCCAGGCCGTGACTCATTTTTCTCGAACTTATTTCATTCCTCAAAGGCTCTCTGACAAAATATCAGAGATGAAGAGAAAAACAGCTGAGCTGAAAATTGAGCTGGGGAGAGAGCCGAGCAGGGAAGAGATTGCCAGGAGAATGAAGATAACTGTTGAAAAGGTTGAAGACCTCGAGCAGCTGGATAAGAAGGAATTTTCCCTTAGTGATAAATTGGGCGAGGAAAGCCTGGAAGTGGAAGATAGAATAAAGGACGAATTCACTCCCTCTGTTGAATACCAGATTGTCAAAAACTCCATACAACACCAGATCAGAACACTCTTAAATGAATTGGATGAAAAAGAGGCAGTTGTGTTAAAATTAAGGTTTGGATTGGAAGATGACCGGCCTCAGACTCTTCAGGAAATCGGAAACAAACTGAATTTGACTCGGGAAAGGGTTCGGCAGATCGAAAAAAAAGCAATGAGAAAATTATCTCGCTCCAACAAGCTTCAACAATTAAGAGGATACTTAAACTGATGGAAGAGAATGTATGCCCGTTGTGCGGTGGTGCAGGCTGGATTTTGGAGGAGTCTGAAGAGAGGCCTCTAGCTAAGAGGTGCAAGTGTTATAGCGCACGGAAGGCTCAGCTTCTTTTAGACCAAGCTAATATTCCAAGAAGATACAAAGAATGCACCTTTAAAAACTTTGAGACCCATAACGATTCCCATCGAGATGCTTTAAAAATTTCAAAAAAATTTATTAACGATTATCCCATATTGAATTGTGGTCTTCTCTTCCTTGGTCCCTGTGGAGTGGGGAAAACGCATCTGGCAGTAGCCATCATTCATGAATTAATCGAGAAAAAAAGTGTACCCTGTTATTTCTGTGACTTCAGGGAATTGATAAGAAATATCCAGAGCTCGTATACACCAGACTCTTCTTTGACTGAATCAGAACTGCTGGAGCCTGTTTTTGAGCGGGAAGTTCTTGTCCTCGACGAGTTAGGGGCAAAAAGAACGACAGCCTGGGTTGAGGAGACGGTTTTTTATATCATAAACAATCGGTACAACAATAAAAAATTAACAATTTTTACTTCCAATTATCTTGATATAGAAGAAGAAAATGGAGAAAAAGACACAAGGCTTGACTATTATAAAAAAGGTGGGAAAAAATATGTGGGAATATACGGCGAAAAAGAAGAGGACTCTTTGGTCAAAAGAATTGGCGTACGTCTTAGATCAAGAATCTATGAGATGTGCATGATCGTCAATATAATGGCAGATGATTACCGCAAGAAAATCAAGCAAGCTGGATATAGGTTTTAGGTCGGGTATACGCTAAGCCTCATCCTTTTTCTTTGTTAAGAGTCAGGGATATTCAGGTAGCATTGACCAGGTTCAAGGTTAGCCGTCTAAAACTGGCGGACGTTGATATTCCAGAATAATCATGATAAATTATTGACACCCTGCTCCTCGGTAGCTCAATCGGCAGAGCGCGTGGCTGTTAACCACAGGGTTGCAGGTTCGAGTCCTGCCCGAGGAGCCATTTTATGGTCTGAAACGTGTCTAATCCGTGCGTCCAATATATTGTTTTGATGCTCTGAGCAAATATTCCTTGTTTTTACAATCAACAATTCTTACCACCACATCGACATAAAGACCCGGCCCCCACTTCGGCCCGCTCCTTGCAATTTTTTCAAGCTGATGTTTACGGTCCGAATTTTCTGGCAGTTCCTCATTAGAAAATTCTGCCTCCCAAACCTGTTGACCATTTATGACCCACAGCCTATCGGCATCAAGCGTGGTAGGGAATGGCAAAAGGTCAACGGCAGTAACCCAGATCAAAGCAATGAGAGGCTTCCCGTCAGGCGGAGAGATAGGCATAAAGTCACGCCATAAATAGGCCTCTAAGATATATTTCCGGCCGTCGACTTCAATCTGCTCATGAGAAGATATAAGCATCTCAATGGTGAGCACAGGGCTAAAAGGCCCTTTACACCCAGAGATTAAAAAAAGAATAAGCACAAACCATAACTTCTTCTTCAACGCTTGACCCTCGCTTGAATTCAAGGCTAATTGAACTGCAAAAAGTTGTCAAGGCTCGGGGAAAAATTTTTGAGTTATTTGTTAGCTCTGAAAGGGGATTTAAATTCACCCTGAAAATCACCTCACAAGGTTATTTACTTTTTTGCTGCCTACACGAATAATTTAAAATACAAAATAAAATATATAAGTTTATCTTTCTTGACAAGACAATAAATATATCTTATATATTCGACGATTTGAACATAAATAGGGTAAAAAGGAGAAAAAAATGAAAAGAATATCTTTCTTAACAATCTTGCTCACAACGGCCTTATTTCTTTTCGCGACATTGGCCACCACATTTGCCCAAGACAACGGCAACAATCTGGAAGATACTTTGAAGAAGCTCTCTCAAGATGCGGCCAAAAAATATGTCTCGCCTATTGTCACTGCTTTTGGCTCGGATATGAACGGTGGCTGGTTCCACAGGGCTCCTCAAGCAAAAATGTTTAGTCTTAATTTAGAAGCCGGCCTGGTCGGGATGGGAACCTTCTTCCCTGAAGA
>CAZGMN010000288.1:0-3258 GCA_964526905.1 uncultured Eubacteriales bacterium
GTCAAGAGAAAAAGAATGAGTTTAGATTCTTATTTTTTTGCTCTATAAAAATCTTTTATCTGACGAAAGAGGCCGTCCTCGTCCAGAAGGAAACTCTTTTTTATTTGCTCAGCCTTGCCCAGCGGATAGACTTCAAGAGGAAGCCCGATGCTCTTGAAGCGAACCCCAAACCTTTTCGCTCGGTCTAAAAGCTCTCGAACAGCACTGCCAAATCCACCGGCTGTCACTCCTTCTTCTGCGGTAATGAATGTGGAGCCTCTCCGGGCAAAACCAAGGATGAGCTTTTCATCCAAAGGCTTGGCAAATCGAGCATTGACCACAGCCAGGCTTATTCCCTGCCGCTCAAGCCTCCTCGCTGCCTCCAGGCAAGGATAGACCATGCTGCCAAAAGCAAGGAGCAGGTCCTTTCCTTCTTTGAGAAGCTCGCTCTGGCCTAACGGAATCTCCTTAAGATTTTCATCCAGAGGAACTCCCAGCCCGTTTCCTTTAGGAAAACGAAGTGATACAGGATGAGCAAAGGAGAGGGCGGATTTTATCATGTGCTGGAGCTCATTCTCATCTTTGGGCGCCATGACAACCATCTTTGGCAGATGCCTGAGGTAGACGATGTCATTGATTCCCTGATGGGTTGGGCCGTCATCCGGGACAACACCTGCCCTGTCAAGGGCAAAAACAACAGGAATATCCATCAGGCAAATATCGTGATAAATCTGATCATAAGCCCTCTGGAGAAAGGTGGAATAGACAGCGACCACAGGCTTGTAGCCGCTGAGGGCCAGACCTGAAGCAAAATCAACGGCATGCTGCTCAGCAATGCCCACGTCGAAAAATCTATCAGGAAACTGAACGGAAAAAGGCCTCAGGCCTGTGCCGTCGGGCATGGCCGCAGTGATGGCTATCACCTTCTTGTCTTCTTTTGCCATCTTGACCATGGTCTGTCCGAAAATCGAAGAGTAACTCGGCCTCTTGTTTTTGACTAAACTTATCCCTGTCTGGATATCAAAAGGAGCGGCGCTGTGAAATCTCTCCGGGTCGGTTTTTGCCGGCAGATAACCCCTTCCTTTCTGGGTGACACAATGGATGAGCACAGGACCGGAATAAGACTTCGCTTCTTCAAAAACGTCGATCAAAGAGCCGAGGTTGTGTCCCTGCACAGGGCCGATGTACTTTACCCCTAACTCTTCAAAAACAACCCCAGGGAAAATCATCTTCTTAGCAGCTTCCTCCGCAGCTCTCGCCACCTTGATCATCGGCTTGCCCACTGCCGGGATAGACTTAAGGATGGACTTGACGATATCTTTCATTCTCAGGTAGTACTGGCCGGAGACAAGATAGGAGAGATACTTGGAGAGAGCCCCGACATTCTCAGAAATGGACATCTCGTTGTAATTAAGGATAATTATAATCTTTTCTCTGAGATGGCCGATCTGGTTCAGAGACTCCCAGGCTTCCCCCCCTGTTAAGCTTCCATCCCCGACAACAGCCACAACATGATAGTTCTCATCCTTCTGATCACGTCCAACCGCCATTCCCAAGGCTGCCGAAAGGGCTGTAGAAGCATGGCCGGTGTTATAAACATCGTATTCACTTTCCTCGCGAGAAGGAAATCCGCAAAGCCCCTGATGCTGGCGAAGAGTTCGAAAGGCCTCTTTTCTGCCGGTTAAAATCTTATGAGTGTAGCACTGATGTCCCACATCCCAGATGATCTTATCCCGGGGGGCGTCAAAAACATAATGCAGCGCAAGAGTTAATTCAACGACACCCAGGTTTGAGGAAAGATGCCCGCCGGTTTTGGAGACAACATCAATGATTAATTCCCTCACCTCTTTGGCCAGCCTGTTGAGATTCTTTTTTGATAGTTTTTTTAAATCGTGAGGGCTTTCTATCGAATCCAGAATCTTACCCATTCTCGTTCCTCTTTTTGAGTTCTAAAAGCTTTGAAGTTAGGTAGCGAAGCTCCTCTGAATCCAAAGGGGCTGCGTCCAATGCCTGTTTTGCCTTGTCGACAAATTCTTTCAGTCTCCTCTTTGAGTCTTCAAGGCCAAAGAGCAAGACAGAGTTGGGGCGGAAGGGGCGGTCTTTGCTCTCTTTCTTGGACGAGTCAAGAATGTCATCCCTGATCTGAAAGGCGAGTCCTATATTCCTTCCGTAGTTGACCATTGCCTCGAGCTGCGAAGCCGAAGCATCACCAAGGATTGCCCCTATCTTTACCGAAGCGATGATCAAGGCGCCTGTCTTTCTAAGGGCAAGCTCATAAAAAGTCTTTTCTGACGTTTCCAGAGGAGTGAGGGTTATATCCATCAGCTGTCCTCCAATCATTCCCTCAACTCCGGCCAGGCGGCTGACCTCGATCATAATCTGGTCTTTTTTCGGTTTAAGCCTCTCTTCCAGCTCAGCCTTGGCTAGGACCTCAAATGCTAAGGTCAGCAGGCCATCCCCAGCCAGAAGAGCGATATCCTCCCCGAAGGCTTTATGACAGGAGGGCTTGCCGCGGCGAAAATCGTCGTTATCCATTGCCGGCAGGTCGTCATGAATAAGGGAATAGTTGTGGATTAACTCCAGGGCACAGGCAAAAGGGAGCAGCGCTTTCTGCGAAACGCCAAAGCATTCTCCTGAGCTCAGAAGCAATAAAGGCCTGAACCTCTTGCCTCCGGAGAAAACGGCGTGCCTCATGGCCTGTAAAAGGCGATCTTCTTCCCGGGATAGAATACGATGGAGTTCTTCCTCCACAGCTTTTTTCTTCTGAAAGAGTCTTTCTTCGACTTTCATCAATATTTAAAATGGGATGTCCTCATCATCCTTCTGATCAGGTTTCTCCTCTGAAGGCTCGGCTTCCTTATCAAGCTTAAAGGGTTCTTCTTTGAGCTCTCCCTTCTCATCCTTGAGCAGAATCTCGACTTTCTTCTCGGCTTTGCCCAGCTCTTCCCTCAGGAACTTTGCCAGCTTGACTCCTTTCTCGAATAGAGCCAGAGATTCACTTAAAGAAAGCCCTCCTTTCTCCAGCTTCTCCACGATCTTTTCCAGCTCTTCCAATGCCTTTTCAAAGCTTAGGCTCGTCATCCTTGCTCCTTTTAATGAAAACATCCACAAATCCATGATATAAGCAGAGGATCAGGCTGGGTGTTGAGAAAACCGTTTGAAGGCTGAGCGGGCATGGCTCCTCGACCGAAGGTCGAGGAGAGCGAAGCCTGAAACCGAGCCGCCTTTGCTGATTTGTGGCTTGCCACAAATCAGTTGGGGGAGCCGAGGGGGTGTGTC
>CAZGMN010000289.1:0-3251 GCA_964526905.1 uncultured Eubacteriales bacterium
CCTCTATAGAGTGTTATTCAATGGCCCGAAAGGGATAAGCCTTGCCAGCGAAGGAGAGGTTTCCCTTGGAGTCGACAAGGATGGCCCCGTACTCAGGATATTTTTCCAGTATTCTCTCCGGCTTCTGGCTGACAAAGAGGGCTGTTGAAAGAGCATCGCAGAAAACCGCTTCAGGTCCGATGACGGTCACGCTCTGCTTTCCTTGAGCCGGGTAGCCTGTTTTTGGGTCGAAGATATGATGGTAGCGGACTCCATTCACTTCAAAAAATCTTTGGTAGTCGCCGCTTGTCGCTGCGGCCAGGTTTTCGAGAGAGAGCACCCCAAGAAATCCGCTTTTCCGCGGATGTTTTATGCCGACTTGCCAGGGCTGGCTGTCAGGATTCTTTCCCCAGCAGCAAAGGTCGCCGCCGGCGTTGATAAAGCCGCTTGAGACACCCATTTTGATCAGAGACTGGGAGGCGAGGTCAACGGCAAGCCCTTTGGCGATCCCGCCCCAGTCGAGCTCCATTCCTTGGAGAAGGACGAGCGCTCCGTCTTGTTCCAATATTTTTTCTATGCCGACGTATTTCAAGGTCGATTTTATTTTTTCAGGAGAAGGCAATAAATTCGATTTATTGAAGAAGCCCCAGAGGCGGCTCAGGGGACCGACAGTAATGTCAAAGCATCCTTCGGAATCCTGCGAGACTTGGAGCGCCCTGTGGAAGAGATTGATAACTAAGGGAGAGGAGTAATCGGCAGCACCTGGTGAGAAGCTTGATTCAACCTTGGAGAAAATTCGCTGGACTTCCTCCTGGCAGGACTTAAATTTCGCTGAAGAGCAGAAGACCTTTATCTCGCATAATGTGTCGAAGACAAGAAGCGTTGAGGTCTGCCATTTCTCTTTAACCTGGCAGCTAAGGAAAAGAGAGAGAACTAAGAGCAGGGAAAAAAGTTTTTTAGCCAATGATGGTATCGATGGCATGGGCACCTTGAATCTTTAATAGAAAGCGGTTTGGAGCGCAGATGATTCGCTCTCCAGCCAAAGATACAGGAGAAGAGTAAACACAAATTTTATGACGGCAGGAGGAATCGGCCACCCAGGCTCTTCTCTCCTTGACTCGGACTTCGACTTTTCCTCTTTTGGTCTTGAAGGATCCCGAGAAATTTTCTTTTAGAGAGAATCTTTCGGCCAGTCGTCCATCTCTGTAAATCAAAACAGATTCTCCGGGCGCTGCAGCCAATTTTCTTTTCTTGAAGGAAGCGATGGTCAAGGCGGAGGAAGGCTTGTACTTTTCATTCATTTCTTTCCATAGAGAGCGGAGCTTTTGCACCCGGACATCCCAGATATTTCCTTCTTTTATAAGAGTAAAGGAGGGCAGGGCTTTTTGACGAAGATGGGAGAAGGAAAAAGCGAGGTCGGCCTGGACGTGGCTCTGGACATGCTTCCAGCCTTTTCGCAAGAGAGCCTGCTTCAGGCCATCTTCTTCTGGATGGAGGTCGGCAAAAGCAAAGTTCTCGCCAGTGACTATTCCCAATTTCTTCAGCTCCTCCAGGACAGCCGGAATGAACAATTCAGATTCATCTCCGATGAAGTAAAGGTCGAGGTCATCATTCCCTCTTTTCGAAGACAGGAAAAGCGGCGTAAGAAGCGATGCTGCCAGAACTGTTTTAAAAAAATCCCTTCTCTCCATAGCGACCTCCTTTCTCGTGTTTTTTATTATCGTAAAATTCTTATCCATTATCTAAAAAAAGTCAAATTTTTTTATTCAATTCAAGAACAAAATGGGATAAAGAGAGATAAAATTTGGCAGGTTATGAAATACTTGAGGCGAAAGGATGGGAAGAAAAAGAGGGGTCAGCATCTTCCCTTTCATCTACATGTATGGAAAGCTGGGTTATTGAGAATGAAAAAATTTGGCTAATAGCGGATGGCATCATAATTTCTAATTTTCAACTTTTTAATAAGGACTTTTCCTTCTTGGTCATTATCTATGGCAAAGAAGACTCCATTTAGACAAAGATACGGACTGTAGGGAAATTGAGTCTGGTAAAGATATTGACCGTGCTTATCAAAAATATCTACATCCTGCGTTTTATCGCTATCCAAAATGGATTTCACTCTGAAGACATATATTCTGCCTTTTTCATCACTATGTATTTCCCTAAAAAAAGGTTTTGTAGCGGGAAATTTCATAGTTTTAATTGCTTCTTTTCCTATTTTTCTCTCCAGTTCTCTTATATCTTTTGAAGTTGACCGAGCCTTTTCTTCTTTCAAGAATTGGGCTTGAATATTTCCCTCGAGGTCAAAAATCGTTAATTCATATTTCAAGTTTTCTCCAAAGCAAATCAGGTTTTCGAGAAGTGGGCAGAAACAGGCATCAGGAGAATAGCGATGTTTCATGCCACTTACAACACCTCCAACTCCTGTGGAGCTTTTTATTTCCAAATCGGTCTCGAGAAATTGTGCTATCTTCTTTATCATATTCCCTTCGCGGTCGATCTTTGTCAAATTCTTATAAATGCCGCTTTCTAAGAATTCTCTTGAAAGTCCATAAATATATCCTTTATCATCGACAAAAAAATTTCCTCTCTCGACGGCAGATTTTAATAGTGTCATCCCTTTGAAGTTTCCATTCTCAGAGAATTTCAAAATAGCCCTTCTCCCCTGGTCATTGATATAAAGATCTCTTTCTTCATTGACAAATAATCCTGTAGGAGAAACATATTCTCCTGGGCCCTGGCCTATCCTTCCTATGGTTTTTAAATATTTACCGTGCTGGTCGTATTTCAAAACTCTATCCTTATCTAAAAGATAAATATTCCCGGAAGAATCGATGGCCATATCAATCACAGCCTTAAAAATATAAGCCTCGTTTGTTTCAGATTCTTGGATAAGAATTTCTTCTGCGATGTCCAGTTTGAGCTGGCCATATAGAGGCTCTTTATTTTTTATAACTTCAATTTTCTCTTTCGCTTCGTTCAAGCAGATCGTTTTTGCCCAAATTGAAATAAAGATGATCAAGCAGATTGGTAACTTTTTTTGAATTTTCACAATTTACCTAATTTAATAATAAATTGGGGAGACTTGGCAAAAGTCTCCCCTTCCTCTGTTAATCGATAGATAACATTAAAGACTATTGTGGCTGGGGGCAATTTATACGTATATCGTCTGTATACTGCCCTATTGTGCAAAAGCAGTATACATAGCCAGAGCCTGACATACAACCCCAGCCTTCACATTCGCCCCATGCTGCACAGAATATGTACACACC
>CAZGMN010000290.1:0-3190 GCA_964526905.1 uncultured Eubacteriales bacterium
AAATGACACTCAAGTTTTATATTATGTTTTGACTAAAATAGGAGGAAAAAATGGCAAAAACAATTGGTATCGACCTTGGAACAACAAATTCAGTTGTAGCTATAGTCGAAGGCGACCAGCCAGTCATCATTGCCAACGAAGAGGGAGGACGGACGACCCCTTCTGTAGTCGGCTTTACTGAAAAAGGCGAAAGGCTTGTCGGCCAGGTTGCCAAGAGACAGCGCATCACCAATCCAGAAAACACTGTCTATTCCATAAAAAGATTCATGGGTCGTAGGTATGAGGAAGTTACCCAGGAGATCAAACAAGTCCCGTTTAAAGTCACCAAGGCCCCAAACGGAGACGTGAGAGTTGAGGTTTTAGGCAAAAAATATTCTCCGCCTGAAATATCAGCCCTCATCCTTCAGAAATTAAAAAAAGCAGCAGAGGATTATCTGGGAGAAAAAGTGGAAAAGGCCGTTATCACTGTCCCTGCCTATTTCAACGACAGCCAGCGCAAGGCTACCAAAGATGCCGGGGTGATTGCCGGTCTTCAAGTTGAACGGATCATCAATGAACCTACGGCAGCAGCTTTAGCCTACGGAATGGATAAAAAGAAAGACGAGGTTATTGCTGTCTATGATTTTGGAGGCGGAACGTTCGATATTTCCATCCTTGAGGTCGGCGAGGGTGTCGTTGAGGTCAAAGCAACAAACGGCGACACTCATTTGGGCGGCGACGATATCGACCAGCGAGTGCAGGACTGGCTTGTAGCGGAATTTAAAAAAGAGTCGGGGATAGACCTTTCCAAGGATAAGATGGCTCTGCAGAGGCTGAAAGAGGCAGCTGAAAAGGCAAAAATGGAGCTGTCCACCACCTTGGAAACGGAAATCAACCTTCCCTTTATCACTGCTGATGCTTCAGGGCCAAAACACCTCTTGATGAAACTCACCAGAGCTAAGCTGGAACAGCTGATGGATGACCTCATTCAAAGAAGTGTCTCGCCCTGCAAACAGGCAATGGCCGATGCAGGCTTGAAGCCTGAAGATATTAATGAGGTTATTCTTGTCGGAGGTTCGACCAGAATTCCCAAGGTTCAGGAGCTAGTCAGAAATCTTTTTGGAAAAGAACCCCATAAAGGAGTCAACCCCGATGAGGTTGTGGCTGCCGGGGCTTCAATCCAAGGAGCTGTTTTGAGCGGAGAGGTAAGGGATGTTCTTCTCCTGGATGTAACTCCTTTAACCCTTGGCATCGAAACCTTGGGCGGCGTTTTCACCAAGATGATCGCCCGCAACACAACAATTCCTACCAGAAAAACAGAGATATTCTCTACTGCTGCTGATAACCAGCCCAGCGTAGAGATTCACGTCCTTCAGGGTGAAAGAGAAATGGCTGCCAACAACAGGACATTGGGCAGGTTCCATCTGGACGGAATTCCGCCAGCTCCTCGCGGCATTCCCAAGATCGAAGTCACTTTTGATATCGACGCCAACGGAATTCTTCACGTGTCTGCCAAAGACCTTGGCACAGGCAAACAGCAGGCTATTACCATCACCGGACACAGCGGGCTCGATGAAAAAGAAATAGACCGAATGGTCAGGGAGGCAGAATCTCATTCTGAAGAAGACAAACAAAGAAGAGAAGTCGTGGAAGCAAAAAACCAAGCCGACCAGCTGATCTACAGCTTAGAAAAATTATTAAGAGAAAACAAAGAGAAGATTCCTGCCCAGGAGGCAAGCCGCGTCCAGACAGAGATCGAGAATACAAAAAGAGCTATCGAGAGCGAAAATGTCCAGCAGATAAAGCAGGCTATGGAAGCTCTTTCAAGAGCTTCACATAAATTAACTGAGATGATGTACCAGCAAGCGACCCAGCAGCAAGCACAACAGAGTACAGCCGGAAACAGGAAAGAAGAACAGCAAGCCTCATCGCAAAGTTCAGAGGAAGAAGTCATCGATGCTGAAGTTGTCGATGAAGAAAAGAAGGATTAAACCTTATCAGGCTCTCGACAAAGGTTTAAGACCTGAAGGCAGAGCTGTTTGAATAGCTCAAGGATGGCCAAAGACTATTACCAAATATTAGGAGTTGACCGCAAGGCAACTTTAACAGAAATAAAGAAAGCCTACAGAAAGCTTGCTCGCAAATATCATCCTGACCTCAATCCAGGGGATAAAACGGCCGAAGCAAAATTTAAAGAAATTCAAGAAGCCTATTCAGTCTTAAGCGACTCCAAGAAAAAAAGCCAGTACGATCAGTTCGGCTTTGCTGGAGACAGGCCTCCCGGAGCAGAATACCAGAGCTACACCTCCGGCTTTGAAGGTTTCGATTTTTCTGATATTGGGACTTCCTCATTTAGAGACATCTTTGAAAATCTCTTCGACACAGGGGCCCGGCAAGCACGACAGAGAGCAGAGAGAGGCGAAGACCTTCTTTATACCATGAAAGTCGGCTTTTTCGACGCCATCAATGGCCTGAAGACAAGAATAAAGCTAACTCGAATGGTTGCCTGTCCTGCCTGTCAGGGGAAAGGCTATATCGAAGCAAGTGGACAGCGCAGCTGTCCGGCGTGCGGGGGAAGCGGGCGTTCGAGCACGCAAAAAGGATTTATGAGATTTACTTCGACCTGCCCATCGTGCGCAGGAACAGGGAGGATTGCTGGACAACCATGCTCCTCTTGCAATGGAGAGGGACTTGTCCAGAAGACTGAATTGATAAGCGTCAGGATTCCGGCTGGAGTTGACAACGGGTCAAAAGTCCGTATTCCGGCCAAGGGGAATGCCGGAAGAAAAGGAGGCCCCTCAGGGGACCTTTTCATTACCATCGAAGTCGACCCCCATCCAGTTTTCAAGAGAGAAAGGTCCAACATCTATGTTAAAATTCCAATAACAGTTCCCGAGGCGACTCTGGGTGCAAAAATCGACGTTCCTACTCTTTATGGCAAGGCGATGATAAAGGTTCCGCCTGGGACAAAATCTGGTCAAAAATTTAGAATCAGGGAAAACGGTGCCCCTCTCCCGGGGAGAAAAATACGTGGTGATCAGTTTGTCGAGGTTTCAATCGTGCCTCCAGCGTTTAATGACGAAAGAATAAGAGAATTAATGAGAGAATTGCAGAGAATCTCTGGTCAGAATCCAAGGGAAAAAATGGGTTTAGACTAAAATGAAGGATAAAAAAGATAAAAAAGAAAAGAAAGGACCAAAAGACTTCTATC
>CAZGMN010000291.1:0-3173 GCA_964526905.1 uncultured Eubacteriales bacterium
AGGCTGAATGGGAGCTGATTTTCCTCGCTGGGGAAAATCAGCGTGCTCCGAACCTTCAACCCTCACCCGTATCACGGAACTTGGGCCGATGAGGAAAATTTAAAGGGCTCAGTACAAAGAAAAGGGGCGCCTCTCCCCCAGCAAATGATAATCTTTTTTTTCTATGGCCAACTTGGGAATGTCACGTTCCTTGTAAAGCGACCTTCCCGGACCTTTGCTTATCGCCAAGCAGGCATGGACGATGAAGCCGGAGATGATGAAAAGGGCAGCAAGCCTTCTCCATATTTTTTTCTTAAAAAAACCTTCCCAGCAGTAAAAAGAATAGACCATGACCACTGGCAAAACAACGTAGAAGGCGTGGGAGGAGGGGCCCTTGATTGAAAAAGCGAAGCTTAAATAGACGAAAATTAAAGTGATAAGAGAAAGATATTTTATTCCTCGCCAATCCTCTCCTGTTTTCTTTTTATAAAACCACAAGAAGAGCATCGCCATCGGCTGAATAATGCCGACCAGACCGGCAAAAAGAGCAAAAGGCGTAATCCAAGGATTTCTCTTGAAGAAGTCGAGGCGCGCCGCGCTGTCCGCTCCGATAAAACGCGATATCTCAAAACTGCCCAAGGAGAGAAACCGGGCCAGAACAGTAAAGAACTTCAAAAGGTTGGCTGGATGAAAGCGGACGTTCAATCCTGTCCCCCCTGCGCCCGCTTTCAATCCATATTTCAAAAAGGTTGGAACAACAAGGCTGCCGCTGAGAAGAGCGCCGCCGATGAAGGTAAAAACCGAAAGAAATATTCTCTTTCCAGAATCTCTAAGCTGAAAATAAACCGAAGCCAAGAGGAAGGGGACCAAGATGATCCAGGAAAGGTGCAACTGGAACACCCAAAAGAACGAAAAGCCCATCATCAAATTGGCCCATCCGCGCGGTATGAGCTTCTTGCTCAAAAAAGGGCAGCTTTCCATCGCTCCTATAAAAAACAGGATTCCACCTGTCAAAACATAAGAGGAGTTCAAGACTTGAGTCGAGTAATTCAGCGTCCAGGGTGCGGTTAAGAGCCAGGACCAGATAAACCATCCGGGAACATCAGGCGCGCGCTTGGTGCAATACCAAGCCAAAAGGCTGAGTGAAGCCAAGGAGAGCAAGTTTAAAAAAATATAAGGCGCCTCAGGGATGGGAAGAAGATAGAAAGGGAGGCCGACTAATATGGCCTGCAAGGCTCCTGGTATTTGGCTGTTGGTGTAGATGACATCGGGTCCAAAAAAAGGCCATTTTCCTGTTGAATAAAACTTGAGCCCGAGGAGATAAATCTGCCTTTCATCCTCAAACCAGAATTCCGAGCAGAGCCCAAAAAAAAGACGAAAGGCATAGGCCGCAAGAAGCAAGAGAATGATTTTTTGCCACCGCTTGAGTTTGAAAACAGATTCGATAAAATTGCCCATAGGAAAAGAGCACGGGGTTTCGCTCTACTTCTCTCTCATCAGGACTTGAACCAGAGAGGCAATCGCTTCTCCCCGGCCTATCGCTCCCAGTCCTTCGTTAGTCTTTGCCTTTATTCCCAGGTCGCTTTGGGCAATCCCGAGGATGGGGCACAAAATCTCTTTCATCTTGGGAATGAAAGGAGCAAGCTTGGGCATCTCGGCAATGATGACCGAATCGATATTCAAGACCTCCGCCTTCTTCTTCATCATGCTCATAACTTCCTTCAACAATTCTGTGCTTCGAACATCCTTGTATTTTGGGTCGGTGTCGGGAAAGGCCTGCCCAATATCCTTCTCCCCCATCGCTCCCAACAGCGCATCAATCAGGGCATGAATCAAACAATCTCCGTCAGAGTGGCCCTTCAGCCCTTTTGGGAAAGAAATCTCCACTCCTCCTAAAAAAAGCTTCCGCCCCGCCTCGAGCCGGTGAAGGTCATAGCCAAGGCCTGTTTTAATCTTCAAGCAAACCCTCCGCAATTCTCAAGTCTTCGCGGTTTGTAATTTTAATGTTTTTGGGATCTCCAGCGACAACGGCAACTCTTTTTCCAGCCCTCTCCACCAAAGAAGCCTCATCTGTGCCATAAAATTTTTCTTTTCTTGCTTTGTCTAAAGCCTGCTTAAGTATCCGATAGCTGAAACCCTGAGGTGTTTGAATCTTGAAGAGCTTCTTTCGGTCGAGCGTCTCTCTTACTTCTTTTTTTTCGACGAGCTTAACCGTATCTTCGACTGGAATCGCAGGCACAGCCGCTCCTTTCTCCTGGGCAGCGGCAATGACCCGATTGATCAATTGTGTATCGACCAAGGGCCTAACTCCATCATGGACAAGAACGATATCTGCCTTATCCGGGTCAAGCTGCTTCAATCCAGAAAAGACAGAATCCTGCCTTTTCTCTCCCCCTTTAGCCACTGCGGCCATCTTATGATAGCGGCCCAGATAGTTTCCTTTCAGGCTTTCATCCTTTAAGACCAGGATGATCTCTGCTACCTTTTTGTTGGCTTCGAATTTTTCCAAGCACCAGTCCAAGACTGCCTTTCCCTTGAGGAGAGCAAATTGTTTGGAAGACCCGAAACGCCTCCCTTCTCCAGCCGCTACGATAATCGCCGAGACTCTTCTCACGGAAAAACCCACTCTTTTCGAGAATTGACCAATATAAATTGTATCTCTTCCAATTTGATTGGGAGCGAGGCCATTCCGAATTGGATGTTCATAGAGTCCACATAAAATGGAAGAGAACCTATAAATTTTGCTCTCTTTTTTCTCCTGTTTATTCTATAGTCCAACTCATAATAATTCAAGTCAGTCGATGAATGAACTCCCAATCTGCTCACGATAGCTGTTTCTCAAAACTCTTATCGGACCCAGAATTGGAAATTCTTGCTTTGGATAGGGATTTTTATTAGGAGAAGAATTAAAGGATTGAATCTTAATTAATGAATTTGAAGCCCTTCTCGCTCAAGGCTTTCTTTATCGCGCACTGTAAAAGCCTCTCGTCAAAAGGCTTGCTGACATAGCCAAAAAAGTTTATTTCTTGTATTGCTTCCATTATTTTTTCATCGGAGTAGGCCGTAAGATAGACCACAGGAATTCGAAAGCGACTATAAATCTCTTTAGCCGCGTTTATCCCGTCCATTTTCCCGCTCAATTTGATATCCATCAGGACCAAGTCCGGACGAATCTCTGATGCCTTTTCTACGGA
>CAZGMN010000292.1:0-3146 GCA_964526905.1 uncultured Eubacteriales bacterium
ATATAAGGTAAATCCTTAGTTATCAATTAGATAAAAATGCATCGACCTGAAAAAATGCCTGCAGGAAATTGACAGAACTTTTCAAATTGGAATAAAATTTATAACTCTCAGCTCATGCTTCAAAAAGAACTTAGAAGAGGCATAGTTCTCTCTCTTACAGGACTGGCTATCTTTTTTTTCTTATTCTCCTGCACTTCCCCAAAGAAATCTTATGACCTTGTCATAAACAACGGCCTCATCGTCGATGGGACAGGCAATCCGTGGTTTAGGGCTGAGATTGGAATTAAGAATAAAAAGATTTCTAAGATTGGCGATATAGATGAAAATCAAGCTAAGGAACTAATCAATGCTCAGGGACTGATTGTCTGCCCCGGTTTTATCGATATTCACACCCATTGTGACCAGGATATCGTCAACGTCCCTTCTGCTGATAACTATATCCACCAGGGAGTGACAACAGTCATTGGAGGGAACTGCGGAGGTCATCCTTTTCCTCTGCATGAACATTTTGAAAAGATCAGGGAAAAAGGAATTTCAATTAATTTTGGATGCCTTGTCGGGCACAACACTATTAAGCAGCAGGTCATGGGCTTCAAGATGAGCCCTCCGACAGAAGAAGAGATGGAAAAGATGAAGGACTTGGTTGACCAAGAGATGAAGGCCGGTGCCATAGGATTTTCAACAGGTCTTGCCTATCTTCCAGGAATTTATTCTAAAACAGATGAAATCGTTCAACTTGCCTCGGTCGTCTCTGGTTATGGTGGAATCTATGCTTCGCACATCAGGGACCAGGGGTTACACATCACAGAAGCCATTGAGGAAGCCATTTCCATCGGTGAAAAAAATGGCATTCCTGTCCAAATTTCTCATATCAAGCTGACTGATGAGGCTGTCTGGAATCAACTGGAAAGAATAACCCGCCCGGTCGAAGAGGCCAGAAAGAGAGGAGTCGAGGTCACCCTTGACCAGTATCCTTATACGGCCACCAGCTCAGGCTTTGAGAGCAGTTTTCCTTCCTGGGCCTTTGAGGGAGGAAGGGGAAAATTCCAGGAAAGGCTTAAAGACGAAAAGGCTTATGAACAAATAAAATCTTTTATAATCGAAAGAAGGCTAAGCTCCATAAGAAGAATCAACAAATTGGAAACGATTTACATCGCCAGCTCACGGAAATTTCCTGAGTTCGAAGGCAAGAACCTTCAGGAGATTCTTATTTCCAAGGGTCAAACGCCCACAGTGAATAATGCAGCCGATTTAATTATTGATATCGAGAAAAACGGCGGAGCCTCGGCTGTTTTCTTCCAGATGGACGAAAAAGATGTCGAGAACCTGATGCGGCTTCCTTATACCATGCATGCTTCTGACGGCGAGATCGAAGTCTTCGGACGCGGAGCTCCTCATCCAAGGAATTATGGAACTTTTCCCAGAGTCTTTGCCCGCTATGTCAGAGAGAAGAAAATCCTTCCCTTGGAAGAAGCAGTGAGGAAGATGACCTCCTTGCCGGCTCAGACGCTGAGACTGAGAGAGAGGGGATTGGTCAAAGAGGGGATGTATGCCGACATAACGATTTTTGACGAAAATGCTTTCGAAGATAAAGCCACTTTCGCTGAGCCTCATCAATTCAGTCAAGGGCTCAAATATGTCATTGTCAACGGAGAGCTTGTTGTTGAAAACGGAAAATATAATTCGCGGCGTCCCGGAGTGATTATCTATGGCAAGGGCAAAGATAAGGACTAAACAGCTCAAAACAAGATTGTCTGAGTAAGAGCGGTGACGAAGTTTAATCCAAACAATGCCATTGAGTTCCTCTTGGCCAGAGGGAATCTGCCCATCCTTTACTGGCTGAAAAAAGAGATTCTCGAAGTTCCAACAGAAAGAGAATATAAGAATTTGCAGAAATTCGCATCTCGAATAAGAATTCTAAAATCACAAAAATCAAACGGCGGCTGGTGCAAAAGAAGGTATGAAGGCCACCCACGCTGGGAGAAGACATATTATATTGTCGAGACGTTAAAAAATCTATTCAGACTCTACGATTATGGCTGCTCGCTCGAAGAGCCCGGAATTCAAAAGGCAATTAACTTCCTTTTTTCAACGCAGTCTAAGGAAGGGGATTTCCGGGGTGCTTATCTCAATGAATACTCTCCGACCTATCATGCCTTGACCCTCGAGATTCTCTGTTTTTATGGGATGCACGGCGATAAGAAGACACAAAAAGGATTCCGCTGGATTATTAAAAATAGACAGGACGACGGCGGTTGGGTTATTCCTTATCGAACCATCGACCAGGAACAGCTAAAAAATCGTTATAATTTTAAAGCTCAGCTAAGGCTCAATCCGGTCAAACCTGATAAATCCCGTCCTTTCTCCCACCTCGTTACCGGCATGGTCCTTAGGGCTCTTGCCGCATCTCCCACGTGGAGAAAAAGCAGGGAAGCAAGAAAAGCGGGTGAACTGATGCTGAGCCGCTTTTTCAAGGAAGATAAATACAACGACCGGCGTCTCCCTTCATTCTGGGAGGAAATCATCTATCCTTTCTGGGCAACAGATATTTTGAGCACCCTTGATTCTCTTTCCAAGATCGGTTTTTGCCTGGAAGATGAAAGAATCCAAAGAGGGCTGGAATGGCTGATGAAAAAACAGACCGAGCAGGGCTACTGGGAAGCCGGGAATAAAAAGTCCTCTTTGGAAGACCATCTCTGGGTGACGTTTGCTGTCTTGAGAGTCTTAAAAAAATTCGGATTGATAGAAATCTAATCTTTCTTGAAGATTTGCTTTCAATGGATGCGCTCGATAGCGAGCTCTTCCAGCTCAAGGAGAACATTTAAGAGTCGGGATTGAACGAGATAGAAATCTTGATTTGCCTTTTCCATCTCCTTTGAATCTTCGTGCCAGAGGAATATATCTTTGATAGAATGGCTCATTGAGAAATAGTTCTTGATATTTCTTACCAGTCTTTCAAGAGAATCCAGGTCGACTTCTTTTTTAGAGATAATGTTTTTTGTCTCATCATGAAAATGGCTAAAAACATTCGCCCATTCGGAATTGTCACCCTTCATAAGCAAGGAGCTTATTTCGCTCAGCAATAGAGAGAGCTCTTCAATTCTCCATCTTTCTATTTTCTGCATAGAGCTTAAATGATGACAAAT
>CAZGMN010000293.1:0-3141 GCA_964526905.1 uncultured Eubacteriales bacterium
GGGTCAAGAGTTTTCAGATTGAGCCTAAATTATCATTTTTGACCGAATACTTTTTCAGCAATCCGTCTCCGTTTCAAAATGCGATTCCTAAGGAACTCGAGCCTCATATGCTTGACTTTTAGCCTGGACTGAAGTAATTTTGTTTTATCATTGATTAAGAATGAAAAAAGCCTCGGAAGGAGGTTATGATGTTTCTATTCGGCCCTATCGGCCCGACAGAGCTTCTTCTCATACTTTTGATTGTTGTCATCATCTTCGGCGCAAGAAGGATCCCAGATCTCGGTAAGTCTTTGGGAGAGGGCATAAAAAACTTCCGAAAATCCATCTCATCAGCGAAAGAAAAAGAAAGCGAAACCCATCCTGAAAAGCCCAAGCCACCGGACAAAGAAGGATGAGTGCCTTCATCTGCAGAATTTGTTCCATAAAGCATATTCACTTTAATTCTAAAATTTTTTAGACTTCTTTCGATTCTTGAAACAATCTGGAATTTGCAGTCAAAAAATGCCAGTCTTTGCCGGATTCGACCTGGGTGGAACTCAATTGAAATACGGGTTGGTGGATTCTCGCGGAAAAATTCTTCTCGAACAGAAGGCAAGCACGCCAGCGACAATTGAAGGACTTCTTCATCTCCTCCAAAATATCTGGGAAGGTTTTAAGAGAAAAGAACTGAAGGAAATCAAAGCTGCAGGCTTTGGATTCCCGGGCATATACAGCCTTAAAAAAAGCCGCATTCTTCAATCGCCCAATTATAAAGAACTCGACGATTTTGACCTCAATCCTGCCCTCTCTCAGTTCATCAAAGTCCCTTTCTGGGTCAACAATGATGCCAACCTGGCTGCCTTCGGCGAGTTTAAATGCGGGGCCGGCAGGGGTGCTCAGAGCTTGGTCTTCTTTACCATAGGAACCGGCGTCGGCTCAGGAATTATTCTTGAGGGGCAGCTCTGGATGGGCAAGTGCGGATTTGGCGGAGAGTTGGGGCACATGATTGTTAATCCTGAAGGAGAACGATGCAACTGCGGAAGCTGCGGCTGCCTCGAATCAGAAGTCTCGGCCTCAAAGATTGTTAAAAAATACAATGCTTTAAGAAAGACAAAAGAGAAGATTTCTTCAGAAGAAGTCTTCCGCAGGGCCAAAAAAGGGGATGGGAATGCCCGCCGAGCTTTTGCTCAGGCCGGCTATTATTTAGGCGTCGGACTCGGCACGGTTATCAACTTCCTGAACCCGGAGAAGATTCTCCTCGGCGGTGCTGTTATGGCTGCAGGCGACCTGCTCCTCTTGCCTGCTCTTGAAGAAGCACGGAAGAGAGCCTTCAAGGCATCCTTCGAATGCTGCCAAATCAAAAAGGCTACACTTGGAAACAAGGCCGGCTTTATCGGCGCTGCCATGTGGGCCAAAGAGCAGCTGGAGAAAGCGCGATGAGCATTTAGCCAACGAGTCTATTTGAACAGCGAATAAACTCAAGCTGGATTGTTCATGAACTTCCTCAGGAGTTCAAAATTTTGGGCGGTGATGCTTGCTCCGAGATAAGGAAAGACAAGCTTATTATGAAGCAGGGGATCGCTGTCCGCAGATAAAAAGCCCTTTCTAACAAGATTTTTCCATTCCACAGTGCCTGGAACAGGAGAGAAAAAGGATAATCTCGGCCTTGCACCCAATCGGCGGACATGAAGGATGCTCTCTCTGATTCCAGAAATATCTTGGCCTGGAAGTCCGGCCAAGAGGTAGACATTGACCTGCTGGCGGCTGTAGCCGGCTTTCTCCAGATGAAAGAGGGCCCTCTCCAGGTCTCCCTCTGAAACCTTGGGAGAAGACTTGCTGAGCATGTCTTCATCAAAGAATTCCTGGCTGAGAAAAAGGCTCTGAAAATTTGCTTTCTTAAAAAGAGAGGCAACCTCAAAGTCAACCTCTCTCACGTGAAGACCATTGGGCGTGTGAAAAACAAACGGAAGATTTTTTCGAACAATCTCTCTCAGGATGGGCAAAAAATGACTCTCCTTTTCGAGGAGAAGGGAGTCATCGTAAAAAGCAAAATTTCGAGCCTTATGCTGCTGGAAATGACTTTCTATTTCCAAGACAACAGAGGAAGGTTTCCTCTGCTCAAAATTTTGGCAGAGCAGCGCAACGCCGCAGAAGGAGCAGTTGAAAGGACAGCCTCTCGAGGTCAGGATGGGAAGTGTTTCTTTATTTCTCAGCAGTTCAAAAGAAGGCCAGGGAACCTCGTCGAGGTATTGATAATGATAGTCAGGGCAGGAGCTATCCCCT
This sequence comes from uncultured Eubacteriales bacterium, assembly GCA_964526905.1. Lineage (GTDB taxonomy): Bacteria > Acidobacteriota > Aminicenantia > Aminicenantales > Aminicenantaceae > CAZGMN01. The sequence continues at coordinate 2,263 of CAZGMN010000293.1, forward strand.
AAGATCTGCCTCACCAGAGAGAGAAGGCCCCTTTCCCCTGGCCCCTGGAAAACAAAATCTGCTCCAGAAAACCTGCGGGCGTGTTCAGGCATTAAAGTCGGATAGACTCCACCCAAAATGACAGGAACCTGCCCGAATTTTTTGCGAACGAGTTCGACAACAAGCTGAACGCCCGGATACCAGTAAGTCATGGTGCAGGTGATGAGAACAAGCTCAGGCTGAGGGAGCTTGCTTAAATCATGAATAAAGAGCGGGAGAGGAATTCCGTAGCGAGAGTATCTTCTGGGAATATCCTTCAGGACCGCAGGCTTGGGAATTTCCTCTTTGGGAAATGGTCCTCTTCCATCAGGCTTGCTTTTATATTTTTTTTCTAAAAGAGGATGATGGCGGTCCAGACAATCGAGAAAACAAAGGCGAAAATTTGTGTTCTTCTTGAGAAGCGAAGCCATATAAAGAAGGCCGAGAGGCTTCAGCCAGAAGTCATAGGCGGTGAAATCATAGATCCAGGGATTGATGAGAAGGATGCTCTTTGTTGAAGACATCTGTTTATTTTGATCTCTTGGACAGGGCCCTTTTCATCTTGAATTGGTGCGGAAGGTGGGACTCGAACCCACACGGTCTTTCGACCATAAACTCCTGAGGCTTACGCGTCTACCAGTTCCGCCACTTCCGCACCAAGCGATAACGAGCAGCTTGTTTCGATGATGCCTTATTATAATTGCATTCCGCTGCAGAGTAAAGACAGATAGCAGTGGAAAAAGCGCTTGACAAAAGCCAACCCAATTCTTATTTTTATTGCTAAGGGTTGTATGCCAAGGCTTAAGCAAAGAGAAAATAATCTTATCGTCTTATTTTCAAAAAAGGAGGTCCTATGAAATT
>CAZGMN010000294.1:0-3136 GCA_964526905.1 uncultured Eubacteriales bacterium
GAGCGTTGATGAGAACACAGGCAGGGTGCAATAAATAAATTATCCAATTTTCAACACTGAGACCAGGGATATCTTTAAAATGTCTGATGTTGCTCGTGACAAGAGTTAACTGAACTGAAATTCTCTAGGAGTCTTCTTTAGTTTTTTCAATAAAGAGAGGGATTTTTCTCGACCACATTGCTTAAGACATCTGTGTCAAAAAGATACATTAAAGTAAGACCAGGCGACTCTTTTCTCTTTCTCTTTCACGGTAAATCAAATTGCACATTTCATCGACCTCTTTGTCAATATCTTTAAGCGCTTTAGAGGCGAGAATTAATCCTTTGCTCTGGCCTTTTTCTAAATTCTGATATATTTCAAAGGGCATAATCACAGCGACTCTTTTTCCCTTTTTGGTGATCATAATATTGCTCTTGTGGTAGATAAGACGATTGATGATTTCTGATAATCTCGCCTTGGCTTCGGTCAGAGTAAAATTTTCTTTCATGAGCAACACCTTCATAGGCATAGTCTAAATGACTATGATTGTCAATTTTATAAGAGTAACATAAGATTAGGATTCAAAGCTCTGTTCCAGAAAACAGGGATTCAAGGCATATGAATTGTTATGATAGAGAAAAGGTGACTTAAAGGATATAAAATGAAAGATGCGAGTTGCTTTAATAAAGAAAAATGGCTTTTCCTCCTTTTCTTCTTATCATTCAATTTCGCTCTGATTTCAACAGGTCAGGAACAAGAGTTTCCAGACAAAGAAGCAAAAGCGATAGAGTCCAAAGTTGACGAATATGTCAAGCCCGATATCGATGCTGGAGGCTTCAGCGGAGCGATTCTTATGGCAAAAGCCGGGAAAGTCTTGCTGAGCAAGGGCTATGGAATGGCGAATTATGAGCTCGGCATTTTGAACACTCCAAAGACCAAGTTTCAGATTGCATCCATCTCAAAAACCTTCACCGCCGCTGCTATCATGATTCTCGAGGAAAGAGGGAAATTGAGACTCACTGACACCCTTTCCAGCTTCATCTCTGATTATCCGAAAGGCGATAAAATCACCATCCATCACTTGCTCACTCATACATCAGGGATACCGAATGTGAATAATTTCCCGGATTATGAGCAAAAATCGAAATTTCATCATACCCTGACAGAAATCATCGCCATCTTCAAAGGCAAACCTCTTGAATTTAATCCGGGCGATAGATATCAATACAGCAATTCCAACTATAATCTTCTGGCTTTCATCATCGAGAAGGCTTCCGGGATGAGCTGCGCCGAATTTTTGAAGAGAAATATCTTTGACCCCCTTGAAATGCATGGCACTGGACACAATGACAGGCCCGAATCCCTGCTCAAGAATCGCGCTTCTGGCTATGTCCCTGCCGGAGCATTCGACATCGAGAATGCTCCATACCTCGATTGGTCGATCAAAACCGGAAATGGCTCGCTATATTCAACTGTCGAGGACTTATACAAATGGGACCGTTCGCTTTACACTGAAAAAGTATTGGAAAAAGAAACTCTGAAAAAAATTTTTTCTGAGCAGGCAAAGGGCATTGGCTATCCTTGGTTTCTTGGCAAACGATTGAACAGAAGAGTGGCCTATTATAACGGAAGAAGCCCTGGCTTCACTTCTTATTTGGATCGATACTTAGATGACGATGCCTGTATCATCATCCTCAGCAACAATTATGCGCCTGTGCCTCATCTGATGATTAAGGATTTAGCTTCGATTCTTTTTGGCGAGAAATATGAAGTGCAGGCTGAATTGAAGCCTGTGAAGTTAGAGCCGAAGGTGCTGGATGGTTTAACCGGCCGCTATCAATTCGGCAGTGATTACTATCGGCCGGGAGCGATAGCAAATATAGAAAGGGAAGGCGATTATCTCCTCATGAAGTGGAGTGATAAATTTAGCGGCCTGCTCATGCCGCTTTCGCCAACCAAATTTCTTGACAGGAATTTCTGGGCAACAATTATCTTTGAGAAGGATGAGAAAGGCAGGATAACCCGCTTCATATGGCGAGATACCTCTGGCTATCCTGCCAAAAAGCTTATCGAAAGCCATCAATAGGGAGCAATCCTGCCAGAAAAGGTCAAGAATAGCGCTTTCTGATTTTCCTTGATTTTTTTCTTATAGACAGATATTTTTCAGTTAGCTGGAGGAATGAGAAATGAGAGAAGACGAAGCGAATCAGCGATCCGGTTTTCAGTTTGAGCTATTCAAACTAAACTTGATTGCAAACGGTGTCCTAATTTCGTTTGCTCTAAATAATGCTCACGACTGGTCACGCGTCTTGTTGGCTTGTCCTTTCATCTCCTTCATTCTTTTCGCGCTCTGGTTCCATCATGCCTTAGCAATTCGACTTGATCCAGTAGAAATTCCAGAGGTACCAAGTGCGCGGGGGACGAGTTTTGCACAGAAGACCCGACGATGGAGTTTTTTTGTTGCAATTGTGAGCAATTTCGTCTGCGTCCCTCTTATCGCGATTATGATCTATCAAATCAAGAGCTACTCATGGCTATCTGTTGTGGCTGTGGGGTTTCTCGTTCTCATTATCATCATGTTCAGCTTTTGGTTCTATCTGGAGTACTACAAGAAGCTGAAGCGAGAGTAAACAGCTAACAAATCGCTGAAGCTGACGGCGTTTCACGCCGCAGCTTAGCTTAGTCGTTCTCTCTACCTTTCCAAGCTCTGAGTAAAGTCATTCAAATAGAAAATTTAATATAAAGAACAAGGAGGGAGAAATGAAGATAAGAACCAAGGTTCTATGGCTGGCGATTGTGGCTGTGTTACTTATGGCTATAGCCTATATTTATGCCGCAGAGCAGGCTGAGAAGAAAGAACTACCCAAGCGCATCGCCATTCGAGCCGGCCAGCTGATTGACGGCAGGAGCAATGAGCCAATGGCCAACGCCGTCATCCTCATCGAAGGCGAAAGGATTGTGGCCGTCGGCCAGGCGCTGGCATTTCCTGCCGGCGCTGAAGTTATCGACCTCAGCAAGGCCACAGTCCTTCCAGGCCTCATCGACTGCCACACCCACATCACCTTCCAGCCGGAAAATTACTATGAAGACATTTTCCGTAAAAGCTCGATCGACATGGCCGTCATTGCTCACGTCTTTGCCAGGCATACTCTTGAAG
>CAZGMN010000295.1:0-3095 GCA_964526905.1 uncultured Eubacteriales bacterium
TGATAACTCTCTGCTGGTCTCTTGTAGAAGCTTTCGTATCCAGAAAGCACGATGGGTTTCCGGCTGTCGCTGTTAACTCCCAAATCTATCTGATAGCCGGACGGGATAAGAGCAAGAGGGCCGCCTCTTGTCAAATTTTTTGAAATTGTTTCTGGGTTATAGGCGACCATTGTTTGAAATCCCCAGTAGTTCAAAAACTCCCCTTCAGCCGCAGCGAGAACTCCATCCCAGTTTTTGTTGCCGCCAAAATCGTAATTCCTGAAGGGACCGGTATAGATCATTATGTTGCGAAAAACTTTTCCGGGGTGCGGCCAGCGATAGGCCAAAAGCAGGTGGGCATTGATGATATCAGAAGCGCCGAATTGAAAGCCGATATCGTTAGGGTCAAAGCCTGGGGACAGAACGCCGAGAGCAGCGCTTAAAAGAAATCTCCCTTTCTGTCTCCCAAGAGTTAAGCGACCTCCCCAACCGGAAAGAGAAGTCGCATTCTCATCAACCTCGACATGAGTTGCATCCGGGCGCTGGAAATAGTGGAGCGAAGAGCGCTGCAGATTCAGGATTTCCTCCTGACTTCCTTCCACCAGAGTGCCCCCGAACCAGCCGCCGAAAACCCAATTTCTATTCTTGTCCAGGTAGCTCCAGCCGTCGACGGCTAAGCTGAAAGCCCTCTTGTTGAGCATCCCGGAGAGATTATCATTCCTCAAATCTCTGATGACTGAAGTTGCTAAAAAGCCTATCCCTTGATGTCCTTCTTTAAACTCCTTCTGAGTACGGAGCACGCCGTAGTAGGAGATGGGCTCGACCTCTTCCCGGAAACGCTCTCCAGAAGAATCGATTTCAGCATATTCTCGGGCAGTCAAGGCATTGATAAAAGCAAGGTTCCAGCCTGTAGCCACTTTGCCCGTAAGCTTGAAAGCGCCGAGAATGGTTGACCGATCTGGAAAGTCTACATATCCGTCCTGTGTCACATAACCTTGAGGGGCGCGGCCAATCCTTCGGCTGTAAAAGAGTGAGGGTTGAGGCCAGTTGATATTGGCATTCATTGCCGAACCTCCGCGGCCGAACTCGTCGAAGGTGTTCGACCCTTCGATGAAAAACGGTCTTTTTTCTTGATAATAGGTCTCATAGGCTGAGAGGTTGATCACGGCTGGGTCAACTTCAACTTGCCCAAAGTCAGGATTGACTGTAGCGTCGAGTGTCAGATTGCTCTTCAAGCCAACTTTAAGGTCGAAGCCGGTATTAGCCAGGTATTTTTTACCTGTTTTAAAAGGATTGCCCGCTTCAGCCGGGCTGAATCCTGCCTGACCGACTGTGTAAGGAAGAAATTCAAGGTGACGACCGGGTCGAATAGCGTTAATGCCAACCAGCTGGGCAAAGCGAGAGACATAGGCCGTATCTTCTTTTGGAATCCAGACAAAGGCAACTTTTTCGTTCTTGCGCTTGATGATTCTTATAAAATCGACTCCCCATGTGTATTCATCTTTTTTTGGAAAACGGAGCTGGTTGTAGGGAATTCTCATCTCAACGCACCAGCCCTTATCGTCAATGCTGGCTTTCCATTCCCAGACTCCATCCCAGGTATTATCCTCATACCCGTCGTTGTAAAGAGTCCAGTCGACTATGGAGCCTGAAGGATTTACGGCAAACTGGTAGCCTGAGCGGCGGTCGTAATAGGGGTCAACGGCAAAGATGAACCAGTCGGAATCGACGAAATCGTCGCGGCGCCCCAAGCGGCGAATGATGAGCTTAGGCTGAGAATCATAAAGCCTGGCTGCGACATAAAGGGCTTTTTCGTCATAGGCGACCCAGACCTCAGTTTTTTCTGTGGGCTGGGCGCCGTCATGAGGGTCAGATTGAAGAAAATCAGTATATCCTTCCTGCTGCCAGATTTTTTCATTGAGAATGCCGTCTATGCTAACGGGCTGGTCTGCCTGAATGGCTTTAACTGTCTTTTGCTCTTGAGGCTTGGGAACTTTTGATCCAATCAAAAGAGGCACATAAATTAAAAACAGAATGACCATGAATAAAGCTTTTATCTTCATCCTGCGACTCCTTTCAATGCTTTAACAAAACATATTCCAAGCAGCATGTTTTTTCTGCGTTGGGCATCTTGGCTATGAAAAAATAAAATATTATAGTTTTCTCTCTTAATCTGAGTAAACTCATATCCTATATACGAGAAAAAAGAGAAAAGAGTTTCCTCCTGGTCGATAACCAAAGGAATTTTTCTCGAAGACCTTAAAGCAGCCGGTGGTCTCTCAGCTTTTTGACTTTATCCTTATCGAATTCAAATCGAATTTTGACTCTAAGCTTCAATGTCCATATAATGAATTCGTTCTGCTGAAAGCGAGAAGATGATCAATGTCTTTCAGGCAAGCATCGATATGAATCAAACTTAGGAGGTCAGATGAGAAAGGCTATTTTTTTTGCAATTTTGTTATTAGCTTCTGCTTTTCTTCTTGCCCAAGAGGGAGTTGTTGTCAAGGATGTAACCCCATTCTGGTATGCTTCGATGGATTTTCAAGGGCCCTTTGAGCAGATTCCGGTAAAAGTCGGTCTCTTCATGCAGGAATTCATGAAGCAAAAATTGCCGTTTGGAGGAAACCTTTTCGGGATTTACTTCAATTCGCCTGAGCAGGTGAAACCCGAGGAGTTGAAATGGGCGATAGGCATCCCTGTCTTAAAAGATTCAATTGTCAATGCTCCTTTAAAGAAAACCGAATTTCTTTTCAAGACGATTGCTGTTGCTCTTCATCTCGGTCCTTATGAGACGACAGGTAAGACTTATGACAAGATTTTTGCTTATATCGATAAAAATGGCTACAAGGTCGCGGGCCCTGTTTTCGAGAGCTATATAGATAGAGACCCTTCCAAGGTCAAGCCAGAGGAGCTGAGGACCGAAATCTGGGTGCCTGTTCAGAAAAAAGCGAAATAAAAATATAACCATAAATAATTTTGTTAAATTATCATCGGCAGCGGTCAGACCAAGCGCCGTTATCTTTTCAGGTCGAATTTAGGAGATAGGCGCGGTGCTTCGCTCTTGATGAAGATTTGGGAAGAATATCTTGGAGTTTTGCTCTTCTTTAGGGTATATG
>CAZGMN010000296.1:0-3068 GCA_964526905.1 uncultured Eubacteriales bacterium
GGATGCTGATGGCGGATACGCCGAATACATGACGGTTCGAGAAGATTTTGCCTACGCAATTCCAGAAATTTTCTCTGACTTGGAAGCTGCTCCGCTTCTTTGCGCAGGTGCAATAGGCTATCGCTCCCTAAAATTGACGAACCTCAGAGACGGCCAGAACCTCGGCCTCACCGGCTTTGGAGCTTCCGGCCATCTTGTCTTGATGATGGTCAAGCACAGATTCCCGAAGACAAAGGTTTATGTCTTTGCCAGGGCGGAGAAGGAAAGGGGATTTGCCCGCGAGCTCGGGGCCGTCTGGACAGGTAAAACGGAGGATATGCCTCCTGAAAAGCTGGACAGTATTATCGACACAACTCCGGTCTGGAAGCCGGTAATTGAGGCGCTGAGAAACCTGGACAGTGGAGGAAGACTTGTCATCAACGCCATCCGCAAAGAAGACTTGGATAAGAACTCTCTCCTGAATTTGAATTATCCTACATATCTCTGGATGGAGAAGGAGATTAAAAGCGTAGCTAACGTCGAGCGAGCCGACGTGTCCGAATTTCTCAAGCTGGCCGCAGAGATTCCCATCAAGCCTGAAACTCAGGAATATTCGTTGGAAGAAGCCAACAAGGCTCTGATAGAAATCAAGGAAAGAAAAATCCGCGGAGCAAAGGTTCTTAGAATTGGTTAGAGAGGATCTTTAAATTCTCATCTCTTCATCTGGTTGCGGATGTTAATTTCAGTGAGAGGCAGCGGTTAAAGCCTTTGGCTGGAGCCGTCCTGAGGAAGCGCTTGGAAAACGTTTGCGGACAGGATATGGAGGGAGGGCACACTTTCCATAAACATCACCAACCTGAAGGAAACACTGGCCTTTGTCGAATCCCAATGGAAAGCGTTGTGGCCGGGCCATCCCGTTGAGCACTTTTTTCCGGATACGGATTTTGACCTGTCTATAAAATCAGCTGTGTCCGATCCTGTTGACTCGCTGCGGTATGAGTGAAATCCGGAGTGAGGATTTCGGGCTCTTGAACAGCCAGTGGACCCCCTTGCTGAAGGCATAGGGAAAAATGCTCCTCTGATTCTCGCCCTCAGGCAGCAAGCATATGAACCGGAGCGCGGCGAGGAACAGGATTGGTCCCGTCGGCAGAGTATGCGTCCTCAAGAGACATTTCCTTTTCGCCAGCGACGCCCGATTGCGAGTTTTTTATCCAAGACCTTCTTTAAAATGGGGAAGTTGGAAGCGATGATGAGAATAACCGTGAGCATCGCCAGCAGCCAGTCGGGGATCTTGATGACCTGGCCGACAAAGGAGAGCACCATGAAACGGGGAAACCTTGAGAGAAAAACAGCCAGGAGGTAGGGAAGGACAGGATAGCGAGCGAGGACAACCAAGATGCGGAAAGGATAGAAAGGAATCGGAAGAAGTCCGGCGAGGAAGAGGGCGAAAAACGGAGCTTTTCCAAAAAGCCTCATTACCTTTTTGGCTGATTTGGTTTCACGAACTTTTTTTATCGGGCCGATGTCTATGACGTAATTAAAGAAAGAATAATTGATGGCCTCGGTGATGACTGTTCCGATAACACTTATGGAAGCGACAATAAGGGGAGAGTAAAATTTGCCAAAATAGAGGAGGGCCGGCTCATGAGGAAAAGGAGAAATCAACAATTCTGAGGGAAAGCAATAGAAGAAGAGCACCCAAAGACTTGTGCTGTTGTGAGATGTTTTCGAGCTCAGCCACCAGGTGATTAAGGCGATGATGAAGATGATTTCAAGGACAAATATCAGGGTCCGGATGTGCCTGGGAGGCTTGGGCAGAGCTTCAGGGATTTGGGGATTTTGGCTCTTGTTTTTTTTCATGATTCGGAAAAATCTATCGAGCTTTGCTTTTCGAGCCCGTTATTTCTCAAGAAGACGAGGGGCTATTTATTATCTCCTCGGAGAGAGAACTAATCATCATTAAAATGTCGTTGCGAGGCGCGAAGTGCCGAAGCAATCTCATCAAATGATGAGATTGCCGCACTCCCTTCGGTCGCTCGCTATGACGATGTAAAAGCATTTAATGCATTCATATTAGATCGATTTGAGGCTATCCTTGATCAGATAACGCGCCGGCTTTTCTGTATTAGCCCGGATACTCGTGTAGCAGAAGACACAGGTATTGTCCAGCGCGAAATTTTTTCTGAGATCTTCAGCCGTTTTGAAATCTTTTATGAGCAGACCGCAGGGAGAGAATGTTCCGTCAGGATTGACATTGATGAATTTTTCTCCGGTCCGGCAGCGAGGATGATAGCCGTTCTCGAAATAACCGATCATTTTCCTCAAGGCGTAATCCGAGGTAAATACCGTGTTATACTTTCTCTTGAATTTCAAAAGCTGCCGGATGATATCCTTGAACTCAGGCATGTCCTCCTTGGGCAGCATGTAGCTTCTATCGTTTGTCCTCAGCCAGGTGTAGGCGCTAAAATTGACATTGGCTCTCCATTCTCTTGCCAGTTCAGCCATCCGAATAAGTTCTCTGAAATTGTCCCTTTGAACGACACAGATGAAGGTAATCGCCTTGTTCTTTTCGCCGTCGAGCTCCTGAGCCAAGGTTTTGATACGATTGAATAATCCTGGAATGCCTCGGAAATCGTCGTGGCGCTCATCAGGATAATCCAGAGATATCGAGAACTCATCGACCCCTGCCTCACGAAGCATGTAGTATTTTTCTTTGGTCAATAGGGCGGCATTGGTCGTGACGACGATATAAGGGGCTCTTTCCGGAACTCTAAAAGCCTTGACAATCTCTTCCAGGTCTTTGCGGAGCAGCGGCTCTCCGCCTGAAAGCTGGGCGACGACAGGCTTGATTTCACGGCAAATTTCTCCATACCTCTGGGGCGAAGCTCTGACTTCTCTCACCGGCCCGCCCAGATGGCAATGCTTGCAGCGGGCATTGCAGGAATGGGTGATTTCGAAGGAAATACAGAACGGGGTTTTCTTGAAATAGTTGAGGACACCACGCTTGGCCAATGATAATGAGCGCGCCCATGAACCGATGAGAATGCTCTTTTTATTTGATTTCAATTTGTTATTCTTCAATCAGATTC
>CAZGMN010000297.1:0-3045 GCA_964526905.1 uncultured Eubacteriales bacterium
CAAAAAATGTCATTCTAAAATTATCTGATTCACCTCCAATGGCGAACCCTTTCCAAAATCATCAAGTAACAACCAAGCGGACTTCTTTAATGCCACTATTGCCAAAGGTCTTTTTTCTCTAAAGCGAAGGCCATTGGGTTTGGGTTGGAGGTGAGGAGTCCCCTATGAAGCCTGAGCTTCCCTGTTGCTTTTCTCCAGGTCTTGTGATAATTTTTACAAAAAACAATGATAAAATTCGGAACCTCTGGGTGGCGAGCCATAATGGGCAGGGAGTTCACCTTTAAAAATGTGAGAATAGTCGTCCAGGCGGTGGCCAATTACCTGAAGAAGAAATTTCCTGAAAGACAGATCTCAGTCGTCGTCAATTATGATACCCGCTTTCTTTCAGAAAGATATGCCTTTGAAGCAGCCAAGGTTCTTTCCAACAGCGAGATCTATGTTTTTCTGACCGACAGGGATGCCCCTTCCCAGGCTCAAGCCTATCAGGTGATAAAAAGAAGAGCTCAGGGAGGAATCAATTTCACGGCATCTTTCAATCCGCCGGAGTACAACGGCCTAAAACTGAACACAGAGAGAGGAGCGCCGGCCCTTCCTGAGGTCACCAATCAGATAGAGGAAGAGATAAAGCTTTTGAAGAAAAGAGACCCCATCTGCCCTTTTTATCCCAAGACGGAGTTCATCGAGAAGATTGACCTTCAGCAGGATTATCTTGCCTTTATTCAGGAGAAGATTGATTTCGACCTCATCCGCCAATCGAAGATTAGAATCGGAGTCGACCTGCTTTACGGGACAAGCCGCGAATATCTTGATGAGGTCCTCGAGGAGAATCAAATTCCGGTCGAGGAGATTCACGGCTATGTCGACCCCTATTTTGGAGGAATAACTCCTTCATGCACAGAGGAAAATCTTGGAGAATTGAAAAAGCTTGTCTTGAAGAAGAAGTGCCAGCTGGGAATTGCCACAGATGCCGACGGCGACCGTTTCGGTATCGTCGATGATAAAGGTAATTTTGTCTCTCAGAATTTGATTCTCTCTCTGCTCCTCGATTACCTCGTCACCAAGAAAATGTGGCGCGGCGGAGTTGCCCGTTCTGTGGCCACGACTCATCTCATCGACCGCATCGCCAGGAAGCATGACCTCGAGCTTTATAAGACGCCGGTTGGGTTCAAATACATTGCCGACCTCTTCCTCGAAAAAAAGATCATTTTCGGCGCAGAAGAGAGTGCCTGCATGGCTATCAAAGACCACCTTCCGGAAAAAGACGGGATTTTCGCCGGGCTGCTGGCTGCGGAGATGATGGCTTCATCGGGGAAGAGCTTATCAGAGCAGGTCGATGACCTGTTTCGGAAATATGGAAAGAGAGTGGGAAGGCAGAAGACAATTCCCATGACTTCGGCAAGAGAGAGGAAACTGAAAAAGCTGATCAAGAGCCCTCCTCGGCAGCTTGATAAAAGAAAGGTTGTCCATTCTGAAACCATCGACGGGATAAAGCTGGATTTTTCTGATGACGACTGGTTTCTTCTCCGCTTTTCAGGAACAGAGCCCGTGATCCGTTGCTATGCCGAATCCGAATCCAAGAAGGAGCTGGAGAAACTGATGAAGTTTGGATTGGAGCTGGTTTCGTGACGGAGATAAAAGAAAAAGGCCATTTTTCCTTGCGGAAGAAGTTAATCATCGCCGGACTGAGCTTTTTATTTTTGGTCCTGCTCACAGCTTCTTTTTTCGGGAAGAAGGGATTGATTGAGATTAACCGCTCTCAGAGAGAATATAAAGCCCTGCTTCAAGAAATGAAGCGCCTGGAGAGCAAAAAGAGCCGATTGGAGAAAGAGATAAAAGAATTGGAGACAAACCCCAAAGCCGTGGAGAAGAAGGCTCGAGAAAAACTGTGGCTGATGAAGAAAGATGAAAAGGTTCTCATCATAAAAGAGAAATAAATCTTTATTCTTTCATTCTTGCTATGCCCCGACCAAGCAGTCCAGAAAGCGTTCATCCCTTATTGAAAGACTTGAACTCCGCCCAAAGGAAGGCCGTGACCCACAAGCAGGGACCTCTGTTGATTATCGCCGGAGCCGGAACAGGAAAGACAAAGGTTATTACCCAGCGCATCGCCTATCTCATTTCCTTAAAGTTAGCCAGGCCAGAAGAAATCCTGGCTGTGACCTTCACCGAGAAAGCGGCCAATGAGATGGAAGAGAGAGTTGACCTCCTCGTTCCCTACAGCTACTCTTTTGTCGAGATCAGCACTTTCAACTCCTTTGGCGAGAGAGTCTTGAGAGACTATGGAATTGAGCTCGGCTTTTCTCCGGACTTCAAGCTTCTGGATGATGTCGAGCAGGCCATTTTTTTCAGGAAGCATCTCTTCGACTTTCCGCTCGATTATTACCGCCCGCTGAGTTTTCCAACCAAGCACATCCAGGAGCTCCTGGACTCCATCAAAAGATTGAAGCAGGAGGATATCAAGCCTGAGGAGTATCTTGGATATTCTCAAACTCTGCTCAAGAAGGCCTCGAATGAGGCGGAGAAGGAAGAGGCCCTGAAGCATCTTGAGCTCGCCCGAGTCTATACGAAATACCAGGAATTGTTGAAGAGTGAGGGAATGATTGATTTTGAGGACCAGGTTTTGCTGGTGGTGGAGTTATTCCGGAAGAGGCCTTCGATTCTCAGGCAGTTTCAGGAGAAATACAAGTATATCCTGGTTGATGAATTCCAGGATACAAACTACATCCAGTTTGAGCTTCTCAAGCTTCTGGCGGCTCGGCACCGCAACTTGACAGTCTGCGGGGACGACGACCAGAGCATCTTTCGTTTCAGAGGAGCATCTTTGAGCAACATCTACAGTTTTCGAAAAGTCTATCCCGACTATAAAAAGGTTGTCTTGAATGTCAATTATCGCTCGACCCAGGACATCCTTGATTCTGCCTACCAGCTCATCATCAAGAATAATCCGAACCGCCTGGAGTATGAAGAGGAGATTGATAAAAAGCTGAAATCTCAGGATGGGAGCCGGGGCAAGCGCATTTTCAGGCTTCCCTTTGACACCCTCTC
>CAZGMN010000298.1:0-3045 GCA_964526905.1 uncultured Eubacteriales bacterium
AAAATCATAGAGATACTGCTGCTCATCCCCGGCGTTCTTGAGGCTTTGCAGGGCCGCCTTTTCAAGGTAGGCATCATCAATTTCTTCTTCAAAATGTTTTTTGTAGAAATCCGGGTTCAGGCCTCTGAACGGCCTTCCGAGAAAGGCTTGCCAGGCGACCTGAAGGTTGGCTGCAGGCGTCCAGACCTGAATCCAGCATTTCCTCTTTGCTTCATTGACCGTATCCAGGGGGAAGAGCCGGAAGGTCGGGCTTCTTTCCGTGCTGTCGATGAAGACGCTGATCAGGGCTCTTCGGGCGAAATAAGTGGAGAAGTGCTCTGTTTTGTAAGTCTGAGCCTCAAGCTCGGTGAGCTTGGCAATGGCCGGCAGGCTGTTTCTGACCTGTTCGAGGATGGAAGAGAATTCCTTCAGCCTCTCTTCAAGCGGCATTTCATTCTCAAAGCCAAGCTTCGCCATTTCTTTTTTGGATAGAATACTTTTTAAAGCGCGCTCGAGCGCGGTTTGTAAAATGTTGCCGACGACGAAAGTTTCGATTGTCGTTGCCTGCATCCGGGTTGAGCCGGTGATGGCCTGGGGCCCTGTGGTCAGGTTTATTTTGGTGATGCCGGGCTCTTCGATGACTCTCCGGCTTCTCTCAAAAGGGAGCAGCCTCTCGTCAGGATTGTTGTAGATAAAATAGAGCTTTTCTCTCGTCTCCTGCGGGTGATAGGCATCCGCCTTTTTCCACTGCTCCAAAGCGGCAAGAATCGTTCCGATAACCGAGGAGGTCTCCCCTCCTTCAGTCACGCAGATGACCGCATCCCCTCTCTCGACCTTCCTCTCTTCGAGCTGAAGGCGTCCGATAAGCTGCAGGTCTTCGAATCCTTCGAGGGAGCTGATCAGGGCCCGGTCAGCGCCGGTCATTTCTCCGATGAGCCGGCCTTCGATCGCCTCGCCGAGCCTTGACTTGATTTTTGACCATATTTCTTTGTCTGATCGGGCTCTTCTCCAGAAAGGACGCCAGAATGCGCTCTCCATCTGTTTTGACAGTCGGCCGGTGGCGCCGCAGCCGTAGATGTAGATTTTTTTGCCGGAGAGAATTGCCTCTTCCAGAGCCTGGGCAGCCTGCTCTAATGGCTCTTTTTCTTTGGCAAGAGTCTCAAGCTTTTTAGCTACGTCCTCGTCCACGGAGAGAAGCTGGCCAAGGCCATCCTCGACATCTTCCTGAATTTTTTGGCTGAGATTCCATGTTTTGGGGTGGCGCTGCTCGGTGAGAAGAGTATGAAGCTGAAACTGAGTCTTGTTCTGAACATAGTCAACCGATTCAGGAGAAGGAGTTATTCCCAAGAGCTTGAGCAGGCTGGTTTTTTGTTCAGAGACGGGCTGGGCTGCCTGTTGGTCATCCTCTTTATCGTTTGCTTGAAGCCTGCCTGGAATGAGGAGAGAAGCAAGCATAAAGAAGGAAATAAAAATTTTGGATAATTTCAAGGTTTTCAGTTTTTCAGCTTATAACCGGCCGCCCCGAATCCGCCGGGGCTCACAGCTTACTTCACCACCGGACCGAGAAGTGCCACGAAGGCCTGACGGTTGATCTTTTTTTTGAGTTCCGCGACCTCGGCTTTCGGGCCGGAGATGCTGAGTTCGATGGATATCACCGGCGCAAAGTTAGGAGCAGGCTTCCCAACCCTCAGTGTCTCCACCTCTTTGCAGGTGCGCGGCCCGAAAATAACGTGGAGCTGTGTCCCCTCGCTTCCCTCCCAGGAGAGGAAAGTGGCGCTCTTTTCGATGTTGGCCGCCTCAGGGTCGCTCACGTCCACGCACTTCCCGTTTTCCTCACTCACCAGGAACGGGTGAGGATAAAGGTGAGCGAGCACCTCAATGCGGCTCCCGATGTCGGCCTGCATCGACTCGACCCAAGCCAGCGCTTCTTTAAGAGCCTTTTCAGTATCCTTGGGCTCCTTATCAGCCTTCGGCTTTACCACGGGCTTCTTGAGTTCCGGTTTAAGGTCGTAAGGGAAATCAACGCTATTTTTCTCGATGAAACAGCCGGCTCGCCAGGAACAGCCGCACAGTGGTCCTCCGCCGATGTTTGCCTCCGCGATGAAGGGCATGGTGTATGCCTCGTCCACATCTTTGGCGAGTGGGTAGCGGGCCGGGTCAGGGACCGGCAAAGCTGCTTTCAAAGCCAAAAGCCGCTCCTTTATAGCCTTCAGCTCGGCCGAGGTCAGCAGCCGGCAGTCCGGGCCTTGGTCAGCGCAAGCTCTTTGGGCTGGGACCGGATTATTCAGGACCAGAATGGCGATGATAGTTAGGAATAACATAGTCGTCTTGAGCTTAATCATTTTCATTCCTCCTTATTACTCTTTATCTAACCTTCATGCGCCAATTTTCCCTTTTCCCATCGTTGCGAATAATAAAATATGACAAGTCTGGATGTCAAGTTGAGCTTAGATCTGCTGACAAGAATATAATTTCAGTCATCTCACCCATACTGCTGCTTGTCGTCGATGATGTCGCCTTTCTGCCAGTCCTTCACCCAGTCTTCAACGCGAAAGACTTTCATCTTTCCGTCTGCGGTCGAACAGATGACGCACTCGAGTCCGGCATTGATGATCATCTTCTTGCAGATGAAGCAGGGGAAAGCGTTTATCGGCTTAGAATTTCCCGGGATGCTGCCGTAGATGTACATCGTGCCTCCGAAGAGGCTGACTCCGGCCCGGGCGGCGTTGATGATGGCGTTCTGCTCGGCATGGACGCTGCGGCAGAGTTCATAACGCTGGCCGTGGGGAATGTTGAGCTTGTCCCTGAGGCAGAAGCCGTGTTCAAGGCTGTCCTTGGTTTTCCTCGGCGCGCCCACATAGCCGGTGGAGATGATCTGGTCGTCTTTGATGATGATTGCTCCTATGGAGCGGCGAAAGCAGGTGCTGCGCCGCGCAACTTCTTCGGCGATGCCTAAATAATATTGGTCTTTGGAGACTCTCTTTGTCTTCATAATATTGCCTCCAGCTTTCGGTAGAGGTCTTCGAGGGAGCCGTCGTTGATGATGACCAAATCCGCCATGTCCAT
>CAZGMN010000299.1:0-3034 GCA_964526905.1 uncultured Eubacteriales bacterium
TTACCAATTAGGTGATTAAAAGAGGTTTTAGGAGATAGCCTCGCCCTCAATTGAATTTTATTGCCATTCTTAAATTATATTTATTCTGTTTCCTCTTTTTCTTTATAATAAACTTATTATGCAAAAATTAAACAAGAGAGGATCTTTGAGTAAGCCAATCTTTAGTTTTTAAAAAATTCGGAGAAAGAAATGTACGCTTTTTTGAATAAATTCTTCTTCGTCTTCCATTCGGCGCTGATGGTTTTCATCCTTTTCGGCTGGGTCTGGAGGAAGACAAGGATAGCGAACCTTGTTGTCATCTTGCTGACAGCTTTTTCCTGGACGTTCCTTGGCATATGGTACGGTTTTGGCTACTGCCCTTCCACGGATTGGCACTGGCAGGTAAGGATGAAATTGGGCTACAGCGACATGCCGTCGAGCTACACCAAATTCCTTATCGATTCCCTGACCGGGCTAAAGACGAGTGAGACGCTGGTCGATTTTCTTGCCGTTCTCTTTCTTCTCCTGGCTCTTTTTGCCTCAGTTTGGACAAACGTCAGAGATTGGAGAAGGCGGAGAAAGGGAGAGGATTCAACCTAGGCCTCTGGCTCAATTTTTTTATCTTTTTCAGAACTTCTTTCTTGAAATCGGGGTGGACGCTTGCCCCTAACTCCTCTGCCTTCTTCATGTGTTCAAAGGCCAGAGCATAATTTTTCTGGTAAAAATCGACAACAGCAAGGTTGTTGTAAGCCTCGGCAAATCCAGGCCTAATCTCTATGACTCTCTTATAGTGAACCTCTGATTCAGGGAGGAGATTTTCCTTAAAGTAGAGATTGGCCAGGTTGAAATGGGCTTCAGGATATTCTGGCTTTAATTCGATGGCTTTCAAGTATTCAGCCTTTGCTTCCTCAGTCTTTTTCTGCTTTTCCAGGATTATTCCCAGGTGGTTGTGAGGCTCTGCAATTTCAGGATTAAGAGCAATCGCCTTCTGGCAAGCCGCTTCCGCTTCTTTGATCATGCCTTGAAGAAGGTAAGCATAACCAAGGTTGGAATAGGCATTGGCATAGTTGGGATTTATTTCAATGGCTTTGAGGCAGGCTTCGGCTGCCTTTTCAGGAAGCTTTTTCTCGAGATAAGAGACAGCCAGGTTAGAGTATGCCTGAAAATAGTCGGGCTTGAGTTGAATTGCCGCTGTAAATTCGACAATCGCTTGATCAAACGAGCCCTTGAATAAGTAAGCCAGGCCAAGATTGTAATGAGCTTCTCCATAGTCAAGGTCTTTCTCCAATGCTTTCAAGTATTCTTCGATGGCCTGGCCGACCATTTTTTTGTTGAAATAGATGCTCCCCAAATTATTGTGAGCTCCTTCGAGCTCAGGATCTATCTCCAGCGCCTTGCGGGAAAAGGCTTCAGCCTCATCAAATTTATTTTTAAGGATATAGGCTGCTCCCAAAGCCGAGAGAGCGTTGGCCAGTCGAGGATAAATCTCCAAAGCCCTCTGGCAGGCATCAATGGCTTCATCAGTCATTTTTTTTTCGACATAGACAAGGCCCAGATTGGAATAAGCCAGAGCATAATAGGGATTGAGTGCGATGGCCCTCTGGTATTCTTCAATCGATTCATCCAGCATGCCTTTCTTGCTGTAAGCTATGCCTAAGTTGTAATGAACCTCAGGAAGCTCAGGCTGGAGTTGAAGGACTTTCTGGTATTGGCTTATGGCTTGCTCGACTTCCCCTTTCCTTCGATAGGCAATCCCCAAGAGATTATAGCCTTCGGCCAAATTAGGGTCGATTTGAATGGCCTGGCGGGATTCTCTTATGACAGATTCATAGTCTTTTTTCTCCAGGTAGAGGATGGCCAGTTGAATGATAATGTCGATTTCTTTCAGCTGGAGTGTTTTCCTCTGATTGTAGATGGCTATGGCCTCGTCGAGCTTGTCCTTGGGCAAAGGAAAAGTATTAGGGTCAAAGTTGCGATTTTTATTCAAAAGAATGATCCGGGTTGTGAAGGCATCGAATTCACTTCCTGGATTTTTGCCGTTCATGATGGAGCTGCTGTCATTAAGGTCGGCCGCTCCGAAGAGATGGGAGAGCTCATGGATTAAGATGAATTTCATATTGAGCATCGACGGCAGCTCTCTGACAACCACATACCCTTGAAGATAAGTTGCAACTCCGGAGAGGTCGCGGATGAGGCGAGGCTGGGAAGTGAAACCTAAGACGATATCGTTTTCACCTTTATCGATTTTTTTTCTCAGGTCATTCAACAATTCGAGGGTGGATTTAATCCTGTCGTCCGATGACCAGTTCTCAAAGGACTTGACCTCGAATCTAAGGCCGAAATGTCTTTCAAATGAGCTTGAAGCTTCCTTTATCAATTGCCGAATGTCCATCGGCCACCTCTCCCTGGTCCGGAATTCCTCATCGGCTGCGACTTTGAGGCTGATTATTCTGGGAGGTTCAGCCTGGGGGAAGGCGGCGCTTATCACCGAGAAGCAGAGAGCAAGAAAGAATAGGAACCGGCGCTTCAAACACTCGGCAGGAGAAAAATATTTCTTGAGCACTGGAATCCTTTTCGTCAGATTATAACACGGTTATTGTTTTTTATTTTGGTTTTTCTGGCTGTTTTCAAATCCAAATCTGGCAAATGCCGGCACACATTGTTTACACACGGATTGAATTTTTGTAGACTGTTTTTTGTAAAGAGATAATTTAAATTAACGAGCTTAATTTAAACGGATTAAAAGGAGGTCAGATGGAACGAAGGAAATTCATGAAGACGGCTTTGATGGGCGGAGGGATAAGCTTTTTAGCGTCTGAAGCTTTCCCTCTTAAGTTCTTTCCCAACCCGAGCAAGAACAAGTGGGCTGTTCTTTTCGGGACGCGCTACGGGACTAATCGCGATGCCGCTGTTTGGATCTCAGAAGGGATGGGCGCCATCGCCGATGTCTTTGATGCCCGCGAGAATCCAAACCTTTCTGCATTTGAGTATTTGATCATCGGCTCTGGAATTTATGGAGGGAAAATCGCTCAGCCTCTGGAATCCTACATCGGCA
>CAZGMN010000300.1:0-3018 GCA_964526905.1 uncultured Eubacteriales bacterium
GATAAATGATTTTGTTACAGAATAAAGCTATCGGTTTTGAATTCAATCAAGGAGGTAAACATTGGCTAAGTTCTCTTGTTTGATTGCCATTTTCTTGTTTATTTTTTCAAATTCATCGGCATTCAGCCAGGAGTTTGAGCAAGACAGTATTCCCACTTCCCAGGGTGAATTAAAGATCACCTTCCTCGGTCACTCGACGCTTTTCTTTGCTTTTGGCGGGAAGATTATCCATATTGACCCGGTGACAAGGTATGCGGATTATGCCACCCTGCCCAAGGCTGACATCATTCTAGTCACTCATGAGCACGGCGACCATTTTGACCTTAGAGCGATTGAACTTATCAAGAAAGAAGGAACGGATTTAGTTTATACAGAAAAATGTAAGGAAAAATATCCGGGCGGTCAGGCCCTGAAAAATGGCGAGGTTCGAATCGTTCAGGGAATCAGGGTTGAAGCCATTCCCGCTTACAACATTGTCCACATGAGGAGCGAAGGCCTCCCCTACCACCCCAAGGGAGAGGGCAACGGCTATATCCTGACTTTGGCCGATAAGAGAATCTATGTTGCCGGGGATACAGAGAATACTCCGGAGATGAAGGCGCTTAAAAATATCGACATTGCCTTTTTGCCCATGAACCTTCCCTACACCATGACTCCAGAGATGGTTGCCGACGCGGCGCGAGCTTTCAAGCCAAAAATACTCTATCCTTATCACTACGGAGACACAGAGACATCAAAGATCGTGGAACTCCTCAAGAATGTCAAAGGAATCGAGGTCCGCATAAGAAATATGAGTTAAGGATTTATATTAACCTTGAAGCCGAATTTCATAAATTTGGAATTGAAAAAGTCCTTGACTGAATTCTCAGGATTTTCAATTTCAATTCTTAAGGGCTCGAAAGTTACACCACTTCTGGAACGATCATCCAGGCTATCTTCCAGGTATCTGTATATTCTAAGCAAACAACCCCTGAATACTTGAAAGATATCATCTTATGGTCCTCTGTCCCGGTCAAGAGCAAAGCTGCCAATTTTTGTAGAAAGGGCAGATGCCCGACAATCATCAAGTTCTTATTCAAGGATTTTATTTTATGCGGAAATTCACTGACCGAATCTAAAGGACTCAAGTCGTTCCTTTGATGAATTTCAGCACAAGAAATGGACTCGGAGATAATCCGGGCTGTCTGAATCGCCCTCAATTTTGGGCTGTGCCAGAGACAGTCGACTCTGATTTTCTTAGATTTCAGAAATTTTGCGATTTTCCGAGTCTGCTCTTCCCCTTCAGGGCTCAGCGGTCTTCCAGGGTCTTTTTCTTCAGGAAGGGGTAAGCCGTGCTGAATCAAATAGAGGTTCATTTCATTCATAGAGCAAATAAGGTTTTCGTAATTTTGAGAAATTGTTTAAAGGCTCTTCGAAATTTTTTAATATGTCCTTAACATCCAATCCTTTTTCAAGCGCTTCCCTGACCTTGGATGTTCCTGTAATTTTGTCCAGATAATCGGCATGGAATTTAAAATATTCAGGATAGATATCCATTGTTGTTTTTATGATATAAAGCGTTGACCAAAAGGGCCGATATCGATTTCTGTCAGTGACGTGGACTTGAACTCCGGAGCACAGCTCTCCGCTGTACTTTGAGAAAGTCGGCGTGAACCAGGCTTCTCTGAATCTCACGCCAGGCAGGAGCAGGTCGTTGAGCTTTTTTGCGAGCTGATAGCCGTCGATCCACGGAGCTCCCAAGATTTCAAAGGGCTTGGTTGTCCCTCTCCCCTCAGAGACATTCGTCCCTTCCCAAAGCACCTGGCCGGGATAAACTGTCGCTGTCTCTAGCGTCGGCATGTTGGGCGAAGGGATAATCCAGGGAAGGCCTGTCTGATCAAACCACATCTTCCTTTCCCATCCTTGAAGGGGAATAACTATCAGTCTTGCTTTTTTCTCCAAAAACTTATCGTTGAAGAGCATCGCCAGCTCTCCGACTGTCATCCCATGTCTCATCGGTATGGGAAAGAGGCCAACAAATGAGCTGAATTCGGGATATTCCAATAGCGGGCCTTCCATATCCAGGCCGTTTATGGGATTAGGCCTGTCGAGGACAATAAAATCGATGCCGTTTTCAGCGCTCGCTTCCATGCAGTAAACCATTGTCGCTATGTAAGTATAAACCCTTGTTCCTACATCCTGGATGTCGAAAATCAAGGCATCTATGCGATCGACCATCACTTTTTCAGGAATTTTTCCGATTTTTTTGGTATCAAAAGAACGCATGTAGCCGTCGATATTCTTGAAGATATCTGGCTCCGGCTTTTTGGATTGGCCATAAAGGCTGAAGACGGGAATTTTGTATTTTTCGTCAATGGAAAAAGGAACATATTCACCGGCCTGGGCGTTGCCCCTGATTCCATGCTCAGGACCGTAGAGAGCGACAAGATGGATTTCTGGATTTTCGCAGAAGAGTTCGATTGTGCTACGAAGCTGACTGTCAACGCCAGTTGGATTTGTTATCAGGCCCACCCTTTTTCCTTTGATAAGAGATAAGTGTTTTTCGAAAAAGACTTCTAATCCAGGTTTGACCCTTTTTTGTTCCTGTCGAGCAGCGTCAGCCTTATTTCTCTGGCATGAGGAGAAAATGATTATGATCGACAGGATCAAAATAGCCGGCACAATTTGGTTAAATGACAGAATTCTTTGAGACCTTTGATTTCTGACTTCTTTCATCATTTATTCTCTCCAACTCTTCCCTTTATCTGATAATTTAACGAATCTTCAAAGATTATACAACAGGAAGATTTTGGAAATTCTTATGCGCCTCGTAAACAACGGCCTGCTTCCTTAAAGATCAAGGCCACAGGTGGCAAGCGGAAAGCCGAGGGCAAGGAACAAATCGTGAATTTAAAGCAAAAGAAAAATGGAGGGGATTAGCAAGATAAATGAGTCTTAAATATTCGCTAGATTCCAGCTGCTCCTTAGAACCTGAAAATTCAAGAAAATAAAATAATAGAAAATTAAAAATAGAAAATC
>CAZGMN010000301.1:0-2974 GCA_964526905.1 uncultured Eubacteriales bacterium
CGGCAATGCCCTTGTCATCCGCTTCCAGGAGAGCTGCGGGCTTCAATCCCAGGCTCGAATAAGGTTAAAGTCACCTGAAGTCTTCATCCAATTGAAGTTGAAGTCCCTGGAAATAAAGACGATTCGCATCGAGAAATCCGGCGAGTGGAAAGAAGCGGATTTAGTGTGGGAAACCTGATACAAAGGTTTAATAAGATATCATGCTAAAAAACAGCGGCGGAATAATCGCTGTCTGCCTTCAGTCTAAACTCTTTAGCTTTGACCAGTTTCTCAAGAGCTCTTCGCGGCTGATGGGCTGAATTCCCTCCTTGTGAAATTGAAGGGTTCCGGCTAAAACAGACATTCTTGCTGCCTCAACTAGATTTTTCCCCTCAGCCAGACAGGCGGCAACAGTGGCCGTGACCTGGTCGCCGCACCCGGTCTCATCGTAGACGCCTGTATCCTCAACTTCTGGGCAGGAAAGATGAAGGCTTGTCTCTTGATTGAATAAATATGCGCCGTTTGCTCCGTGTGAAATAAGAATATTGTGGACGCCTTTGGAAAGAAGCACAGCCGCAGCTTTTCTGGCTGATTTGAAGTCACGAATCGAAAGGCCGGTCAGTATCTTCGCCTCATGTTCGTTGGGCTTGAGCAAAAAAATACTCTCATTCAGAATGCCTTCGAGCGGGCTCTTTAAGCCGCCAGGATCGAGAATCACCCGGATTCCGTTCAAAGCTGCCTTCTCGATACAGTATCTTACTGTCTCGAGAGGAATCTCGAGTGCCAGGAGCATGATCTTCTTCTTATTTCTGTTTTTAAAAAGCTCAGCGGCATCATCGATATCCTTTCGGCAAAAATCGGCATTCATCCCGGGCAAGACATAAATCTGGTTTCTTCCCTGCTTATCGACTGGAATAAGGGCTATCCCCGGATATTTGAAACTGGCTTCTTCGAAGCCCAAAATCTTAACAAAGGCTGTATCCACCCCAGAATTCTTGAGTGACTTTAGAGGAATTTCCCAAAGCCTGAAAGGGTCGCGGCTGCTTCTCCCGACCATGGCGACTTTATTCTTGCCTAAATAAGCTGCGGCCATCTGGGCCATGTTCCTGGCCTTTCCTCCAGGCCCGATCTTCAACTTGCCGCCCAGAGTGAGCTCGCCTGCAGAAATAAGCCTGTCCACGCCAAGGCCGACAATATCCGTGTTCAAGCCGCCAGGGACGATGACCAAATGTTCTTTCATCGATTGTTCAATCGACCAAGCTTAACCAGACTTTAGGTCAGGGGCATTTTGGAGCCTTTTGATGAATTCAACCTGAGCGGGATTTATCTTTCTCGCGGCTTCTTCCACATCAAAGAAACAGGCCTTGTCTATCTCGGGAAATTCTTGAATTCTTCCTGAGCCAGGTGGAAACTCCATTTTAAACATGTTGCTCTTGATCGGCCGGCTCTCATCATAATCGCCCTTAAAGGCCCAGGCATGGACTATCTTTCCGCCTCGCTGCTTTATCCAGCCCAGCTCCAAGAATTCTCCTTTGGGCATGGCGCCGATTTCCTCCTCGAACTCCCGAACTGCTGTGTCGAGAAGAGGCTCGTTCTCCCGGACTTCGCCCTTGGGAATGGACCAGGCACCCTCATCCTTCTTCGCCCAGAAAGGTCCGCCTGGATGGACCAGAAAGACTTGAAGCTTCCCTTCTTTTAATCTAAACATGAGCAGCCCAGCGCTCAAATTTGAGCGCTCACTCCCATGCTTTTTATTCCTCAAAGCCACAGGCTATCTCTCCTGAAATTTTCGGAAAAAACCTCGGCATCAATCTTCTTCAATTTTAAATCTTAAGGCCTTTGAGAATCCAGAGTTATCCCGCACCAAGGTATAAACATATCCATTCTTGAAAATCAATCGAGGATAGACGTATTTATCTATCTTGGTTGAAAATAGAAACTTTCCTTCTGGGGAAAAAACATCAAAATTTGTTGACTGAATCTGAGAATCTTTTTTCGAAGGCTGAAAGAGCTCGACCCAAACTCTGTCCTTCTCATCCACAGAGATGGATTTAAATACAGGATAAAATTTCAAGTATTCTTCATATTCTCTCGAATCAAGAGGAGTTCTTGAACTCGACAACCTTTCAAAAATGCTTTCTCTTAATCCTTTTTCAACAGGAAAGGGCTCGTAATCTTTTATAAATTTAAACAATAATTGGCATTGTGGTGAAAAAACATTGAGCTCGTATTTGTTTGCGGTGCCGACATAGATGCGTCCTCCAGAATCGATATTCCATCTCACGTATAAGGGAACTTCCAAAGAAATTTCACCGGACGAAAGCCTATCATATCTAAGCTGTTTCTGTTTATAAAAAGGAATGAATTCCTTTTGTTGTAAATCATATTTGCAAACCTGATAGATGTATTCGACTTCTTTATCTTTCCCCTCAACATAAGACTTTCCCCCGATAACGAGTTCTCCATCAGGGCTTATAAAAACCTCATAACACCTATCCTTTAAATTCACTGCTCCCAGGTAATCGCCGTCTGCGCTCAACATCTCTATCTCTAAGGAGAGGATATCTTGGACATAAATTCGACCATCATCGCTCACAATGAAAGAACGAGGCATCTCAAATTCACCCGGTCCCTGCCCCTTCCGTCCGATGTTTTTAATATGCTTCCCACGCGAATCATACTTTTTTATCGTGACTTCTTTATAATCCAAGACATAAATATTTCCCTGTAAATCAGAATCAATATCTCTGGGGTCTGAAAACATGTAAACTTCGTCACCCTCTTGGACTCCAATCGAAAGGTCCTCAATAAATTTTACCGGTTTAAAGACTTCACTCCTAAAGTTATGGACGACTTTGATGCCGTTGATTTCTTTCAGCTCGTAGCGGGCTTCCTTCTCTTTTTTCGAACAAGATTGAATGAGAAAAGGGGAAATTAAAATCAAGAATAAAATCTTAGATCTCGTTTTCATCCACGGCTCCCTTCATTTATAAAA
>CAZGMN010000302.1:0-2943 GCA_964526905.1 uncultured Eubacteriales bacterium
TTCAGCTCGTAGCGGGCTTCCTTCTCTTTCTTTGAACAAGATTGAATGAGAAAAAGAAAAATTAAGATAAAAAATGAAATTCTAAATTTTGTTTTCACCTATGGCTCTCTTTTAAGAAGATAAAAATCTAAATTTCAATCACTTTCCTCCCTAAAATGAATTTCCCGCTCAGCTTCTGATTAGCCCCAGTTTCTCAAGCTTAGACTTGACCTCTCTTGGGGAGCGAGACCACCTTTAGGGCGAATGGCTCGGGGATGATAACCGTTGTATTGGGCATAGCTCTCTTGATTCTATTCTCAAAATCTTTGTTTTGACCTGCCGAGCCGTGGATGCAGACGACAGCGCTTGGCTTGAGGTCTGAGGCCATGTTGAATGCATCCTGCGGCGAGGCAGTGGGTGAAGGATTCCCGGTGGGAAGAAAGGCCAAATCCGAGGGGTAATCCTTGAGCGAGACATAGCCCGAGTCTCCACCATGAAAGAGGCTTAAATTCCCAATTCTTATCTGATAAAGATTTATCGGGCCGACGTGCCTTCCCTCGATGACATTAACCTTAATCTCGCCGAAGGTGTATGTTTTCCCAGGAGCGGCAGTTATAAGTTTGCCGGCAGGTATCTTCCCTCCCAGCTCCATAGCAACCACCCGCTCTGCCACAACCGGAGCACCTGTCTCTTTGAATATATTAATTGTATCCTTTAAGGTATAGTGGTCGCTGTGGCTGTGGGTAAAGAGCACGAGGTCCACTTTCTTCTCTTTCAGGGCTTTTAAATCTTCAGCCTTCAACATGTCAGCCGGGTCGATGATGATCGTCCGTTTCGAAGTTCTGACCACAACTCCTGAAAATCCGAGGAAGACAAAGCCCGCTTCATTCTCCGCAAGCGAAGAGGCTAACAGCTCTCTGATGCCGCCGGCTTCCCCATCTTTTGCTTCAACCTGGTTAAGGTTAAAGATGAGAAGAAAACAACCCAAAGCCAATAAAATTTTTTTCATCTTTCCTCTCCTTTTCTAAAACAAAAATAATATTTCAACATAACAAAATTCATTATGACTCCTTCGGATTGCCGTGCTCTTCTTGCTGACAATGCAAATGCCCTTATTGCTCTTTTACAAATCTTAATCTAAAAAAATAACAATCAGCAGCTTTATTGAATAACTCGTGGAACTGTTTTATCTGAGAGACCGCCTTCTATTCTGATATCAGGCCCATTTTTTTGAGGGCCTGATCCCCCCGCGTCACATTCGGAGCGTCATCCGGCAGATAAAGAACAACGCCGCCTTTTGCTGGTCTTATGACAATTTTCCCTTCCGCAGCCAGCTTGTTGGTTGCCTGAACAGGGTTTTCACCATCATAGTACTTCTTGAATGCTTCATTAAAGCCGCTGTAGACCGAGTGAATTCCTTTGTAATTGCCTGTTCTCAATTTTAAAATCGCCTGTTTAATAAATTCTTCATGAGATAGTCTTTCAGCCATTTTTCACCTACCCAAATATTTTTTCAGAGGATTTTCAAAAAATAAAAGGATTTTAGCGAGCTTCGATTCCTTCATATTTATCTATAAGATAATGATTTATAAGAAAATAGTCAAATGAAATTGCCATCATTTCCGAAGGAGATTTTTGAGCTCTTTTTATGAAACGATCAGCATTTTGTTTTCTCAAAAGACAAAAAATAGCTTTTTAAATAAGCTTGGCCCTTATCCTTGAGCTTTTTTGCAGTCAACCTTAAATTCACAGCCATCACATTTATTCTTTCGGCAATAATCTTTCCCCAGCCTAAGCAAGGCACACTCCAGCTTGATGAATTCCTTTGTTCCTCTCCCAAAATGGGATAAATCAATTCCCAGATTCTTTGCTGCAATTTTTGCCAACGAAGAAGGCTCTGGATTTGCTTTCGGCCAGACCGTTCTCAATTCCCTCAGGAATATGTTCACCGTCGTTGGACCAACTCCTTTGAATTCCTGAAGCTTTGTCTCCAGGTCTTCAGAATCCTGGGCCTGCTCATATAAATTTGTCAGAGTGCCGTAATTTCTCTTTAGGCTCTCCATCAACTCTAATAATTTCGTAGCCGTGGAAAAATCATACCTGACGTAGCCGCCTTCATCCAAAACTGCAACCAGGCCATCCCAGCCTGAGGCTAGAATCTTATCAGGGTTTATGATATCTTTCGAAGCGAATAATTTATAAGTGTCGGCGGCGATGCTTTCGGCTATTCTTTTTCCAAAAAGGAGAGACGCCAGGAACCACTTGAATATCTCACTCTCTTTTTTCCCCTCCAAATCAATTCCTAGTGAAGAAGAATAAGGCTCACCCAAGCGTCTGACCACTCTCTTTACTAATCTTTCCATATGAAACTCTCTCTTTTTATTTTTATTATTACAAATTGGCCCTGCAATCACCTCATAACATTTAAAATCTCATCTAAGCTTTTTTCCCAGCCTCACAAAATGAAATAAATCACTTCAGTCCCTCCTGCCCTTTCTGTAGAAAAACACATCTCCCTTGGTTCCAGCGCAGAGCAATTTTGTTTTAAGCTTTCTCTCTTCGGCTTCTGCGGCAAACTCTTTATATAAACCCTCGTTTCCTCCAGCATGCATGGGGAACATCACCTTTGGCAGAAGCTTTTCTATCGCATAGAATACGCCATCGCTGATACTCTTTGTTCTTTGGCCCGAACCTGTAGCTACCGCAAGAAATACAATGTCAAATTCTTTATCGCTCTCTGCCAGATAATCTATTTCCTTTGCAAACGAATCAATGGAGCCTCCCCAATAAGCATGATCCCCACTATGAAAAATGATAAGACCATCGATTTTTATCAGAAATCCCACGCCTTCGTCTGTTGAAGCTATGGTTAAAACCTCCACGTCATCAATTTTCCTCCTCTCTCTTGGGCCAATACATATCGACTTTGGTCCTGTCACACCCTGCCAGCCTAAAATGTAATTA
>CAZGMN010000303.1:0-2911 GCA_964526905.1 uncultured Eubacteriales bacterium
GATAATAAGGATAAAAATAAAAAGGGATTTCTTAACTTTCCTCATGTTTTTCTCCTTAGAAATCCGATTGGGAGCGAGGCTGTTTCTTAAAACTTTATCTTCGAATCAGTTAATTTTCTTCGCGGCCTGCTGGAAGTCCTGCTGCCAGAGGACGAGCTCTGAAACCTTTCCCTGCTCATCCCTGCGGAATTGAATACGGATATAAGGGTCGATAGAGAAAAAGATTGTTTCGCTTTCGACATAAAACTTGGTGGGGACCTGGCCTGTAGGCCGGATGACCAGGTAATAATCTTCATAGCTCACATCGAGGATATAGTCAGGATTGACTTCATATCGCCCGACATATTGTTCATAGATAGCAGGAGCAAGTCTGAAGAGCTGCTTCTCTTTTGGCTTAAAGTGGGGCCATTCATATGTTGCTGAGAGCGAGCGGAGGAGCTCTTCGATTAGAAACGAGCCGTTGTCGCTGTTAGTCATGACCACCGTGCCTTGCCCTTTGGCCGGATAAAAAATCATATAACTCGAAAATCCTTGCGTCCTTCCCCGAAGATAAAAAATGAGATCATCTCCTCTTCCTTCGATGGAAAACCCGAAGCCCTGGATGTTGGCCTGAGGTGTGAGCATGGCTCTGGCCGTCTCAGAAGAGATGATTTTCGTTGAATTCCCCATGGCCGCCTGCACAATCTCGAGGATGAATGCTGCATAATCAGAGGGAGTTGTCCACAGTCCTTTTGCAGCCATTTCCGGATAATTGTTCCATCGGCCCTCAATCGGCTTCCCCTCGCGGAGATGTCCTGAAACTGTTCGCTGACTTAAGCCAGAGGGAAGCGGGAGCTCAAAGGTGCTGTTTTTCATTCCCAGTGGGTCGAAGATAATCTCTTTGGTGATTTCTGGAAACGGTCTATTCTCAAGGTCGAGAAGAAGCTGCTGCACCAGGACATAACCGGATTCAGAATAGCGAAAGCCAGAATTGGGATTGAAATCGTGGAAGATGGGAAGAGAGTTTGCCGGTTTTTCGCCGTCAAGAATATTCTTGAGCGAGGGCAATGTGTCTTTCTGAGAATATCCGGAAAAGACCTGGGAAGAAAGGCCTGAGCTGTGAGAGAGAAGGCCGCGCAGGGTAATTGCGTTTTTCGCGGCAGGCCTTTCTTCTGGAAATTTCCATGAATGAAGCCGGATGCTCAGGTCCTCGTCAAGGCTGAGGCGGCCTTTTTCGACGAAATGGAGTGCTGTTGCGGCCGCAACCGGCTGGCTGAAAGCACCCGCCTGGAAGAGAGAATCTGTCATTAAAAGGTCGGGTCTTTGCGCATCAAGCCGGCCATAGGCTTTAGCCCATTCGATCTTGTATTTATCGAGAAAGGCAATGCTTACGCCGGGGACCCTGTAAAACTGCATGCGGCTGGCAAGCGGCATCTTTTCCGGCTTCTGTCCTTTGAAATAAACAGCTCTGAGCAGGCCCTTTTCTGTGGATTTGATTCTTTTCCGTGTGATGGATTTTTGTGTTTCACAAGCTGTGAAAGCAGCGGCCAAAAGACAAAACAGAAATATTAAGCCGGCTGCTTGGAGCTGG
Organism: uncultured Eubacteriales bacterium; assembly: GCA_964526905.1. GTDB lineage: Bacteria > Acidobacteriota > Aminicenantia > Aminicenantales > Aminicenantaceae > CAZGMN01. The sequence goes on from CAZGMN010000303.1 coordinate 1,571, forward strand.
TGGCCGAATCCTCGCCGATTCATCTTTCCTTTTTTTATCATATTCTTTGTCAGGAAGACAATACTCAATTCTAAAAAGCCGCCTGTTTCCTCTTTTTGCAATTTAGTATTGCGTCTGCGGAATTCCCGGGAATTCTTGCCCATTGAACAGAGTATTGTCTTCCTGGCTGGCTTATGTAAAGATAAATAATCTACGGAAAAGAATAATTTAAGAGGAAATAAATGAAGCCGAGCAAGATTTTTTTTGTTTTGGTCACAAGCTTAATCCTGGCCTGTTGCGCAACCCAGACCAAAGAGATTCAGAAAAAAGAAAAGAATGCCCAAGACGAGTATGAAAAGGCAGTTTTGACCATGAATTATGGCCTGGTGGATGAGGCCATAAGATATGCAAATAACGCTCTTTCCATAAATCCCAATCACCATCTCTCCTATTACCTTCTCGGACTGGCCTATATAAAAAAGCAGAATCTGGCTGAGGCTGAAAATGCCCTTCAAAAGTGTCTGGAGCTGAAGCCCGATTTTCAAGATGCTCACCTCAGCCTTGGCGAGATTTATGAAGCCACAAGCAAGCTGGATAAAGCCGAGGATGAATATAAAAAGGCATATGCCGGCAGCCAAAGCTACAGCGCCAGCTTTCATCTGGCCCTGCTCTGCTACGGAAGGGCAAAGTTCGACCAGGCTCTGGAGTATGCCCAAAAGGCGATCGAAAAAGAGAGCCGTTCGGTTCAAGCCTATAACCTTCAAGGAGTCATTTTTAATAAGCTGGGCCGCTACTCTGAGGCCATCCAGAGTTTTCAGCTTCTCTTGAAAATTGACCCGAATTATGAACCTGCCAGTGTCAACTTAGCCGTGGCTTACATCAACAACAAGGACTTTGAAAAAGCCCGCGAGCTTCTGGAGAAAACTCTTCTAACAGTCAAGGACCAAAAGCTCAAGGAAAAAATCCAGGAGTATTTAGAGAAGCTTAAGGAATTGATAAAAGATAAATAAGCGAGAGGCATTTCACCCTAAATTTTCATTTTTGCCTAATTTCTGTTTATCTCTATGGAGAGCTGGCCAGCCCTCCGGCAATCTCGCCGCCGTCGATGACAAAACATTGACCGCTGATAAATTTCGCCTCATCAGAAGCGAGAAAGGCAAGAAGAGCAGCCACTTCTTCCGGCTTTCCCAGCCTGGCCATGGGCACCTTTTTTTCGCAGGCGCGGAGCATCTCCGGCGTGTATTCGGCTTCCTGCATTGGGGTCAGGATATAGCCTGGGCAGACGGCGTTGACCCGGACCTTTGGAGCAAGCTCCAGGGCCATGGAGCGGGTGAGCTCAATCACTCCGGCCTTGGAAGAATT
>CAZGMN010000304.1:0-2901 GCA_964526905.1 uncultured Eubacteriales bacterium
CCGTCGGAAGGGGGAAAGCGAAGCTGTTCCCCCTCCGAGTAATCGCTGGGGAAAATCAGCGTGCTCCGAACTTCCAACCCTCACCTATATCTCTAACTTAAATATTCTTCCATTCAAAGATAAATTCTTATCCCGACTCTTATCGAAAATCCATTCAAATTAATCTTTGCCGGCCTTGCCTCAGTATAAGGAGAAGAAGGCTCTTGAGAGGAAAATAAAAAGCGGGAATATGATTTCTCAGTCTCTTCGCTTCGGAAATCAACCATCCACAGCTTCCCCTTATCACTTGTTTTTTCGGAGCCGGAATCAGAAAGAGCTCCCCAGTAGTCCCAGGTGTGGCTCCAATCATATTCTTCGCCTCTGCTGCCGGTCCAATTTTTGAAATCAACCATTCTTGCTTGAGCTTCGAGGATGAAATAAGACCCCTCACGAATCTTTATTTCCAAACCCGCCTTTGCCTGTAGGCCAAAAGCCTTAGAGCTTGTTTTTTCAGAATATGTTCCTGAAGATAAGTATCGGTCGATAAATTCAAGCTGCGAGCCGGATAAATTCTTTTGGTCCTTGAAGTCAAGATAGTAATCAAACTCTTCTTGGTAACTCATCTGGCTCCAGTAATAGCCAGCACCGCATCCAAGGAAAAAATTTGATTGGCGCCCAAAAGGAAAAGAGTAATAGAAGGTCAAGGTCAGCGGGATGCTCTGCAGCCTGTATCTTGGCTTCTGAAGGGATTGCTCATCGAGAAAAATTGTGCCAAAATCCTGAGGCGAATTAATATAATCCTCCTCTTTATTCAGGTGAAAAAAAACGCTTCCTTGAGCTTCACCAGTCAGAAACTCCAATCCCAGGGCCAGAGAAAAGCGGCGGGAAAGAGCAAAGACAACCTCTGCTTGTAAGTCCCAGAGGTGATGGAGCTTTTTTAGATCGCAATCCAAAGAATAAGGGCTCTGGTAATAATCTTCAAGGTAGCTTTTCCAGCCTTGGATATTCCGGTTTAAGTCTCCGCCATCAATCCAGCTTAGGCCTGGACAGAGCCTGAAGCTGAGCTCATAGGCTCCGGCATTCAAAGAAAAAAGAAGAATTCCTAATAGCAGAGTGACCGCTTTCCCCTTCATATTGGACAAAACCTAAGCAGTGGATTTACTGTCTTGCCAACTCAAAAATATTAAGGGATCAGGCCCTTAACCCTTCTTCTGAAACTCCTTCTTCTTAAGCATCTCCTGGGCCTGAGCTTTATATTCATCAACACCAGAAATCCAGCGAGAGTCAGAGGGCATGCTCAAAATGAACTCCAATTCCTCTTTTGCTTTATCGACTTCTTTGAGATCGAGATAGGTGTCAGCCAAATAGAGTCGAGTCACAGGGTCGTTTGGCCCGAACTCCTTGGATTTAAGCAGATGTTCGAGCGACTTCTTATTGTCTCCACCAGCAAATCCCGGCAACTTAAAATAAACTCTTCCCAGCACTCTGTCTGGACCCCCGTCTTCATAGGAGCGGTCGATCTCGATGACCTTGTTCATCGCTCCCTTTATGTCGTCAACCAAGAACAGGCTTTTCAAAACGCCTCTCGCCTCTCCATAGACCCCATAGACCACACCGAGCCAGTAGTAGCCGTCCGGCTTATCCGGCTTCAATTCCACCGCCTTCTTGGCGTAATAGATTCCCTGTTCGAAAATTGCCTTTTTTTCCTTGTTTTTTTCGGTATGAGCTCCGATGTAATAGTGCATCCTGGCAATCTTCCACGAGGCATCATACTTGTCGTCGGCTTTTATAAAAGCGTCTCGGTATTTGGCCAGAGCTTCTTGAGCTGTGGCCATGTCTTTCATCTCAGCATAGAGCGCATCTGCCTGGGCAGTCAATTCCTTGGCATCCTGACAAAAGAGAGAAAGAGAAAAACTTAAAAGGATAAAAGCAATAGAAAATATTCTTACTCTCATCAGCACTCCTTTTTTTCGAGTATTTATAACATATTTTTCTCATCGAGGACAATAAAAAACTAAGAGCATTCCTCTCACAGAATTCGATACACTTTCCTATCCAAAGAATTTGTCTGCCTTCTCGTCCAGCTCGACCAAATAACTCTCGATTTTGCGGCGCAACGCTTCCTGCTCATCCTCTTTCAAGTCACGAGGAACGGTAAAATGCTCTCCGTAGATGGCGACGACTCTTGAAAACGGAAGGAACATTAAAAATTTATCCCAGCTTTTTAAAAACTTTTTTTTGGAGGTTGAGAAGGTAAAAGGGATGAGGACAGCTCCGCTCTCTTGAGCCAGCTTTATTCCTCCAAGTTTCATCTCCCGATTAGGTCCTCGAGGTCCATCAGGAACGATTATCAACTCCCCTCCATTCTTAAGCTCGGTATTCATCTCGCTCCAGGCCTTTATGACGGCATGAGAGCCTGAGCCCCTTAAAATCTTGTATCCCCACCTTGACATAATCCGGGCAGCTATCTCTCCATCCTTGCTGGGGCTGATCAGAGGCATGACTCCTCTGTGGCGAAAAAAGTAAGGGACGATGAAAATCCGTCCGTGCCAGACGAGAAAAATCACCGGCTTCCTTTCTTCTCTCAACCTTCTATAATCTTTTTCTCCGATGATTTTCATCCGTGCGGACTTGGCCCAAAGCCATAAAATCATCCTCCCCAGGATGCCGACCAGCTCCCAGCGAAGGTTATCAAAAAAGGACATCGGCAAGAATCATACCTTAAATAAAAGGGACAGGCTACTTTTTTCTAAGAAAGGCAACCATCTTTTGCCATGATAGAAGCCAAGTTATGGCTCAGGCTGGGTGCTGAGAAAACCGTTTGAAGGCTGAGCGGGCATGGTTCCTCGACCGAAGGGAGAGGAGAGCGAAGCCTGAAACCGAGCCGCTTTTGCCTCGCTGGGGCAAAAGCGGCGTGTTTTC
>CAZGMN010000305.1:0-2883 GCA_964526905.1 uncultured Eubacteriales bacterium
AAAGAAGGCAAACCAGGAGATCCAGCCGGCGACAGAATGCGGCCAGACTTTGTATCTCCACGGCTCAAAATACTTAAGGCCGCGATGCTTCTGAAAGAAGCGAGGGCGAAACTTCAACACAATCTCAAATCCCTCTATCTCCGCCGAGAAGACATTTTGTTTCTCTGATGCCTCGATGGCTGTGATGACGACTCTTGGATTTTCATCGACTGACAGAACCCAATCTCCGCTTCGATCATAGACGGCGCGGTTGAGGAGGCTGCGGCTCAATCCTGAGGCGTGGCGAACAATTGTCATGCTTCGACTCGGCCGGTCTGCCTCGCAGGGAAAAGACTCCTCGCTTCCGAAGACCTTGCCTGAAATCTTGATTCTCTTATTCCAGTCCAGAGTCGTGAGCAGGATCACCTGCTGGATTTTTTCGCCTTCTTGATAAACGTTGTTTTTATGCAGAAAATTTTCGGCATCAAGATTCATTTGCCCTGAAAAAATTAGGCTGTTGTTATAGCTGATGCTGATAGTGTTTTTCTTGATTTCGACCGAGGCAGGTGCATTTGGCGGAGGTGCGGTCGGCTCCAATTCAGCAGAGAAAGATGCCGATATAACGAACAAAGATATAAAAAACAGGAAAGCTATTTTTAGGGATTTCATGAGTTACCTCCCTAGAGCTATAAACTTTTCCCTTCCGGCCTCCATTCCAGTGCTTCTCTCTTCACTGGTTCGCTCAATAATGATAACGCGCTTGAAGGAAATCGATACGTTTTTCTCGAACAAGATAGACTATCCGATGTTCTTGAATCAATCGCCGTGATCAGACGCCTGGAGCGATATATTTAAGAGGTTCTGGCTTGCCGATTCCGGCGAAAGGGTCCCTCAGTATAGCGTTGATAATGTCGAAAGCACGGAGAGCTGTTTTGCGGTCGGTTTCAACCCAGTACCGCAAGTCTTCGATGAACTCTGGATGAAAAGCTGCATCGCGCCCTTTTCCGGTCAAGGCCCACCTCACGGCGCAGCTTATCCAGAGCCATAAGCGCGGGCCTGTGTTTCAGAGCCCGGCCAAGAGCCGTAAGCAGTCTTTGGGCATTTTTTGGTGAATGTAGAAGGTGCGCTGTTTCAAGCAAGCTGCTCAGCTCGTCTGCTGCAACCATGGCTACGTTTTCAGAGCCCCGGCGCTCAATGATGACGATCTCCCTATTTTGTGCTATGACATCCAGCAGTTTAGCGAGGTTGGCCCGAGCCTTTGTATATGTTGTTTGAATAGCCATCGGCCTCTCTCCTGAATGTACATTGTTACAGTACAGGCCTTCATGGCTCATGTCAAGGAAAAGACGCCTGATAAACCAAAGGCATCTCAATCGCTGCGAGAACTTAAAGGGACAGAGATTAGATGAGCGAGTGACGGATCTCTTTTTCCACGATAGGCCAGAGTTTGGAACCTACGGACGTCTTGAGAAGGTAGGAATAGCCTCTCCCATCCCAGCGGGATAGATTGCATTTGCGTTATTTTATTGGCTCAAGCCTGAAGCGCTTCACCATGGCAAAGCTATCCTCTGGCCGGATGAGGCTGTAGGCTTTTCCGTTTTTAAACTGATAGATGCGGTTGGCCACTGTGACCTGCTGCAGGTAGATTCCTTCCGGACTGAAGACATCATAATTGATTTTTGTCTCGTCGGCCGTGTAGGGTTCAATCCAGAGATTGCCTTTTTCATCAAAAATAATTATCCGCCTGAAGGCAGGCATGTATTTTTTTTGTCCTAATAACCCCTTGTAATATTTATTGTCCACTGGCGAATACTCTCGGCCGAAGCTAAATTCCAACTTGCCGTCAGCAGAATAGACGCTTAGCTGGTAGGTCTCGTTACATCCTACAAAAAGCTTTCCCTCCCCGCTTATAGTCCATATAATTATGAAAAGGCCTCCAGATGAGACACTGCTTGTCTCGCTTGTCGTTCTTGTGACCCATTTCTCGCCTCTAAAATCGCCAAGATGAAACAAGGAGGTGCCTGTTTGGTCGGTGCGATAGATTTTAATTATGTTTTCGATTTCCTGCTTTACATTCAGAACGTTAACTTCTTGCTCCTGGACTCGTTTTTGAAAATAGAGGCGGTTCTGTGCATCGGTTTTCATCTCATAATGGAAGCCCTCGATCCTGAAGCTGCTTAGATAATTTCCTCTCGTATCAAATATTGAGACCCGCTGGTTGCGGCCATCCATCAGGAAAATCTTTCCATCCGACGAGAGAGCAAAAAAGCAGGGCGTATCGAAATCCCCTGGCCCCTGTCCCTTCCGGCCTATAGTCCGCAGATATTTTCCCTGGGAGTCATAGACTTGGATTCTCGTCTCTCCCCAGTCCAAAACATAGATATTTCCTTCATCGTCAACCTTGAGGTCAATCGGCTGATTTAAAATATAGGGGTCTTCGCCCTTTTCCTCGCCGATGGAGAGCTCTTCGACAAGATTATAGGCCAAACGTCCGTCACGAGGATAACTAGGATTGGTCAGGACCTTAACTCCGTCGATGAACTCGGTCCTGACATCGTATCTTTTTCCCGGAACCTCCTTCTTTGAACAGGAAAAAAAGGCCGTGGCCATAATCAGGAGAAATGTTATCTTTCTAAGAAGCATGGTTCATATCTCCTGATCTTCAATTTATTATAAGCGCAATGTTTCATGGGTTATCGCCAGGGCAAAGCACCGTGCAACTCATATTTTCTGAGCTGAGTGCGCGCTTTTCTCATTATGTCCATGACAAAAAATCCTTCAGGCTTCAAGCTTTTAAAAGATTCTTCAGGACATTTTGAGCAGATGGATTAGCCCAAAACGTAGCTGAAAAGCTTCATGCCCTCCGGTACTTTGACTTTTTCTTTGTAGATATTGAAGTAATAC
>CAZGMN010000306.1:0-2872 GCA_964526905.1 uncultured Eubacteriales bacterium
GCGCTTTCCCTAAAAAGAAAGGTTAATTAGCGATATATCCGAGCCGGTGAATGATTTGATAATCTTTATCCTTAACTTTAACTCTTATTGGTTTGAATTTTCCGTCTTTTTGATAATCGGCAGGAGCATAATAGAGGAGGTAATAAGAATCAGAAGCTTCAAGGCCGCTCTTGAAGCCATGAGCAGGGTTTTGAGAGTTATCGACAACTCCTCCAGTCGCTTTGGCCGCTTCTGAAAATACGCTGAAGACATCTTCGGATTGCTCCCTCATGCTGACGCCAGAGACATACTCTGGCTCTTTGTTCATGAAAACAAAATTGAAGATAAAAGAAGAGTCAGAGAAAGCCTGTTTGATTCGATTGACATCGAACTGGACATTCCTGTGGTAGAATTGAAAAAGGTCTTGCAGGTCGCTCATGATATTTGGGCTGTCCTGGTAAACGCTCGTCATCCTATTGATGATGCTCGGGCTTATCTCGGGCCTGAATTCTCTCTGGTAGAAGAAGAAAACGTAATTCTCTCCTTGCTGTTTTTTCAGAGCTTCTGCAAACCTGAGAAACATTTTTTCATCGACCAGGCGCAAATTATCCAGCTTTTCTAAGGTTTCTCTGTATTTGGGCAGCAAGAATTCAAGGGAGAATGCCTGGGATGTTGAGTCTGTTTCCATGTCAGCCATCACATTTGACTCCTGTTGAAAGCCTGCTGCGCTTGACATCGACCTGACAAGTTTTTTGAGTTCCCTGAGCAAGTCGTTGTAACTCATTAGCCCAATTTTGGTGTCTTTCCTCAGGATGCTCTTCATTTCCTTGATAATTTTTTCTTTCGGCAGCTTTTTGAGAGCTTCAGCAGAGAGATTGTATTTGTCAACAGGTGTCCAGATGCTGAGAGTATCATTGGGGAGGAGGACATCGTTGATAAGATAGTCAATGGCTTCGTCGAGCTTGGGATTGTAATCAATCATCTGGAAAATGAGATAAAAATTTCTTGAAAGCTTGGGATTAAAGCTTGAAAGTTCCTCTTTTCTTTCAACGTTTGTCTTTTTGACAAGATAGAGAGCTTCTATCTTCTGCGGCTTTTCCTCCTCATAGACTTCAAAGTCCTCAATTTTCAGGTTATCGACAAACCTGTTTCCGTCCAAGACCCTGACCTGGACTTCGACATTTGTTACTGTGACTTCATGCTTCTCGACCTGAGCGAAGAGGAAAAAAGCCAAAGAGAAGAATAGAATGAGCAAGATAAATTTTTTCATGATCGAACCCTCCCGAAAAAAATATTTATGGGGCTGTTTTTTTCTATTATCAAAAAACTTGCCTTCAAACAGGAAGCAAAGAATCGCTCTTTGTCCCCTTTGTTGATATCTTCCATACTTAATATACGCATTTTGCCTTAAAAGTGTTGCGATTTAAACAAGTTTTTATTCAGTTATATCAATGCAAATTCTGTGCCAATCAATTATAGTGAAATCAAGATTGCCGACAGATTTTATTATACCTGTGAAGAGTTACATTTATTTCTTCTTTCTTTATCATCCACACCACAAGTAAAGATATTTTACATCGGCCCGACTAACGGCTGTAAGTTTTTTAGGCTTAAACCTGAGTTTACAATTCTGCATGAGCCGCTGAAGCTGTTCTTAAGCAACCTATACTGTTCTCTTTTCAGGCACTAAGCTCCTAATTGGCAAAATAGCCGGCGCGGTGGCTGACTAAGTAATCTTTTGTTTTCGTCTTGACTCGAATCTCTCTGAATTTTTTGTCTGCCTCATAGTCCTTGGGTGAATAATAGAGGAGATAATAATTTTCAGAGGCATCAAGGGCTTTTTGAAAAAGATGAAAAGGATTTGAGGAGCTTCCGCTGAAACCTCCTGTGGCATTTGCCATTTCCTTGAAAGGAGTGAAGATATCTTCAGAGTGTTCCTCCATGCTGATTCCAGGAATAATCTCTGCAGGCTTGGTGATAAATAAGAAATGGACGGAGATCGAGGAGTCGGAGTAGGCTTGTTTGACCCGGTTGACATTAAAAGCAACTTCTCTCTTTTGAAAATCAGAGATTCTGGTAATGTTGGCAGCTACGTCGGGCCTTTCCTGGTAAAGATTGATATACTGACTCAGTATTTTTGGCTCTATTCTGGGGAGAAACTCTCTCTGATAAAAAAGAAAGACGTATTTTTGTCCCTCCTTGTTTTTGAGAAATTTGGCAAACTCGAGGAGCTTCATCTCATCTATTTGTCTTAAGATCTCCAATCTTTCTAAAAGGGCTTCATAATGGACAAGCTGCTCGTCGAATTCCAGTCCTGAATAAAGACCTGTGCTGAATGAATCCTGCTCTTTCGGAAAGGCAGCATCTCCTGTCTCTGAATCCAGGATTCCTGCTTGGATTCCTGCAGAGATTGACCTCGAAAGACGGGTGAGCTCTTCAACAGTCGCATTATATTCAGTGCTTCCGGCCAAGACATCGTGTCTTAGAAGGCCTTGCAATTCCTTTAAAATATCCTCTTTTGTCTTGACTTCTAAGGCCTTTGGCTTGAGGCGGTAGCTTTTTAATGGTGTGATGATATAAAGATTATCTCCGGGGAGGATGAAGTTTTGAACAAAATATTCCAGGGCTCTGCCCAGCTCTGCTGAATACCCGGATACCTCAAAATTGAGAAAAAAGTGCCTTGAGGTCTCAGGTATAAATCTTTTTTTCTCTTCGCTTTTCTCGATGGTCCTCTTTTTCACCAGATAGACTGCCTCTATTTTCTGCGGAATCCCGTTCTCGAAGACTTCGAAGTCATTGATGCTGAGATTGTCAACAAAAGTCCCATCTTTAAAGACTCTGACCGGAACTTCGATATTGACCACCAAAGCCTGCTTGACGAATATTTCCTGGG
>CAZGMN010000307.1:0-2858 GCA_964526905.1 uncultured Eubacteriales bacterium
GCAGCGCCACCGGCAAGGACTGCCAGCACGAGTAATATGCCCCCGCCTCCTTTTAAGACAAAAATGGCAGCCGCCGTTTCTTTCCCAGCAATGACCTTGAGGATGCTTTCTTTTTCTTTGCCAGCCAGGGCGACTTTGACCTTGACTTTGCCTTCTTTGCGGCCAATTGTCAAAGGCGTTTTCCCCACGGATTCAAGACTATCATCCAGATAAACATCTGCTCCTGCGGGCTTGGATTGAATCTTCAGCGCCCCGTATTCTTTTTTTATCCCCTTGAAGAGCTGAACGTAGCTTGGAGGACATAAACGCGTATCCAGCTCTCGGTTATAATTTATCTCTATCAGCTGTCTTATCGTCTTGATAAATTCTACTGTTCCCTTCTCCTCGATAGTCCCATAATGAGCTAAGGACATGTAGAACAGGGCATCTGCTTTTTGGCCTGCTGTTGTGGCTATGTCTTTGGCCTGTCTGAATCTTCTTAGCGCCCCTTCATAATCCATCTCTTCCTGGAGCAGCCTTTTTCCCTCATTAATCAATTTCTCAAAGTCGCTGCCTTGAGCAGGCGCAGCTTCCCGCTTGCCTTCCTTTACCCTCACCACAGGATTGAACTCTTCGTCAGAATCAGAGTTGACTTGAGAAGGCATCGTCTCCGTGGTGATAAAGAAAAAGAAGGAATAAATAAGAAAAAGAGCTAAAATTTTTGAATACCGTTTTTTCTTAGTCATCTCAATCATCCCAAACCTTTTGATTTCAGGAATTTCTTTCTTAAATTTATCAAAAATTTTTTAAGAAATCAGGTTTATGTTTTCTATTTTATATTCCCCTGTTTCCATGTTCATCCGGATTTCTTTGCTTTCACCAGCTTTAATTTCCAGCTCGACCGTATATTTTTTATTCAACGGAGTTGAAACAAACTCAATCTTGTGTTTTCCTTCCTCAACTTCCGGGGTTTTTATCGGAGGAATTTCTCCGATTAATTTTCCATCGATATAGACCTCTGCATACGGGGAAACTTTAAGCCTGATTTTGACCAGTTCAAGTTTGAGCTTTTGCAGATTAAATGTCCTGTCGACATCAGACTTGATTGTGATTGATTCCGTAACTGTTTTATAGCCTTCCTTTTGGATTCTAATACTGTATGTTCCGTTTAAATCCGATTGTCTCAAGGGAGAAACGCCGATAAGCGTATTCTCGATGTAGACGCTGGCTCCGGGGGGATCCGTTTTCAAGAAAAAATTGAACCCTAATTTTTTCAGAGAACGTTGAACAGAGTTTATGCCCGGCTTCAAACTCAGCGTTTCATCGATACTCGACCAATCCTCTCCCTTTTTTATTTTTAACTGACAGCTGCTTTTTGATAATTCTATTTCAATCGGAGTCTTCCCTTTATAGACTCCATCCAGATTCACATCGGCCGCCGTGGGGTCTGTTCTTAAGCTGAGGATATAAACCGGGGTTAAATTGTAGTTCTTTACAATTGGCTTATCATCCTTGATATTGAGGACATCTGATATTTCTTTGTATTCAGGGGATTTATCTATTCTTATTCTATGAGACCCTAAAGAAATTTTTTGCTTAAAAGGCGTTATCCCTTCTTGCTTTCCATCAAGATAAACATCTGCTCCGCCGGGTGTCGAGTTTATCTCAACGTTGGCCGATTGAGCCGCCACTGGTTTTTTCGGGATAGCTTGGGCAACTAAAACATAATCTTTTGAATAGGACTCACCTGCTTTAATCTCTAAGACATCTGTTCTTTCTTCATACCCGGGTGATTTTTTTAGGCTGATATTATAAGTTCCTGGCTGAAGCTCTCCCTTAAAGGGAGTTGTCCCTTCTTGTTTGTCGTTGATGTAAATATCCGCGCCTGCCGGTGTAGAATTAATTTCCAGGTGGCCTGATTGAGGAGCCACGGGGATGGGCGCCGGGGGGGTTGTTTGAGCTGGAACCGCGGCCGGCTTAGCCTCCTTCATTACCGCTTCCTTATGCAGAAATTTTTCATAGAAAAAATAGCCGCCAACGAGAAGGACGGCGGCTATAATAAGAATGATTGGAACAGCAAGCTTTCTCTTGGCTCCAGTTTCAGCCTTTACTCCTGGAATAATTCTATCCGTGGTGGGGAGCTCTCTTTTTATTCTTTCCAGTTCATTGACGACTTCTTCAACCGTTTGATATCTCTTATTCTTGTTCTTTTCCATGCACTTGAGTATCACCTGGCTGAGTTCTTCAGACAAATGAGGATTAAACTTTCTGGGGTCTGGGGGAGGCTCCATCTTGTGTTTCACGGCAACGATTAATGCCGTATCACCTTCGAAAGGAAGCCTTCCCGTTAACATTTCAAAAAGGATTATCCCCAGGGCATAGATATCTGAGCGCTGGTCAACTTCTTTGCCTTCCACCTGTTCAGGAGACATGTAATGCGGAGTGCCAACAATGACTCCGGCGGTTGTGACTCCCTCGGTATGGAGAGAGCGGGCTATTCCAAAGTCCATGACGTGCGTGTTCCCATTTCTATCGATCATGATGTTCTGTGACTTTAAATCGCGGTGGACAACATCCAGTTTGTGAGCTTCAGCCAATCCTTCGCATATCTGCTTGGCAATAAAAATCGCTTTTCCTGCAGTCAGCTGACCTATTCTCCTGATTAAAGTCTTCAAATCTTCGCCAGCCACATACTCCATGGTGATGAAGTGAGTTCCCCGATATTCATTAAGGTCATACATACGGCAGACATTCTTGTGGACGATCTTGCGGGCAAATTTGAGCTCATTCTTGAAGCGGGTGATTGTCTGTAAATCCGAGGCTATCTCAGTCCTTAAGAGCTTCAACGCCACTTCTTCATCTATCTTCTTGTCAAATGC
>CAZGMN010000308.1:0-2852 GCA_964526905.1 uncultured Eubacteriales bacterium
ACATACGGCATAATACTTATACCGGGGAAAAGACGCTTGCTTGACATTTATTTGGACTTTGATCAAATAATAATTGTCGGACGGGAACTGTGAAGCAAAGACGTATATTTACCTTCGAAGCTGGAAAGTAAATCTCCGTACAATTCGTTAAAAAATCGAATGATGATTAAAGAAAAAATTGTCGGCAATTCGAGAGCTGTTCTTGTTTTGATATTAGCCATTTCTCTTTTTTATCTGCCGGCTGGCGCTCAGAAGCTCCCGCCAGAACGCCACGAAGTCATCGTCAGGCTCATCCTGGTGGATGTCATTGTCACCGATGAGAAAGGGAATTTCGTGACGGATTTGACCAAGGGGGATTTTCAAGTCTACGAGGATGGCAAGCTCAGGCCGATTCATTCAATAGAACTTATTACCCTTAAAAGTCAGGAAGAAATCGTCAAGGAATTTCCCGAAGGGAGACTCGAGGAAGAAATCAAATCAAGGAAAAGAATACATGTCATCTTCGATTGCGTAAACACTGACCTTGTGACTCTGAGAAGGGCGAAAGAGAAGTTCTTAGATGTCTTGTTAAGCCTTATTAGGGAAGGATTTGAGATAAAAATAATGGAAATAAATTCGAAGCAAGGACTCCGGATATTGAGTGATTTTACTTCAGAAGCGGGAATTGTCAAAGATATTGTTTCGAGAATAAAAGGCAGTCTGGAGGTATTATTATTAACAAAAAGAAAAGTGCTGAAGCGTGAACCGGAGCCTGAAGAAAATACCGATTACGAGCCTGACGAACTCCAGTGGCGGAATCTCCTTCAAAAAACCCTCAGCTATCTGTTGCAGGTCATCGGGATGATCAAAGAAGATCCCGGAAGGAAGTCAGTCCTCGTGATGAGCAGCGGGTTTCCTGAAAAACAGAGCCATGCCTATCCGCCGCCATTCGTTGAGCGAGAAGGCCCCCCCATTCTCAAACTTTTCGATCCCTTTGATATTATTGAAAAGCAAGAATACACGGAAGTCATGGATGAAATCATAAGGTACGCGAACACTCATCACATTTCTTTCTATTGCCTCAACCCGAGCATTGTTGAGTCAGTAGAAAGTAATTATGCTCTTTCCCATCTCTCAGAAGAGACGGGAGGGGCATTTTTTAGGGGATCCAATAAATTCGTCGCGGGCGAAGAGGTGGTCAAGAGAGACCTGAATTACTACAATATTGCCTATACTCCCTGGAGTAAGAAAGAAGACGGCAAGTTTCATCGTCTCGAGGTCAACGTAGGGAGAAAAGGCTTAAAAGTCAGGTTCAGGGAAGGGTATGCGGATTATAGGGAAGAGGATATCAAGAAAAGGGACCTGGCGGCGGCCTTTTTTGCTCCATCTTTCTATCAGGATATCGGGTTCGACTGCACGATTACGGCTCTTCCCCAGCGGAAGAATCGTTATAAATTCTGGGGGAGGCTTAATCTTCCCCTGGCCCAGTTTCGACAGGCGGCCGTGCCTCCTGAGAAAGTCACCTTTCTCTTTGGGATCAAGGAGATGGAGGAGGAAAGGGTTCATATTGGCGAGGTAGGGATAGACATCAAGGAGGATTTGGATAAAGAAGAATCCTATCTTTTTTATCATTTTGGGACGACAGACGTAAAGATAAAGCCCGGCCGGTACGAGGTCTCTGTCGTCTTGACTCATGAGGGGGACAAGACCGGAGCCTGGGAGGGATGGATAGAGGTTCCCGATCTCCAGAAGGAGAGGGCCTCAAAGATCGTCAATTTTCTTCCGGGAAAGCTCGTTGAAAAGAAGGGCGGAGGTATTCCTTTTACGCTCGCCGAGAAAGAAGGAGCATTAAACCTCAAAAAACATCTGTTTGTTCCCTTGTGGACGGACAGGATAGAGAGGGGAAACCCACTGCCTGTCTTCATTCAGGTCTTTACTCCCGGGAAAGAGAGAATCAACGAGCCTGAATTTTATCTGGGGCGGGAATCCGGACAAGTTGCAATTCAGTCAGAATTGATCGAGAAAGAATACAACCGGAGATCAGGATGTTATTCCCTCGTCTGCCTGCTGCGCACGGAAGAAATTCCAGCAGGAGACTATGATCTGATATTCGAGTTGGCTGATTCCTCAGGAGAAAAACTGCATAAAAAGCTTAATATCAGGGTCTATCCGAAAGATCCATGACAGTGTCGGATTCGCTTAATCCTAAATTTAAAGGAGCTCCGACATTAGAAGATTTCTAAGTAGAAATTGGTTTCCTCTTTTAATTGCGGCTTTTTTAATCTTCGATTGCGTTATCCTTCTTGATAAATATTTTATTTCCAAACAAAAAAAAGCAGTTGTTCCCTCAATCAAGGAGAATACAGAATTCCTTCAAAAACAAATGAGAGTATCGGATTATTATAATCGGCCTTGTCCAGAAATATCTATAAAATCATTTGACGATAAAGAAATTAATCTGTCTGATCTCAGAGGAAATGTCATTATCATAAAATTCAGTAAATTTACTCAGACTGAATTGCCTAATCTTATCTTTATGGAGCATTTAGCAGAAAAATACAGAACCTATGGTGTTTCGCTTGTATTTATAAATTCTTCTGGCAGACATGACTATGAAACCATTAGCAAATCATGTCATTTTGATTATCCCATCGTGGAAGATGATGGCCTAATTTCAGGTTACTTCAATGCCGATACCGAAGATACTATCATCATCGACAGAAAATTTTATATTAAATTTAGAGTTTGTCCCAAAGTTACGTGATGGCATTTGACAAGAGCAAAGAAGAAGGGCTACAACCTTCAAGAACTCTCTCAAATAATCTTGGAGGAGTAGCCACATGGACGACCTTGAAATCAAGATCACCCTTCGC
>CAZGMN010000309.1:0-2845 GCA_964526905.1 uncultured Eubacteriales bacterium
CTCTTGATCCATTCTTCGAGCTCGACTTGAGCATAAAGATAATTGTAGCGCTCATCCCGGCCTGCGTCCTGTTTAAACCAATTCTTGTAATTCCGGCCGTGAAGCCTGACGTAGGAAAATTGAGGGTTGGTGATGATCGAGCTGGGTTTGATCGAGCTCTGAAAGATAGGCTGGTCGATGTTGCAGAAGCAGACCTTGCGTTCAGTGAGCAGTTGGTAAAAATCCGTTCTGTCCCATGACGAATGCCTCACTTCCAGTGCTAAGGGATAGTCGCTGAAGAGCGCGAACAATCTGGTCAGGTATTCGATGTTCGCGGCGGAGCGGGCAAAGGACCAGGGAAACTGAAGCAGGATTGAGCCCAGCCTGTTTCTTGCTCGTAAAGGCTCGATCCCAAGCTTAAAATCATCCACGTCCTTTTGACTGAAGTCTTTTCTCTGGTGAGTGAATATCTGATGGAGCTTGACCGAGAAAAGAAAATCCGGGTAGCCTTCAACTTTTTTTGTCCAGGAAAAAGAGATGCGAATCGAAGGCGGCCTGTAGAAGGTGCTGTTGATCTCGACGATATTGATATACTGGGCCAGAAAGACAAGAGGATGGAAAGCTTTGCTCTTCTCCCCAGGGTAAACAATGCCCTCCCAATCCGGGTAGCTCCAGCCGGCTGTGCCGATAAAATATTGGGCCATCAGGATTTATTTTAGACGATTCCAGGACCGAGGTCTACATCCTGTTATGATAAGGAAACTTCTTCAAACATGTAATTTTATAGAGGTGTCGGAATCGCCCCTAAGGCCCCCATAGCGGAGGGGGGCCCCGTCGGTTTTCGACGGGGGGAACCGACGGGACTGGTTCTCAAGGGGGCCGAGGGGCAATTCCGACACCAAAAGAAAGTCACACAAACGGAGATGTTTGCTTCTGATAAAAAAAGATTGCTCGAGGAATAAATTTCGATTATCATGTTTAGGAAAAAAGAGAAGTCCAACGATGAGAAGATTTCTCATTCTGTTTTTGCTGTGCTCATTTTTTCTTTTTTATTGTCATCAAAAGGAAGAGAATCTCTATACCATAGGCGTTTTTCAGGTTGATGATGCCCCGACCCTGAACGAGGTTCGGCAGGGATTTATTCGCGCTTTGGAAGATAACAACTTGAGAGATGGAAAGACAGTCAGGCTGATGATCAGAAACGGCAAAGGGGACATCGCCGAAGTCCAGAGAATCGCCCAGGAATTTGTTGCCGAGAAAGTTGATATGATTGTCGCTCTTTCCACTCCATGCCTTCAGGCTGCTTTGAATGAAAACCGTGAAATTCCAATCGTCTTTTCTTCTGTCGCTGACCCATACTTGGCCGGTGCAGGAATGTCGGCTACGCAGCACCTGAGCTATGTCTCAGGAGTCTCTTCAAGAGGCCCGATTAAAGAGAGCTTGGTTTTTATCAAGGAAGTCCTGCCCAAAGCAAGAAGCATTGGAACTTTATGGACGCCATCAGAAATCAATTCAGAGTATTATTTGGAGTTGGCCAGGGAAGCGGCAAGAGAGCTTGGACTGGAGATAGTGGCTGTTCCCATTGCCAACAAGAGCGGAATCCTGCATTCCGCCCAAATGCTGATCAATAAAAAAATCGACGCCATCTATCAAATCTCTGATAACACCATCAATACTTCTTTCGGGGCGATAGGGAATGTTGCCGAGGAAAATGCGATTCCGCTTTTCGGAGGATTCCTTCTCTCCACAAAGCTCGGAGCTTGCGCCGCATTGGGATGGGATTTTCTTGAGATGGGTTATAAGGCAGGGGAGATCGCGGTCAGAGTTAAAAAGGGAGAGAGCCCGGCCAAGATTCCCTTTGAATCCATGAGCAAAGTGAAGTTGTATTTAAACCTGGATGCCGCAAAAAAGCAGGGCGTAAAATTTTCCGACAGGATCTTAAAAAAGGCGGACGAAATCCTTGATGCGGGAGAGAAGTTGCAGGCTGATTCGGATCATTAATGAAGAAATTCTTTAAAATCGCCCTGTGCTCTGTTCTCTTCATCTTAATAGGCTTTTTCGCTTTTATATTCGTCCAGATTCAGGGCTCCATTCCCCGGATAAAAGGGACAATTGCTTTGGCCGGCCTGGGAGCAGAGGTCAGAGTTGCCAGGGATGAGTGGGGGATTCCGCATATCATTGCCCAAAACGAAAAAGACCTCTTTTTTGCCTGCGGCTATGTCCATGCCCAGGATAGGATGTGGCAGATGGAGCTATTGCGCAGAGCCGGCTTCGGCAGACTCTCTGAGATATTCGGCAAAAGAACGCTGGAGAATGACAAGTTCATGAGGAACATAGGTCTTAAAGAAGCCGTTAAGAGAGATTTGGAGAAGCTTTCGCCCAGCATGAGAGAGTTCCTCCAATCGTACAGCGACGGAATCAATTCCTGGATAAACACCAGAAAGTTCAACTGGCCTCCAGAGTTCATGCTTTTGCGCTACAGGCCTCAAGCCTGGCAGCCTTCAGATTCTTTGGTCATCAAAGAAATCATGGCTTTACTCCTCTGCGAAGATTACAAGAGCGAAGCTGTAAGAGGAAAACTGGTGAAGAAACTCGGGGCTAAAAAAGCCCTTCAGATTTTGGAAGAGGGAATTAGCGAATCTCCCTCAGAGATTGAAGGCTTGTCCTTGCCTGAAGATTTAGTCCCTTTTCCCTCCCAAGGAAGCAACAACTGGGTATTGGCTGGAAGCCGGACTGAATCCGGGAAGCCTCTCTTGGCCAACGACCCTCATCTTGAAATCTCGCTCCCTCCAATCTGGCATGAGATTCATCTTGTCTCGCCCGGATTAGACGTCATCGGTGTCTCTATTCCAGGCGTCCCGCTGGT
>CAZGMN010000310.1:0-2812 GCA_964526905.1 uncultured Eubacteriales bacterium
CTAGTTCTTTATAGCTTGTAAGGCTAAGCCAGCAATAAAGATATCCTCTCTTTATCTTTGACATCAATTTTTTCTGGGGATATGATTAAAATCCATTAAAGATATGAGGAGAACTGCAAATGGCCAAAACCATCTTTGACCTGATCAAACAACGAGTTGTGCTTCTTGATGGCGGAATGGGAACAGAGCTCATAAAGTATGGCCTGCCCAGAGGGACATGTCCTGAATTGTGGAATGTGGAAAAGCCAGAAGTTGTGAAAAAAATCCACAAGAACTATTTTGATGCCGGATCAGATGCGGTTCTGACCAACAGCTTTGGAGGAAACAGAATCAAGCTTGCCTCTCATGGCTTGAAGGCTAAATGCTACGAGTTCAATTTTAAGGCTGCCTCGATAGCCAATGAAGTCAGGCCAGAGGGCAGGTTTGTGGCAGGAAGTATGGGACCTACAGGAAAATTTCTCAAGCCGATTGGCGAATTCACTGAGGAAGAGTTCGAATCGGCCTACGCAGAACAGGCCAGAGGGTTGACAGATGGCAAGGTTGACTTTCTTCTGATCGAGACCCAGTATGACCTTGGCGAGGCCCTTTGCGCTTTAAGAGGCGCAAGAAAGTCTTCTCGTCTGCCCATCTTTGTTACTATGACTTTCAACCGAAATCCCAGAGGTTTCTTCACGATGATGGGCAACAGCGTCTCTCAATGCATTAAAGAGCTCGAAGATCATAAGGTTCCTGCCATAGGCGCCAACTGCACGCTTGACAGCTCTGATATGGCCGACCTTGCCAAGGTCATGAGGCAAGCCACTCCCCTGCCCCTTATTGTCCAAGCCAATGCCGGAAAACCTGTTCTTTCTCCCTCTGGCGAAGTGACTTATTCTCAAGGCGTGGAGAGTTACGTCCGCTTCATCCCGGAGATTATAAAGAACGGCGCTAATCTCATCGGCGGCTGCTGCGGCACAAATCCAGACTACATCAGGCGCATGGCCGAAATAATAAAAGAGCCACAGCACTAAAAATCAAAGACAAACTTAAAATTCGCGAATCTTACATAGGAGATTTGGTATCTCAAAGATTTCAGATTGAATCGGCTCTTTTAGAAAATGCAGAAAGAGTCTGCAGGGGATGGCTTACTTATAATCTAAGACAGATGCCTAACGCTAATCCAAAACCATTGAAGTCTTTCTGGGCAAGTTCAACTCCATACTGGAGAGGAAAGCTCTCCGCTACTCCAGGCGATTTTAAAGTTATCATCCTATAGCACGCCTCTACACTTATTCCTAAGTTGTCTGTAAGGAAATAACTCAAACCAATTCCTGCCTTAAACCCAAGGCTGGTGCTGTCCTCACTTTTAATAAAAATAGTCTCATAATATTTTGTGAAATAAACGCCTGCGCCTGCCATTCCCTTAATATCAAGGCGAGGTAAAGCTAAGGGGGCAGCCAAGGTAATAGTTCCCAGGAAGCCGTGGGTTGAGATTATTATTTCATGGCTTTTGACCGAAGGGGGCGGCAGTTCGTATGTTGTCATCGTTCCCCGGCTAGCTCCACGAAGATATTCATACTCGAGTCCGGCTCCAATGAGAGCCCTTGATTGATAGCTCAAGCACAAGGACGCGCCTGTAACGGATTTTATTTTATTGAAATCTCCCTTGAAATATCCATCAATACCAATGTTTAATTCCTGGATATACTCGTTTATAACATCTAAATTGGATAATCCATAAATTCCATATAGAGAAATTGTCCAAAGTTTTCGCTCTCTCGGTTTGTCCATAGAACTCGCAGATAAATTAGTTTTTTGTCCAAATTTGTTTTTCTCTTTTTGAGAATCGCAGAATTTGTTAAAAACAACGGCGGGATTTTCTTCTCCAGCATGAAGCAGAATAGAAAAATTTCCACAGACCAGTCCAATTATTATTAAAAATAAAAATTGATATGAAATTGCTTTTCCGCTGCGCTGGCTGAATGAACGTTCATGCGCCAATTCTGTTTCATCCCCCTCGGCAAAGATGATAAAGCGTGGTGCGGAGAGATGTCAAGTTAAAACCAATTGCATGCTTGACATCTCGACATGGCCGAGCTTTCCAAGGATTTGCTCATCTTGCCAATTTAAATTAAAAGTGAGATAAATGAATCATGGCCAAAGAAAACCAACCGGATTATAGGAAATTAATAAAAAGAATCGAGCTAAAACTGCCTTTGGTCGGGTTTTATGATGCTCCTGACCCAAAGCCCTTTGAGCCGCTCCTCAAGCCAAAAGAAGGCAACTGCGTCTTCTCCTTCTACAAAAACTGGCTGAGAGGAGAAACCCTTTATATTTCAAAAAATCATTATGGCTGTGGAGGCGCAGGCCGCTGGATGTGCGGAATAGAGATTCGTTCAAAAGACAATTTCATCAAGTTCCTCGTCGATGATGAGGGGCTCAAAGCATCCCGTGAACTCATGGAAAAGTGGGTTGATTCCTCCAAGCTTTATCGGGCAGCTCATCCCAACATTTTCATCGGCCCTCTCAAGGAAGCTCAATGGAAGTACCTGAAAAGCGTCACCTTTTTCGTCAACCCTGACCAGCTATCAACATTGATGGTCGGCGCCCAGTATCACAGCAGTCCTGATGACCCTCCGCCGGTCATCGCTCCCTTTGGAGCAGGCTGCATGGAACTCCTTCCCTTTAAAGACCTGAGCATTCCCCAGGCTGCAATGGGAGCGACTGATATCGCCATGCGCCGCCATCTGCCTCCGGATATCCTCGCCTTTTCTGTGACAAAGCCGATGTTTGAGCGGCTCTGTAGCCTGGACGAGAGAAGCTTTCTTTACAA
>CAZGMN010000311.1:0-2811 GCA_964526905.1 uncultured Eubacteriales bacterium
GAATTCCCTTGAGAATAGCAACCCTGAAGTGCAGGGCAGGAGACAACATAAACTCCATCTTCATCCTGTTCAATCAATATTCTAAATTTATAGGTTCTCATTTTTTGCCTCAAAAAACCATTTTCGTTAATCAGGTTTTCTTTTCTAATCTGATTATGTCAGACTTATAATCAATTTGCAATCCTTAAAAATTTTTTAGCTTGACACAAGTTAAATGCATATTACTATATGCTCATAAAATATACTAAACAAGGGCATAAAATGAGAAACAAATTGTTTATAGATGAAAGTCTCCTGTAGGAAGCTAAAAAAGCTTCGGGAGCAAAGACAAAGAGAGAAGCGGTAGAGATAGCACTTGAAGAATATGTGAGAAGGAAAAAGGCAGAAAAACTTATTGAACTTGAAGGTAAAATAGAGCTTTCTTTTACGCTTTCAGAGTTTCTTTTTCTTACACTAGGAGCATCCGCATTGGCTGCAAAGTGCGATTGAAAGGATTCAGCACAAGGCCCAGAATTTCCAAAGTAACAGCCCCTAAAAGTGCTTCATCGCCTGGTTCGCCGAGAACAACAGGCGTGTGTCCCTCTCCTTGGGGAAGGCTGATATGACATTCGGATATTTTACGTTCGACTGTTGTCCCATCTGTTAGGGTGAAGGTTATAGAACGCTTTGGAGATAAGCTTATTGCCTTCCAATCCTTATGGGGCAGTAATGTGTAGGTTGCGCCGCTGTCAACTAAAAAGCGGACAGTAGTTTTCTTATATTTCACCCCTGTTACTATTCCTTCGACATATGTAATGCCCATAATCAGAATCACCTCTTTATAAGCTTTCTTTTCTTATATCATAGCCCAAATATTGGAGAATATTCAAACATTTTATCTATGAGTATAATAGTCTTCTCTTTAAACAAGATGTTGCTAATCTTTTTCTTAAGCCAATACTCATACCAATACTCAATCCATTATTCTGTTAGATTTCATAATTTGTTCTGGCAATTTAGAAGTGATTCTGGCATAATTCATTTAAAAAATATTGTTGAGGAACGAAAGATGATTGACGGCTTAAAGACAAAAAAATTGAAAGTCATTCCAGACGAGCGGGGCAGGCTGATGGAAATTCTACGGGCTGATGATGCTCTCTTTCTAAAATTTGGCCAGGTCTACGTTACCACTACCTACCCCAACGTGGTTAAAGCCTGGCATAAGCACGAAAAGCAGACTGACAATATCGCATGTATTCAGGGCATGGTCAAATTGGCCTTATATGACTCACGGGAAAACTCTCCGACCTTCAGGGAGATAAATGAATTCTTCATCGGCATCCATAATCCCTTGATTGTCCAGATTCCTCCAGGAGTCTATCACGGCTGGATGTGCATCAGCGATGAAGAGGCAATTGTGGTCAATATCCCCACCGAAGTCTATAATTACCATCAGCCTGATGAGCAGCGCCTGGATCCTTATGAGAATGATATTCCTTACGATTGGAAGAGAAAGGACGGCTAAGAAAAAGGAAGAAAAGGGGCCAGGCTGCTTTTGCTAAAAAGTTGCCTATGGCGGCTTTGATGTCATTGCATGAGAAGCCGAAGCCGCGAACGGAGGGTGGCGGGGAACGAGGAAGCAATATTTCATCATTGCGAACGAGGTGAAGCAATCTCATAAGCAAGGGAGAAGAAAATAATGACGCAGAGAAATCTTGATAATAAGACAATCCTTGTCACCGGAGGGGCTGGATTTATTGGCAGCAATTTCATCCACTATCTGCTCAAAAGCTATCCGAGCTGCAAAGTCATTAACCTGGACAAGCTTACCTATGCCGGAAACCTGGATAACTTGAAAGATGTTGAGAATGACTCGCGGTATGAGTTTATCCATGGAGATATCCGAGACAGAGAGCTTGTCTGCAAGATTTTCAAACGTGTTCAGGGAGTTGTTCATTTTGCGGCTGAAACCCATGTTGACCGCTCAATAATTGAAGCCGGTGAGTTTGTGCTGACCGATGTCTTTGGAACTTTTATCCTGCTGGATGCTTTAAGGAATTCAGATATCGAATTTTTTATTCATGTCTCTACTGATGAGGTTTATGGAAGCCGGGATAGGGGCTTCTTCAAGGAGGATGAGCCTTTGAATCCTTCTTCTCCATATGCCGCCAGCAAAGCCGGCGCGGATAGATTGGCTTATGCCTATTGGTTGACTTACAAGCTTCCGGTTATCATCCTCCGGCCAAGCAACAATTTTGGCCCATACCAGTATCCGGAAAAATTCATTCCCCTCTTTGTGACCAATGCCCTGGAGGGAAAGACTCTGCCCCTTTACGGGAAGGGAACAAATGTCCGCGACTGGCTTTATGTCGAGGACCATTATCGGGCGATAGAGCTTGTGATAAGAAAAGGAGAAATAGGCGAAGTTTATAACATTGGTGCCGATAATGAAGTGGAGAACATTAAGATTGCCGAGAGAATTTGTGACCTGCTGGGCAAGCCCCACAGCCTGATCAAATTCGTCCCTGACCGCCTGGGGCATGACAGGCGCTATGCTCTGGATTGTCGAAAGATTCATTCTTTAGGCTGGAAACCTGAATCCAACTTCGAAGACTCCCTTGCTTCAACAGTCCGCTGGTATCAGGAAAATACAGCATGGTGGCGAAAGATAAAAGAAAAAAGCAAAGAATTCAAAGAGTTCTACGCAAAATATTATCAAGAGCGCAGGTAGATGGTACGCGATGACGATTTTATTATTTTCTTTATAATTAAATTCTATTGATCAGGATTAAATATTTGTAGGAGGAGGATTGATGCGAGTCTTAATCACAG
>CAZGMN010000312.1:0-2808 GCA_964526905.1 uncultured Eubacteriales bacterium
GGGTCTACGAGCCGATGTTGATTAATGGAAAGCCCCAGCCCGTGGTTTTTACCGTCACTATCAGGTTCAAGCTTTAATGAGAGAGACTCAGGAGATGGCCGCGCCACTTCTCTCCTGGTCATGACAATTTTATTAATAGGTTTGTAATGAAGAGATAAAGCTGAAATTTGAGTTGAGATTTTTATCTCAAAGCCTTGCTTTTATTTTCTGCCAAAGAGCAGAATGAGTGTCCCTCGCCTGCGAATATTTAAGCTCCTATGCCAAAAGGCTGTGGGGGATGAGGAAGACGACAAGGAGCAAGACTGAAGCTGCAAAAACCCACCAGCGGGCTTTCCTTCCGCCGCGCCCAGCAAAAACAGCAACAATCCAGCCTATGAGGGCAATCAATGTTTTGTTGTCAGTCAAGTCGTAGCCGAATGGAATTCCTGTCCAGAACTGGCCGAGGGAAAGCTTCTGGACGATTGAGCCGAAGACGATTCCTCCGAATATTAAAAGAATGAAAGTCCACAGGCTGAGCTTTCTTGGATTTCCCTTAGGGTCAAGGGCTTCAATTCCTGCTCTTGTCGAAAAGAGCATGGCTGCAAAGATGACAATGATATGGAGGGTGAGCAGTGCCAGCGGCACATGCCCCTTGAAGCGAATAACTACAGGCTTCTCTCCGCTGACTGAAATTTCCTTCTCTTGTGAAGTGAGGATGACCTTATATTCCAGTTTTTGAGCCGGAGGCTGCGCGGGAAGGCTTCCAAGCAGAAGCTCGTCTTTCCTTGCCAGAGGAATCTTGACCCACGGTTCGTCTGTTTTAAACCTCTTCCAGAGCAAATATCCAGAGACTTTCCTCTCTTGGGCTTTTATCTCAAGCTGATAATCGCTTGTGCTTTCATGGCTCCGCTCTAATCTGCAAGCGAGCCATGAATCTTCTATCTTGACCTTTTCCCGAACAGGATAGGTTGGTCCTGTGAGCTTTTGGAAGAGAGCTGTTAAGGAGGTGATAAGAACAGCAATGATCCAGAACCATATCTTTTTCATCTTGCGCTCCTGCATTTTGACCTGTATGATTTCTCTATTTGGTTTCTCATTTATACCATATTTATTCTTTCAGGAAAACAGAGATAAAAGACTTTTTTTCTTCCTCGGAAATATATTTTTGAAACACCCAGCCCGATCCTTAATAAAGGTTTCCCTCACGGGAAAAAGACGCAATATCGTTTGAAAATTAGACAGATTTGAGTTAGTATAAATTTTAAAAGGAGATTGAGATGAAGACTAAAATTTTCAGGAGAATTTGCTCCCTGTTACTCATGACCTCTGCTTTTTCATTTATCGCATTTTCCAAAGAGGAGATAGTCCAAAGCATCTGGGCGGCTTCTCCTCTGACTATTGATGGATCAAACGCAGACTGGCAGGATATGACGATGAACTTAATGAAAAAGGTCGAAGTTGACTATGCCTTCAAGAACGATGCCCAGTATCTTTACGTCTTCTTTGTCTTTAAGAATCCAAAGTTTATGAGCACGGTTCGAGCAACGGGCATAACACTCTGGTTCAGGACTGAGGGAAAGGACAAAAAAACATACGGAATTAACTTCAAACAAAAACAAGTCAGCGGGGAGGAACTGATTGCTATCTTAGAGAGGCAGCCGGAGGGAATATCGGAAGAGCAAAAAAAACAGTTGAAGCCAGAGGCTTCTTATCTTGCTTTTCTGGGAGAAGTCGTAGATAAAAAAGGGAAAATTATCGCTCCGGAAGCCTTGGGAGGTGAAGTGGAGGCCCCGGTGTTCAAGCAGAAACTGGAGAGGACAGGGGTGAGCTATGAATTTAGACTTCCTCTTAATATCCTTGAAAAATTATCCGCTGAGCTGCGTTTGGAACCTGGGAAAAGCGCAAATATCGGCTTTGAATGGGGGGGAATGACCAAAGAGCTATTGGAGAGAAAAGTTAGCCAGGCTGAACAGAAAATGGATTTGTCTAAAGATGAAGGAGCAATGAGAGAAGGCGATTTTGGTGGGGGAGCGCCCTCGGTAAGGAGGGAGACTCAAAAATATTCTTTCTGGGTGGGTGTCCAGCTCGCCCAGAGCCAGCAATAATTTTTTTTAATAAAATAATTTGCTGTCCTTAAATCTCAATGTTTAATCTCTGTCAGTGTGGCCTTCAGTGAGCCGATGAGCAATTTGCCCTTTACCAAGCAAGGAACCCGGGGGAGTTCTTTCTGCAAGTAAAGAGTTATTTTTTCCTGGACTTGGGTAATTCCCGCTTTTCTGAAGTCTTTCATGGCAGGCTTGATGATTATTGCCTTCTTCCGCCCCAAGGGCGTCTTTATCATATCTTCTTTGATGACGACGGCTGTGACTTCTTTCACCGTGAGGCCGTCGAATATCTCTTTTTTAACCGGAGTTCCCTTTTTCATTTCGTTTATTCTAAGATAGAGAAGGGCTCCTAAAGGCTCGAGGAGACCTTTCTTTATTTTAATCGTCTTTTCTTGAGTTCGGCATTCATGTTTTTCATAATCAAAAATATATATAGCTTTCCGCCTGTATCTTCCTTCATGGTAATCCACGCTGTGCCAGAGCGGATTCAGTGTCCTGGCATCGATGATGGAGATCACGGTATCATCAAGTTTGTAAAATTTAGAAAAGAATTTGGAAGACCACACTTTGCCCGTAATTTTTACGGAATCTTTTCCTTCAAATTCTGTTTTTTCAATCCTGATGGAACCATATCCGGCGACGATGGCTAAATAGCTTATATTGAAGTGGGTCTCTTCAGGGAGGCTTATTCCTCGCCACTCATCTCCCTGAAGAGGTAATGACA
>CAZGMN010000313.1:0-2782 GCA_964526905.1 uncultured Eubacteriales bacterium
GAGCAAGAATGGGTCCTTTCCATCCAGAAGTAATTTCACTGTCTTGGGCCCGGTTGGCTGGTCGAGGAAGGGGAGGGGTGCTTCAAGGAGAAAGGGCATCGTGTCTGAATAATCGCCGATTTCCCTGTGGGAAAGCCCGCGGAATCCTTTGGGAGATGGCTCGACATGATTCTCGAAGCCTTCTTTGGCCTTCACCGTGAGCGAGGTCATGGTGGCAATTCTCATCGATTTATCAGGAGCGACTATACAGTTCGTCACCGGAAACATCGTCTCGGCTCCGTGAAGGTCTACGGCGATATCCACCCTCTCCCTCCTCATCAGCTCCATCGCTGCAAAACAAACCTTCTCCATGAGAGGGCCATTGGCCCGGCCTGGCCATGTCCTGTTTGTGTTCCTGACGTCGAGGAAGGAGAGGAGCTGCTTATCTGGATAATGGACATAGGCATCAGGGTCTGGCCACTGGTCGAGCGGTGAGGCTTCGCGGTTTCCCATCCTGAATATCTTGCTTCCCCATTCTGTCTTTATCTCGAAGTAAAGAGGATAGCCATCTCCAGGCCGGGTGTACCGCCCGGCGCTGTTGTCGTAAAAGGGAATGATAATCAGCGTTCCTTTCTCGACTACAGCATTTTCGAAAAAGACAAGAGCTGCCAGCAGTCCGGCGGGCTCATTGGCATGGGTGTTAGCCATAATCAGCACCTTTCCGCCCGGCTCTTTCCCTTCAAGGAAAAACACGTTTGTATCAGCCATCGTTCCCTTCAAGCCTTCTCCAAAATCGCTGAGCTTCATGACTTTTGTCACGCCGGGCCCGGCGACGATGGGCACCATATAATGGCGATGTCTATAAAGCTGCACTCCGGCAACGGCACTGATTGCGCCAATAAAAATAAGAAGGATGACTTTAATTTTCCAGTGGCTGGACATCCTGCCTTTCTCCTATTTTAGCGTATTATTTTCCCCAAAATGGTAAGGCTTGGTGCTTAAGAAAACCGTTCGAAGCACCAAGCCTGACCATCTTCTCATTTTATTCTCAGAATCCTGAGCACAAGCGGAATCATGACCAGCAGATAGAGCAGCATGTCGTCCCAGCTCTTTTTTTCTTTGATGAAGTTCCAGATCAATATGGCCAGAATATAAGCGCTGATTAAATAATAGATAATGGTAATAAGCATTCCCAACCTCCGCTAAATGCTCCAGCGCATAAGAAAGCTTAGGCTGGCACTGCAAGCAATCATCAGAACTCCGACAATAGTAATGACCAACCAGGGGAGCCAGGTGCTCTTCAAAAATTCCCAGTAGGAGCCTTTGTATTCTGAAACCATGACACTCAGCCGCCCGATAAGGGCTGTCGGCGGCAGTCCATCCCCCAAAGCCCAGAGCAAACTCAGGGCGGCAATGCATATCGTTTCCTCCAGGCCGACGGATTGAAGAAACCAGATAAGAGGAATGCCAAGGATCGCTGCTGCGCCGTAGGTAAGAACGCCTTCAGAAATAGGAATGATTATTGCCAGAAGGACATAGAAAAGAAGGGTAAGGTTTAGGCTGATAACGGAAAAAGAAAGCAAGCCCCGGACTCCGGTTGCAGTCATGATCTGCTGGAGCATGCCAACAACGACTATGGTTGCCAGCAGGGGCAGCAGCCTCTTCACAGTGTCCCTTGAAAGAGTCAGGATATTGATTCTCTTTGGGCTTAACAAAAATGCAACCAAGGCCGCAACAACAAACTCAAGAGGCAGGCCGAAGATAGGCAGGGCAAAAGGCCAAATCCTGGAAACTGCGACCAGGCCGAAAAATGCAAGAAAAGGAAGAATAACTCTCCACCAGCTCATCCCTGCCGGCACTTCAGGCATGTCTCTGAGGGCCTTCTCCAGCTCGACTTTTCCCTCTTTTTTCCATCCTAGGACAAGCACGGTAAAGACGCCGAGGATGAGAACAGGAACGCCGAGGGGAAGCATAAAGCCGACATAGGGGATGGCTGTTCCTGCGCAGAGAATCATGGCCCAGATGTTGATCGGCGGCGCGGTTGCGCTTAAGCCGGCGACGATAAAGAGGATGGCAGCCACTCTCTTCTTCGGCACCCCTAGATAACTGAGCGCCAGCGCAACCGGAGCGCCAACAACCAGTAACGAGACACTCCCTGCACCGGTGAAGGCACCCGGGATGAGGACGATGACCATTAAAAGAATCAGGGCAATAATCCGCTTATTATGAAAGTATTTGATGATGCCTCTGACAACATAATTTACGCCGCCTGAGGCGCTGATAATGGCCATGAAAATTGTGGCAGTAGTGAAGACGAGGATGATATCCAGGTAGGGGAAAGCTCCCTCGATGAGATGCCGGGGAAGCTGTGTTATGGGCGGAGTGGCGGTAAATGCTCCGGCTATGCCGCCGGCGACAGCGGCAAAGAACATGCTGACTTCGACTGAGAGTTTCTTCCACTTGGCCAAGGCATAGGCGATGATCATGACAGCCAGGATGATGATGATCCTCAGTTCCATCTCAATATGCCTTCGGCAATTTTACTTTTGCTTTTGATGATAGTCAAGGAAAATGAATTTCCAAAAACATTTCAAAAAAGAGGCAAATAAAGTATAATCTTTGCTAAATTAAAAATCGAGGAGTCATAAATGTTAGGTGACATCATCGCCAAAGAAATCCAGGACACAATCATGAGCCCCAGGTTCATCTTTACCTTTTTGCTCTGCACCATCCTGATTTTGCTCTCTGTTTACACCGGGATTAACAGCTATCTTGCCGAGCAGAAGGAATTCAGCGCGGCCAT
>CAZGMN010000314.1:0-2744 GCA_964526905.1 uncultured Eubacteriales bacterium
GTGTTGCCGCCTTGAAAGGGCGATGTCCTAGTCCTGGCTAGACGACAGGGGCGCTGAAGGAGTGGTGAGCCGTGCTGGACTCGAACCAGCGACTCCCGGCTTAAAAGGCCGGTGCTCTCCCTCTGAGCTAACGGCCCGATCAAAATAAAAGCGTATTTATAATGGAAAGAAGTAAAAGAGTCAATATCAGTTGAGAATCTCAATCTTGACGATGATCCATCTCCCGCGAAACGGTAAGTTCATTGCTTCGTCTTTGAGGTCGTATTTTTTCAAATAAAATTTGACGTTCTTCGTCCCCGCCTTCGAAATCGCCTTGATTTCGACCTCCTTGGAGCGGACATCTCCCTTTAAATCTCTGATATTGGCCATTTCGCTCGCTCCAAGGGAAAAGGTACTTATCTCTTCCTCTCTTATCGAGGCTTGCTTGGCTAGGTTATAATCTCTCATGATTTGGTCATGCTGCGCTCGTATTTCCTCGTATTTGGCTTGAAGCTCATCCTTTTTCTTCTTGGCTACTCTTTTGGCTTCTGCTGAACGCGCGTTCTTCCATTCGTAATCAGCATCGTCTGCAGCATCTTTGGCATCCATAGTAATCCCCACTGAATCTTGCATCTGTTTCTGCAGCTTCTTTTCTTCCTCGTTCAGCTGGGGCAGAGAAGCAGGCTCAACTGTCTCTGGGCTGACACTGACAATTTCCCAGCGTTCGACATCGAATGAAATCGGTTCCATGGCCATAGAGGCCATCGTTGCCTTATCCTTGAGGATTATCGCATGGACATATCTCTTCAAAATTGATTCTTCCGGCTTGGAGACACAGCTCTGTAAAACAAGTAAAAGGAGAACAATTCCGAAAACAATGATACTCTTTCTTGCCATTATTCCTCCTTCCAATTTTACTTTTTTTTAAATTTTACTTTTTTTTCAAGTAAAAAAGCAAGCTTAAACAACAGCGATTCCTGAAAATAGTTGGCCATGACCTGAAGCCCAACCGGAAAATTCTGTTTGGTTAATCCCGCAGGGATGGAAATGGCCGGAATTCCAGCAAGATTAGCTGTTACCGTGAACACATCAGAAAGATACATGGTGATCGGCTCTTCCTTCTCTCCTATCAAGAAAGCCGGTTCAGGCGTCGTTGGGGTCAGAATAAAATCAACTTCTTTAAAGGCTTCTTTGAATTCTTGGCAAATGATGTTTCTTGTCTTGGCCGCCTTCAGGTAGTAGGCGTCATAATAACCCGAACTCAAGGCAAAGGTCCCGAGCAAGATTCGCCTTTTAACTTCTGGGCCGAAGCCCTCTGTTCTTGTACTCAAGTACATCTCCTTCAGGCTCTCCGCCGGGGAATGACGAAATCCATAACGGACACCGTCATATCGTGCCAGGTTAGAGCTTGCCTCAGAAGGAGCGAGGATGTAATAACAAGCCAGAGCATATTCCCAAGAGGGAAAATCCATCTCATGGAGTTCGGCGCCCATTTCCTCCAGCCGCTTCAGAGTATTGGAGTAAATCTCCTTGACCTCAGGGTCTATGGCTTTGATGACATTTTCTTTCAGATAGGCAGCTTTTATCGACCCTAAACCCTCTTTCATCTCTTTCAAGTAATCAGGCACAGGTTGAGAAGAAAGAGTGGAATCTCTTCCATCCCAGCCAGCGATAACCTGAAGGAGGAGGGCGCTATCCTCAACAGTCCGGGTTAAAGGTCCAATCTGGTCCAGTGAAGAAGCGAAAGCGACAAGGCCATAGCGCGATACCCTGCTGTAAGTCGGCTTGAGGCCGACAATACCGCAGAAGGCAGCAGGCTGCCTTACCGAACCGCCTGTATCTGAACCAAGAGAAGCAGGCGTTTCCTCAGCAGCGACTGCCGCTGCCGATCCGCCGCTTGAGCCGCCAGGAACTCTTCTCAAGTCCCAGGGATTCTTGGTTATAAAGAAAGCTGAATTCTCAGTCGAAGACCCCATGGCAAACTCATCCATGTTGGTCTTGCCGATAATGACCGCATCTTCTTTCTCTAATCGTTCGACGACAGTGGCACTGTAAGCAGGAATAAAATTTTCCAAAATTCTGGAAGCACAGGTCGTTCGGATGCCTCTGGTGAGGATGTTATCCTTTATGGCTATAGGAATTCCAGCCAGCTTTCCCTTTTCCTTCTTGTGGTCGATTTCCCTGGCCCGGGTCAAAGCTTGCTCCTCCAAAACGAGAAGAAAAGCTGAGATTTTTTCATCCTGCTCCTGGATTTTATTCAAAAAGGATAGGACAATTTCCTCTGCCTTGACCTCTTTTTTTCTCGATAAGGCGCAAAGCTCCGAGACACTCAGAGATGTCAGGCTCATTTCTCCTCGATAACTTTGGGGACTTTTATAAATTTGCCGCCAGTCTCCGGTGAATTGGACAGAGCATCCTCGCTTGAGATCGAAGGCTGAACCTCATCCGGCCGCAGAGGAAGGGGGAAGGAAATAGGCGTATAGACCTCGCCTTGGGTCAGGTCGAGCTTAAGCTCTTCCAGCTTGTTGACCCATTCGACAATCTTGACTAATTGAGGCTCCAAGCGAGCCTTTCCCTCTTCTGAGAGCTTTAAATTGGCTAAAGCGCAGATATGGTCGATATCGATCTTCTGCTTCTGCCTCATTTTTCAGGGATTATAGGAGATATCACTCCAAAAATCAATTTAAGAAAATTGTAGCACCTATTTTATTTTTTTTTTAGTTTTTATTGACAAGTTTAAGTTTTCTTCATAGAATTTAGCCTAA
>CAZGMN010000315.1:0-2728 GCA_964526905.1 uncultured Eubacteriales bacterium
TTATTGTGCCGGGTATGAACATTTATCGTAGTCCTTTAGCTAGGTTTATCGGAGGAAATGGGAGATATCTCTTTCATAATAAATGGCCTCTTTCAGTGTGGCATTTAAACTGGCAAAAGGAATCTGCTGCAGCCACTTTTTTGATCGGAGACCTGAACCAGGATTCAAAAAAAGATTTTGCGTGGATCCGAACAAAGGAGGGCAAGTCCACAGAAAAAGGAATCTCTAAAGTCTACGAATACGAAATTCATTTTTTCGATAATAAAAATAACACGTTCGCTTTGGAGCCAGGACGAGTCATATATGACCCGCATGGTGCTTGGTTGTCACCCACGTGCAAGGACATAGATGGAGATGGAAATATTGAATTGCTAAAATATCAGATTAAGAGCAAAGGAGACTTGATCCAGAGGGCGAGTCTCCAGCTGGAGCTTTTCCAGATGGAGAATGACTACTATCCAGAAAATCCCTCTCAAATACTGGAAACTTCAGGTTTTCCTTTGGGCGTAGATCCCCTTGTTGATGTTAATGGGGATGGCATTCAGGACTTGATTCTCATTCATCCCGAGACAAAAGGTTTCACCCTGGGAAGTATTATCAGGAAATATATTGAAAAGAACGTCGACGCCGAAGTGAGGATTCTGCTATATAGACGGGGCCAAGGCTTTTCCCAAGAGGGAATGATCAGGAAAAAAGTCTATGTCAGCTTTATATTGGGCATTCCTATCAGTTTGTCTGGCGATTTTAATGGAGACGGCCTGAAAGATTTGCTCCTGATGAGGGGCGATAGAATTGAAATCTATCCTTTGCTTAGGGGAAAAACAGGCTTTTCTAGATTTCCTTGGGTGAATATTAAGATTCCTTCCCACGGAATGAACGAGGTGATAGACGTCGATGGAGACCTCAAGAGTGAGATTGTCATATACTACCCAGATAGAATTGGCATTCTTTGCATAAATCGAGTGCCAAAAAGCTAAAAAATGGGATAGGATATACTCCATTTTTGATACCAGTTTGAAGGCTGTTTTTGGTTAACATCTCAGCGGGGTATTTTGCCCTTCTCTTTGAGATATTTTATCGGCGACTTGTTTCCAGATGCCGAATATTGACGAAGGCGATTATAATACCTTATCCTCTGACCAGCAACTTTTTCTAGGGATTCAAAGTCCTCTTGCTCCCATAACAACAACCGATTCTCTTCCTTAAACCCACCTATGAAAGACTCCATGTGAACATTTTCTCTCACTCCTTCTTCAGAATAAGAAACACGAACTTTGTCCTTGATTACTAATTGATAGAGCCAGCCATGCCCTCTGTTGACAACCCCTATCCTGGTTGTGATGAATAATGATACCTTCAAGATTTTGTCCATATCTTTGAAGTGTTTCCTATAAATAAATCCTAGAGCGCGAAGTTAAACCTGGCATATGAAACCCGAATTCAGCCGAGGAAACCGAAAACTAAATCTTATCCAGCGCCACGGAAATCTATTGTTTCTTTTTCTTGTTCTCGCCGATGCCCCCGATTAATGAAATAATAAATCCGAGGAGTGTACCGAGGCCGCCTATTTGAATACTAACCCCGAGTTCACGCCATTCCCCTTTTGATATTGGGACGATGATCTTCCATAACAAAATAAGAAGGCCTGCAATAGAACTGATAATTCCAATTATACCAGCGCTATGCTTAATCAGGAAATAAGCGCCTAGTATTATGATGCCGGCGATGAGAATCAGCCACAGGATAGGATCTCCCATGTCCTTATCTGTTGCTAATTGAAGACCAGATATGTCTATGTTGCAAGCTCTCACCCAAGGTAAAAAGAAGCACACAATGATAATGAGACCCCCGGCCGGAAGCAAAATTCTTTTATCCATATAAGACCTGCTTCAGTAGGTATCTTTTTTATATAGCAGAAGCTGAAAGGTGTCAAGGATCATTGCGCCATAGTTTGTTTCTGTTACGTAATAATCAAAAGTAGAGGGTCTGTAAAGATCATAAGTAGACTAAGAGCAGACTAAAAGCAGACAAGGGGGAAGGGCTAATATGGTAGAACTTTCAATTTTAAGGAGGTTCTGCCATGAGTCCGCAACTGCATAAGCGTTTGCCCATGAGCTTTGTAGAAGAGATCCTTGAGGCCTTTAATGATCATCGAATCAGCGAAGAGAAGGCCTGCGAGATGCTAGGGGTGCGACGTGCCCGACCCTATGAGCTTCGTAAGTACTGGCTGCACTGTCTGCTGGGAAAAAGGCCATTCAAGCTCTATAGTCGCCAGGGAAGTGCTTTTCATAGGCTTCCTCGAGAAGAGGAGCGGTGGCTGCGTGAAGAGCTGGATTTCATTCGTCGGAAAGCTGTAGTCCATCGGGGCAGGTTTAACTTTGCCGTGCTGGCTGAGGAAGCGGAGAAAGCCTTTGGCCATCCTTTTCATCGAGCCACTCTTCGGGCTTTTGCCCTTCGGCATGGCTACTATCACAGCCTGCCTGAGGAAAAGAATAAAGTCTTCGTGCGTTTCGAGACGCCGGGGCCAGGGTTTCTCTACCAGCACGATTGCTCCGAGCATCAGTGGTTTCCTGCCCTAGGCGGCACTCAATATCTGATTTTGACCAAGGATGACAAAGAGCGGGCCATCTCATCAAAGAGGCTGCCATCGCCCTTTTTTAAGGAAAACACCTTTCCAAGCCGGAGAAGCAGGTAGTCGCCCTTGCACAGGGAGGCCGCGCATTTTTCC
>CAZGMN010000316.1:0-2706 GCA_964526905.1 uncultured Eubacteriales bacterium
TAAGATTATCGGCTGACTATTCTAAAAGATTGCACCTCTTTATTCAAGATAACGATAATTGAGAATCATCTGCAAATTCGTACTCAGAAGAGGCAATCAAACTTGAATTCTCAAATGACTTGACAAATGCCACAGGGATGAATTCCATTGATTTTGGCCTAATGATTGATTAGTATAAGGCTTCGCTTTATAGGTTGGATATTCGGAGATTGGAGACGTCAATGACGAAAAAGCTCATCTTCCTTGACAACGGAGCCACTTCTTACCCTAAGCCTCAGGAAGTTTATGAATTCATGGACAATTTTTACAGGAATTTCGGTGTGAATCCGGGCCGCTCAGGCTACGACCTCTGCCTTGAGACAGAGCATATGGTTGACGAAACGAGGAAAATGCTGACAAATTTCTTTAACGGCACTGACTCCAACAGACTCTGCTTCTCCTATAATTCGACAGATGCTCTCAATCTAATCATTTTCGGCCTGCTCAAGAAGGGAGATCACGCCATCACTACGACCATTGAGCATAACTCCGTCCTCAGGCCGCTCTTTCACTTATGGAAATTCGAAGGAGTGGAAGTTGACCATATCCCTTTTGACAGCAAGGGGTTTGTGGATCCGGATGACTTTCCCAAGAAATTCAAGAAAAACACCAAGCTGGTCATCGTCAACCATGCCTCAAACGTGATCGGCACCGTCCAGCCCATTAAGGAGATTGGCCGCCTCTGTCGGGAAAAACATATAATCTTTGCTATCGATGCCTCTCAATCAGCGGGCAAGATTCCTATCGACATCGAGGCAGATAACATCGATGTGGTCGCCTTCACAGGGCATAAATCGTTGCTTGGCCCAACAGGGATCGGCGGCTTGTATGTTAGAGAAGGCGTAGAA
Organism: uncultured Eubacteriales bacterium; assembly: GCA_964526905.1. Lineage (GTDB taxonomy): Bacteria > Acidobacteriota > Aminicenantia > Aminicenantales > Aminicenantaceae > CAZGMN01. The sequence continues at coordinate 888 of CAZGMN010000316.1, forward strand.
ATCAGGCACACCAGAGCAGGAGGCACAGGTGTGCGCTCGGCTGTGCGCACCCATCTCGAAGAATATCCCTACAGGCTGGAATACGGAACTCTGAATATCTTGGGCGTGGCCGGGCTCAACGCAGGCCTCAAATGGATTGAGAAGAAGGGGTTGTCGAATATCCATGAGCAAGAGATGAAGCTGACTTCCATGCTCAGGGATGGGCTTAAAGGGGTTGACGGCGTGAGTCTCTACTGCCAGGATGATCTAACCAATCACATCTCCATTTTCAGTTTCAACGTCAACGGCCTGGAAGCGGCGAACACATCGACGATGTTGGATGTGGACTACAATATCGCCTCCAGGTCAGGCCTCCATTGCGCTCCCCGTGTCCATGAGCAGTTGGGCACAGATAAGGTTCATGGAGCTGTCCGCTTTGGCGTCGGGCCCTTCAACACAGAAGAGGATATTCAAAAAGCCATCGGGGCCGTAAAAGAGATTGCTGAGTTCCAGAAGAAGAAATCCTCCTAGCCAATTACCCGCATTTGCTTTCGCTTATTATTTGCTTTTTCTCTGCTTCAGACACAGCCGTCAGGCTTGGGGAGTCCGGCAAGCTTGCAGGCCCCTTTGGCAGGGCCTGAAGGGAAAAGTTCATAGATGTGCTTCAACGTAAATCCCGTTGTTTTACATATTTTGCGGACCATCGGAGCGAGATTGTTCTCAAGATAATAGTCCCGGATATAGCGAATGACAGCCCAGTGCTCAGCGGTCAGAGCTTCTATTCCTTCCGCCTGCTGGGCGAGGGCTACTGCCACATCATCCTGCCATTCTTCCGGATGAGCCAAAAAGCCTTCTTCGGTCGTTTCATATTTCTTTCCTTTGACATCAATCTCCGGCATTTGGCTTCTCCTTTTATCTTGCAGTTTCAGCGCATGACAGCGTATTATAGCACAAAGTCTCAAAAACCCCTCAAGCGTTTTAATCAGGGAACATTTTCCTTAAACTACGATTGCTGAAGCATGGGGATTCATCGGATTAATTCTGGCTGCAAGCGAAAAGAGAAATGGATAGCTCTGCTTAAGATGCCCGGTATAACTCATCCATTCGCTCGTTATCTGAGAATAAGCGCTTTTCAGATCCCCTGCCAAATGTTGATAATCAGAGTCTGGCAGGTTTTCCAATCCTTCCTTCCTAAAGCCAAACTCTTCACTCAGGTGAAAAATTGCACAAAGAAGGTCGGTAAAACGCTCGTGTTCGAGAAGATTGGGATTTTCAAGAAGCTTAAGCATAAACGATCACTTGCTGAGAAGAAAATCACGAAGCTGGGAGAGATGAGACTTGTCGATTTTAATCTCATAAGAGAAGTTTATGGCCTCGGCTATTACCTTTTTAAAATCCTTTTTTCTCCATTCTGACTTGATTTCGAGCTCCTTTTCCAGGCCTTGAGCGTTCCTGACGAAAAAGGAAAAATTTTTAAGAAGCTCCAGACCGACCTCGCTGAAAAAAGTGCCGATGACCATGTTCAATATGTTCATAAGGGACTTTTTCTCTCTGCGGGTGAGCAAGCGCTCGATGAACAGAATAACGAGGAGAACATCGAGGAAGAGAAAAGCTATATCTCCCAACATATAGATAAAAATATGATGCAGGTCTCGAAAAATTAAATAATGAATGGCATAGGTCAAAGCTGAAGCACCGACAAGAAGCAGGCTGACGGATAATGTCGAGTTCATTTTCCCTTTCATTTGCGAATGACCTCCTTTCTCTCATTCAGAAGACAGCTGTTTTCCCACAGCAAAAAGCTGCTGAACTGCTTCCAAAAAGCAAAATAAATTTTTAT
>CAZGMN010000317.1:0-2636 GCA_964526905.1 uncultured Eubacteriales bacterium
ATACGGAATTGCTTTTCCCGGTCAATCTCGACAGAAGCGGCATATCCTGCTTCTATGTAGAGCCGTTCTTTATCCGATGCCTTTTGAGACAAAACCTTGGCTTTTTCATAAGCTTCTTTTCTCGGTCTGCTCATGCCCAAATTTCCGTAAGCGCGGCCAAGATAGAGGTAAGCCACGGCAAAATTCGGGTCAAGCTCAACCGCCTTCTCCAGAGATTTCCGGGAGTCATCATAATAGAATTTTTCGTACTCGTCCCTTCCGTTTAAGAAATATCGATAGGCATCTATGGAGTTAGTTGTGAAATCAGCAACCTGGATTTGAGCAGGCTCGATTTTTCGCTCGGATATTCCCAGCCCCCGGGAGATTTCTTTGCTCAGCTCGCCAATCTGCCTCTCTAATATGCTCCTGACTCCTTCGCCTTTTGAGCTCGTGCTCTTTAAAATTTTCTTCGTTTGAACATCCAGGACTTTAGCATCGGTGGCGAACATATCGCCGGCTTTGACAAAGCTCCCCAGGACAATGGCCTTCACGCCGTCCATCCGGCACAGCTCGAAGCCCAATTCCCTATCAATGGCTTCCACATCCTCTTTGCCGATTTGTCTGAGCAGGTCATGCATCCGCTCCCAGGTTGTGACCTGGAGGTATTTTGACTGCTCAAGGCTTGTGATCAGGAGGTTGGGTATGGCTTTCTGGAGATAGTCGTAGGCTTTGTCGCCGGTCTGATTTTCAAAGCTGATCACCGCGATGGATTCCTTAGCGACTTTTTTCTGAGGAAGCAGCTGCCAAACAGCCACGGCGATGGCCGCAACTCCGATGATGGCCAAAGCCGGGATGAAGAGCTTTTTCAAGCCGATTGTCACGGTAACCTCTCTCGAAGTGATTGGCTTTTTTGGCAGAATGACTCTCTCTGTTGTGGGCAAGCCTTTTTCTATGGCCGTCAATTCATTTAAAATTTCCTCTGCGCTCTGATACCTTTTCTCTTTATTTTTTTCCAGGCACTTGAGAATCACCCGGTTGAGCTCTTGAGGAAGCTGCGGATTGAGCTTTTTGGGATCCTGAGGCGTCTCGCTCTTGTGCTTCATGGCTATGGCCAAGGGAGTCTCTCCTTCAAAAGGCAAACGCCCTGTCACCATCTCATAGAGGATGACTCCCAAGGAATAGATGTCAGACCGGTGGTCGATGTCCTTCACTTCAGCCTGTTCCGGAGACATATACTCCGGCGTTCCGATCATCACTCCGGCGCCGGTTATTCCTTCGGCTTTAATGGAGCGAGCGATGCCGAAATCCATGATGCGAACATTCCCCTCTTCATCAACCATGATGTTCTGCGGCTTCAGGTCTCGATGCACAACCTTCAAGCGGTGAGCCTCGGCCAAGCCTTCACAGACCTGCTTGGCTATGGAAATCGTTTTCCCTGCACTGAACTGCCCCACTTTTCTGATCAAGCGGTGTAAATCCTCGCCTGGAACGAATTCCATGGTGATGTAGTGGCTGCCCTTCTCCTCACCCAGGTCGTACATGCGGCAGACATTCCTTTGGGAGATCCTGCGCGCCATCTTCAGCTCATTGCCGAAGCGCTCGATGGTCTTTCTGTCAGTAGCAATTTCCGGCTTGATGAGCTTCAGAGCGATCTTCTCCTGAATCTTTGTATCCAGCGCTTTGTAGACTTTGCCCATGCCACCCTTTCCCAGCTCTTCGATGATCTGGTATCTCCCGGCAAGAGTGGCGCCGGTGGTTAGCTCTTCTTTCGGCGTTTCGAGAGTTTTGGTTTGAGAAAAAGGGATTCCCTCAGAAGAAGGAAGGGGCGTCGCGCACTCCTTGCAGTATTTGGAGTCAGAAGGGTTTTCGGTGTGGCATTTGGGGCATTTTATTTTCATCGTGTCTTCTTTTTAATTGGCAAAAGGATAGCAATTAAAGAGGAAAGAGTCAAATTCAGCCAACAAATCTTTTGACAGAGCAATTTTCTTTACGGTATTCTAAAGAGGCTAATAGGGAGGCTGAAGTGAAGGAGAAAAGAGATTGGAAATGAGGAAAAAAAGAGGTTTGAATCTTTACCAGGAGCAAAGAGTCGGCGTCTTTATCGATGTTCAGAATATGTACTACTCCGCCAGAAATATCTACAAGTCAAAGGTCAATTTCAAAACGATGCTTGATGAGGCTGTCCGGGGCAGGCATTTGATCCGGGCCCTGGCCTACGTGATTAAGGCCGACGTCAAGGATGAGAGCAACTTTTTTGAGGTGCTCAAGGGCCTGGGCTATGAGGTCAAAGCCAAAGACCTTCAGGTCTTTTATGGAGGTGCCAAGAAGGGAGACTGGGATATCGGAATCGCCATGGACATGATCGAGCTTGCCCCGAAGCTCGATGCCATCGTCCTGGTCAGCGGTGACGGAGATTTTGTGCCTTTGGTCCAGCATCTCAAGCATGTCCTGGGTTGCTATGTCGAGGTCATGGCTTTCGGCAAGTCAAGCTCGCAGAAGCTGATTGAGGAAGCTGACCATTTTGTGAATATGGATTTGAACCCTCAGAAGTTTTTGATGAAAGTGAAGAATCTAAATAAGGAGGGCTGAAAAAGGGGAGCCTTGCGTATTCTCAATTGACATTGTTTTTGTTCTCTGCTATTAAAAGGAATGCGAGG
>CAZGMN010000318.1:0-2598 GCA_964526905.1 uncultured Eubacteriales bacterium
TCTGAGTTGCCCTGGCCATGAGGAATATATCCATTAATTATGCGAATGTCAATAATTGGATACTACCCATTTTTTTATTTCTTGCGTCGCCATCTTGCATCTCTGCCACGGCCCATACATTCCAACTTTCCTGTGCTGCGCTCTTTCTTAAGAATCTTGCGAATCATATCAACACTCACTCCAGGGCATTTCGCTTGCATATCTGCTACTGAAAAACTGTCACCACTCTTTTCTATGGCATCAAGGACAAGTTCTGTTTTTTCGCCACGAGGACTCCTAAGCTGACCAATCCGCTCTTCAAATTCGTTATAAGCCTCTTTGAGTGTAAATAGAACAAAATTAATGTAGGGCCATGGATTATGTTTTGTTTCATGCCAACCCCGGGAGCTCTGTTCAAGGGTTTCGTAATAGCGGTCCTTGTTTTGCTCAATATGACGTTCAAGGCTGATATAGCGCCCGACTTCGTATCCTAAATGATAGGACTGAAGCAAAAGCATGAGCCTTGATACGCGGCCATTCCCATCCCTGAACGGGTGAATGCACAAGAAATCAAGATTCCAGGCCGCCAAAAGCACGGCCGGTTGGAGGCGACGATCATCCAAACCGCGGCGCCACAGGGAGACAAGCTCCTTCATGGCTCCAGAAGTTTCTTGGGCAGGAACTGTTTTGAAACGAATTCTTTGCCTGCCATCTGGAAATTTCTCGATGATGTCGCTATCGTTCTTTTTATATTGACCGGCATCGCCTGCGTTAGCCCTTGCTACGGAGTGAAGATGACGTATCGTTTTTTCATCTATTTTAAGCTTTCTGCTGTTCTCATGAATGAGTTTCAGCGCGTTCCTATATCCTCTTACTTCTTCTTCATCTCTATCACGCAATAAGGATTTGCCAAAAATAACAGTAGCGACTCTTGACCGGTCAACTTTGACACCTTCCAGACGGTTGGATGATATGGCGCTTTCGATAAGAGCATGTTCGCACAGCGTCTTAAGTTTTTGCGGGGACTGTTTGGTAAAGAGCTCCTGTTTTCCTCGTGCTTCCCCGAGGTCAGAAATATACCATGCCGTAGCGGGCGGGATCATGGGCGGAGCAGCAACAAAAAGCTTCAATGTGTTCATTAACTCTCCTCCCTGTAAGAAGCATTATTTTCAAAGATTCTCATCGGCTCGGAAAAATGCGAACCCGTCCTTTCCCTGTCCTGCGAATAAAAAATCCTTTTTACCTGACTCAGCTTACCTGTCTCCTGCTATTCCTTTGTTTTTATGAGTATGTCTATCCAAAACGTTGTTTTTATTATATTTAGGTTCAAGAAAAAGTCAAATTTTTTATAAAAATTCACTAAAATAATTAGAGAATAATGGTAAGGATGAGAGTATTGGCAGCGAAGATTGTCTTTAAAGAATCAAACGATTAATTCTTTTTCACGGACCTTTGATTTTCCCAAAACGGAAAACTGATTGAGCAGCAAGTAACATAAATCAAGGTCGAACTCCATCGTTTCTTCAAACTTCTCGAAGGCCCTTTGAAAATCATCTGCATCTGTTTCTTTTGGCTTAATAGATTTGCCGGGAGAAAAAGAAACCAAGTCGTTTAAGACGAGAGGATGTTTTTTATCCAAGACAAGTGCTTTCTGATAGGCTTCAACTGCATTCAAAAAATCTTTCTTGCTCCAATAGGCAACTCCAAGAAAATTCCAAAGCTCAGGATTACAATCTGCAGAGGTCAATCCTTTTTTCAAAATCTCAATGGCCCAATCATACTCTCCGACCTCGATCAGAAAAATGCTGTAGGCGCAGATTGTTTCCTGGACAGAGTGGTTATTCTCAAGCTCTTTTCTGAGAATCTCCAAAGCATTTGCCAGGGTTCCTTTTTCTTTGTAGAGATCCGCGAGATAAGAATAAGCACGGTCACAGCTCTTCTTTTCAGCAATGACTTCGCTCAAAAGCCTTATCCCTATCATGACTCACCTCCATTACCCCCCGTGCTTTCATCTCGCTGCAAACGGCGAGAAAATTTTTCCTTCGATCCTTCCTTTTCAGCTCTTACTGCCTTCAATCACCTTTGCGAGCGCTAACAAGGAGGGAAGCCCCTTCCGCGCCGCGCTTGCGGAAGGGGCTTCGAGCCAGGAGCTTCACCGCTTAGAAGTCGAACCTTACTCCAAATCTGAACACTCTGGGATTGAGGATTCTCAGGTCTTGATTGAAGTCGGGCGAAGTGATTTGTCTCTCTTTACTCAGCGAATGAGCAGCATTGGTGATATTGAAGGCATCTGCGGCCAAGGTGACATTGACAGACTCAGAAATCTTGAAAACCTTCTCCAGCCTGAAGTTGAGAACCCAGAAGGCCGGCAGCCGGTCATCTCCGAATTTCGTTTTGCCGTCAGCACTCCCGTAGAGCTCTTCTGTCCCGATTCCAGGCATATTCACCAGAACATATGTCGGCTTGACATATCCATCTCTGGCGACGAAAACACCGCTTAGATTTATTCCCCAAGGCAGCTGGTAAAGCCCGGAGAGCTTGAAGATCCATCTGGAATTGACAAAAATGCCTCTTATCCCCGAACCAGAGCTTTCAGGCGCGACGACTCCACCCTCATAA
>CAZGMN010000319.1:0-2578 GCA_964526905.1 uncultured Eubacteriales bacterium
CTGTATATATAGAGCGAGTTTCCTTAATGTTTTTCTCATTTTATAAAAAAATATTTTTGAAGGGAAAATTTTTCTTGGATATTGGAGGATATAAGCATGGCATGGAATCGGATTGGGATAAGGTTCTAAAAAAAGCCTTGAATGGCTTGACTTTTTAGCATCTATTGGGTAACATTTTGAAGCGAAAAACGATATTTGTCCTGTCTTTATTAGCTTGATTAAGCTGAAATCTCGTTATAAATAGAAAGAGAGATTATATGTGGGAGAAGACCTTCGAGGACATTGAGCTAGAATCTCAACCTAGGAGTCTTCTTTACAGCCTACCCTTCCTAAAAGAAAAAGCTGATCCTGTAGCTATTTTTCTCATTATTGTCGGCAGTGCTTTCGTCATCATCATTGCCTTGAAGGTTCGAATCTTCCATCTTTGGGCAGAGTTCCTCCAAAGCACGACATTTCTGAGGGTATCAACATATCCTTTATTAATTTCCGCCGTTATAATCGCGTCGGGAATAATATTCCGCACAATCCTCTGGTTTCGATACAAGCCTGAGTCTCTCGAGATCGGCGAAAGTATTGAATGGCCTTATGTATCTGTAATCATGCCTGCTCTCAACGAAGAAGAATTGATTAGCAAAGCCATCGACTCGATTTTTTCTTCAAATTATCCTGAGGACAAGCTCGAAGTCATTGCGATCAATGACGGCTCAAGCGACCTTACTTTCCATTGTATGATGAAGGCAAAAAGGAAATACGGAGAAAAGCTGAGGGTCATCAATTTTAAGAAAAACATGGGCAAAAGGAAAGCCCTTTACTCAGGCCTCAAGGTGTCGCGCGGAAATATTGTGGTTACCGTGGATACCGATAGCAAAATTGGACGCAGCGCCATTAAGAATCTTGTCATTCCGTTAATAAAAGATGATTCCGTTGGCGCTGTTGCCGGAAGGGTCGCAGCCCTGAATGAGCGGGAGAATTTTCTGACCCGAATGCTATCCATTCGGTACTCTATATCATTTGATTTTGGCCGTGCTTATCAAAGTGTCTACGGAACGGTTTTTGTCTGCCCGGGAGCCCTGGCTGCTTACCGGAAGAATGTCTTATATTCTTTTGTCAGGGAATGGCTCAATCAAAGATTCATGAACACGCCCTGTCTTCATGGAGAAGACAGAGCCCTGACAACGTATATCCTTAGGGCCGGCTATTTTACTAAATATCAATCCAATGCCGTTGTCTATACGCGCGTTCCCTCTAAGTTTCTTCAAATGAACCGGATGTATATTCGTTGGACTCGGAGTTACGTCCGTGAATCAATCCTGTTTGCGAGATTCATGTTTTCTCGCTATCGAAGGAAGCATCGCGTTTTACCTGTTCTAGATTTCGTCTTTCTGAACCTCCTTCATCCCTTTCATGTTTTTTCTGTCTTCATCATTTCCTATTCTTTTTTCATCCATCCTGTGTTTATCCTGCGTCATCTTGCCTTTCTTGTGATTGTGTCCTTCTTCCTCTCGCTTTATTATCTACGCACTAATAAGAGTCTGGTTTTTCTCTATGGTGTTCCTTATGCCATGATTACAGCTTTTTTGCTTTGGTGGATTGTTCCGTTTTCGGCCCTGACTCTAAAGAATCAATCCTGGATGACCCGCTAAAAGCCTTGTCGCCCTTTAATCCTTAAGAGCAAGAAGGTTTTGTCTTTCCCGGTTTATTATCAGAACAAGGATAGCGAATCCTGCACACAAAGAGAGTGTCAGGACTATCCATTTGTTTAACGTCCGATGAAAGACGATCCTGTCAGCTCTGCCTGATACAATAAAGCCACCCCAATAGTAAGGATGAGACAGCACTCCTGAATTAATCATTTCCAGCTTAGCTTTTCGCAATGAATTCATGATAGACTCGGAAGAACGAAGGTGGAAGTAAAATCTTTCTAAGAGCTGATAACTCGCCTGATCGTTAATTGCCCATAAGCTCAATAATACTGATGAGGCACCGGCATAAAAGAAAGCTCTGCTCAAACTCTCAATTCCCTCGCCTTTGATGAGCTGACCAAGACCAGTCTGACACGCAGAAAGAGTGACGAGATCTGCGTTGAGCTTTAAATTGAAGATTTCTCTCATTTGAAGAAAGCCATCCTCTTTTGGATCTTGATCCAGGGAAAGAATGATGGCAGAACGGCTGGGCTTTTTATCGTCAATAAGCCCATGCGTAGCCAAGTGAATAATCCTGTAATCGGAGAGATGTTGCCCTTTTAAGTTTTCTTCGGAGGCTTGTTCGCGTAAAAGAATGTACCTTTTTTGAGGTTTGAAAAGAGAGGCGATTTTTTGTGTTTCCAGGCCGCTGTATCTCAACCTATTAAATTTATAATCTGAATCGGGATAGAAGTTAGGGACACCTGGTTTAGTCTCAGTTTCCTCAGGTTGGGCTTCATTCTTGCCAAAAGAGGGATCACCGAGAGCCAGGATGTCCTTAGCAGGTTTTTGGCCATTCATTCTTTTTCGGTCGATTAGCTCTCGGAGAACTGAAAGAGACGGAGCGTAGGCGATGTTGTAATTTTTTATAAGCCATTCTCTGCCCTTATCTGCAG
>CAZGMN010000320.1:0-2573 GCA_964526905.1 uncultured Eubacteriales bacterium
GGCAAAGCCTGCGTGTTTTCGACACACCCTGCCTGAGCCTATCCGTGAACAACTTAAAATTCCCCTCTCCAGTTGATGGTGTGCAAGCCTTCTTTCTCGGGGTGAGCGGCAAATTTCACCTCAAGAACATTATCAGTGACATTATAGAAAGAGACCTCTGCATCAGCGTCAACCTTGGATACGGCCTTTCCTGCCGGGACATGGATGAATAGGGAGTAAGGCTCCCCTTCCACAGTTTCGGACACGCCGCTCAAAGCTGACTTTGAAGAATCCCAGTCAAGCTTCTTTATGCTCACCACCCCTGTTATGTGGCGCGACGTGGCCAAAAGCTGCGGCCTCTCCAGCACAGGCCTGACCAGGTAGACACTTGCGCCGTGAGCCGGGATTAGAGATTCAATCTTATCTTTTGTGATTTCTTTCAGCTTCTGATCCCAGAAATCAAAAACCAAATATTCTTTGCCGGCTTCAAGCCCTAAATCATTCACCAGGTCGATCGGCCTGATTTCTTCCTTGTCTGCCCAATTGAAAATAGCTACGACATCATAGACACCGGACTCGGCATTGACCTTCAGGTCGATGGCTCTTGGAAATTCTTTAACCTTAGGGCAGCACCAGACAATATCATTTCTTTTGTTGGATTCTATCTTGTAAGGATAAAGGTCGATGGGAACGATGGGCGTAGTGGGCATGGTCTTGCGGTAAAGGTCAAGCCGCCTCTGAGGAAGCCTCGCCATGAAATCGCTGGCCATGTAGAGCTGGCCGGTGAGTCCAATCGCCGAGACGATGGTCTTCGCCTCATCCATGGTCAATGGATTGCGGACCATGACCGTGTCCGGGTCGCAGAACCAGACGATGTTGTTGAGATAATTGGCTCCAAAGAGGGAGTTGAAGAAAATCTGCATCGAAATGTCGCCTTTTCTTTGCGGATACCATACGGCTCTATCATCTTCTCCAGTGCGGGAGCCGTCAAAAACACCCAGGCAGAACCCGACCTCATGCATGGCGCAGCCGTCAATATAGACATCATCGCCCAGAGTTTCCCTCAGAGCCTTCTGGGCATCCAGGTAAGCTTCCCGGCTCCCTTTGGCAGGATTGAAGGCCCTCTCCTTATTTCTCTCGTAATAATCCATCCATGTTCCCCATCCAGCGTCTTTAAGGTAGGCAAGCCCCCACTCTTCCTTTAGTATTTTGAACATCGGTTTCAAATGTTTTTCAATCACTTCCGGGTTGGAGTAATCGAGCCTGACCTCTGTCTCATCGCCGGTGCAGCAGGCAGGGGACAGCTTTCCATTCTTATCTCGCAGGTAGAAATTCTCGGGATATTTGTCGGCCATCTCGGCCTTGGCATAGTTCGAGCCGTAGATGTTAACCCAAAGCCCAGGCTTCAGGCCTTTGCTCTTGATGTAATCAAAGACCCATTTCCCGCCCTTGGGAAAAGTCCTTGGAGTCCAGACGAGATAATTGGCGTCATGGCCTAAAGTGTAACAGGCATCAAGCTGGACAACTTCCAGGCCATAAGGTTTTAAATACTTAGCAAGGGCATCCGTTTCTGTGACCATATCGGCTTCGGTCGTGCCCATATAATAACAGTACCAGCTGCACCAGCCCGCAGGCGCGGTCTTGAATCTCTTTGGCATGGGCTTGTAATCATTCAGGCCAAGGACTTTGATGTAATATTCAGGAACAAGGGAAATCTCAGCCCCTTCGGCTGCAGGAATAGCCGCATCCATCAGCTTGGCGTCTGATGGATTCCGCTTGAGGCTGCTCTGCTCGGAAAACTGGATTAAGGTATCGGTTTCGCGGTCGAACAGACAGCGGATACCTTTAGAGGAGACAAAGCCGAGGGCTGTATACAGGATTCCATTATCCTGGCTCTCCGTCCTGGCAGGGATTCTGTTCTCTGCAGCAGGTGCAGTGCCCAGCAGCAAAGCATTCCCCGCAGAACAGCTTATATCCAGCTTTTCTTGGCTCGCTTCGAATTTCCAAGTTGTTCTTTCAGGACTTTTTGTGGTTACAGTCAATGCATCCTTTTCCAATTTTACAGACCATCTTGAAAGTGCGGACAGACCATCCTCTCTTTTCAAAGATAACTTGATGTCCCTTAACACCGAACCCAACTTTTCATGGCTGATATTGAGCACTTCATTCTTTGGTTCAGCTTCGATGCTCCATCCGTCCTTGATGGAAATATAAATTGGATTCTTGCAGCTCGAGAGCCAGCAAAGACATAAAACGAAGAGACATGAAGCAGACAAATAAATAAAAAGTTTTGATCTGTTTTTCATTCCTTTTCTCCTTGGTTCGTTTTTTGGGTTTGCGAATGATCGCTCATGATTTCTTAACAAGATTATATTTTCATTCATCAAAAAAGCAAGCCTGATTAGCCAAAAACAAGCTTCTCTAAATATGTGATTTCAAAGAGGAGTTGGAATCGCCCCTGAAGCCCCCATAGCGGAGGGGGCCCCGTCGGCTTTCCGACGGGGGAACCGACGGGACTGGTGCGGCTTCGTTTCCGAAACCGTGGGGGTTCCAAGGGGGTATGCCCCTTTGGTCGCAGGACACCTTAAGGTGTC
>CAZGMN010000321.1:0-2566 GCA_964526905.1 uncultured Eubacteriales bacterium
CGGCTATTCGAAAGCCGACTGGGATAAATGATATAAAATTTCTCTTCAGGTTTAATCTTCTTAAAAATAATTTTAATATCATTTGACACTCAAAAGCAATCTCTTTTATGCCTGCTCTCATGCAACTCAGCTTCAAGAGCAAGCTCCGTGATTGTCGATGATGAGCAGTGGGAGGGGAGGGAACGTTCGCGGCAGCGCCCGCAACTGCAGGCTCGCTACCTTTTTTTTATTATTCTTTCAAAGCCAGAGACACTGACAAATTCGAATTTTTCTTCCTTTTCCAGCTCATCAAACAAAAGATTCAGGCCGAGGACATCGCTCGAAACATGGCCGGCGATGACGACATTCAGCTTTGCTTTCTTAGCGTTTTCCAGATGTTCCTCGCTGATATGCATGACCAAGAGGGTGCTGATGCCGCTCGCTGCGCATTTTTCAAAAATCTCTTTCGAGCCTTCAGTGCCGCCTGTCATGTCGATATAAATCTTGCCGCACTTGCTGTTTTCGTTGCCGCTGACGATTTTTGGCGGCACCTGCTGTTGCGCTGATTTTTTGTATTCAGGAATTTCTTTGAGGGCGGCCATCAAATCCTTGAGCTTATAAGGTTTTTCTTTTTCGAACTTTCTTTTTAAATAACTGGTGACACAGTTATCCGAGGGCGTATGGACACACATCATCGGTATTCCCAGAACTCTTGCCGCATCAACCGTGCGGGTGTGGTTGACAGGCATCAGCCTTCTTTCTATTTCGCTGATTCTCTTCTCCATGAGCTGTTCAGCCACGCTGATGGTTATTCCGTAATTGGCCAGCAAATCGGCCTGAAGCTTCATGACATCATAGAGTTGGGCCAGGGCAAAGCCCTCTGGATGATGGGAGACAACGAGGTCAATCTTTTGCTCTGAATCCCTGTTCAAGAGGCAAGTCAAGAGGATCTCTCCAACCTGCATGTCAATTCCGACGATCAATTTTTTTACCTCTAGACTTAAATCCCCATTCAAGACTCTTGTATCTGAAAAGGGATTGAAGAGCCTGTCCTGGTCATAGTAGGCAACCTCTTCATCTTTGAGCTTTTTGAAATTGCTGTTTTCTTCCTTCAAGATTTTTTTTATCTCTTCTTTTCCTCTCAGGTCATTTTTGATGCCTATCTCCACAGCTTTCTTGTAAAGCCTTTCGAGTTTCATTCTTAAATCTCCTTTCGTGAAAAGGATGAAAAGGGGACAGGCTGCTTTTTATTAAAAAGTGGCCTGCCCCTTTAAATATCAAATCCCAGGCCTGGCTTTTCGTTGGGGAAGAGAGTCCCGTTGCGAAGAATGACTGCTCCCTGAGCCGGGTCACCGACCAGGCCTATATGCCCGTCAAGGTCGGCGTAGCTCACATTGGGGCGCGCCAGGGCAAAATGAACTCCGGCAGCAATGCCCAGAGCTGACTCATCCATGCAGCCAACCATCACTTCCAGGCCGGCGGCGCGCGCTACAGAATTGATTTGAAGGGCCTCGGCTATGCCTCCGACTTTCATTAATTTAACATTGACCATGTCTGCCAGTTTGCGGCGAGCCAGACGGAAAGCGTCACGAAGAGTCATCAGGCTTTCGTCAGCCATGACCGGAATATGGACGCTTCCTGTCACCCGTCCCAACTGTTCAAGCTCGGTCTTCGGAGTGGGCTGTTCGATCAACTCCAATTGGGCGCTCCTGGTCTCTGCGACAAATTTAACGGTCTGTTCGACCGTAAAGCCCTGGTTGGCGTCAAAGCGGAGTTCAATCTCAGGCCCGACTGTTTCTCTGACCTTCAACACCCGCTGAATGTCGGTATCAACATCGATTCCGCCCTTGATTTTCAGGGACTTGAAGCCCTGGCCGACCCAATCTTTGGCCCGGGCCAAGGTCTCTCCCTCAGGAAGAATGCCGATTGTCACGCAAGTTTTGATCCGGTCTCTGAATCCCCCCAGGAGTTTCCAAAGCGGCAAGCTGCTGGCCTTGCCCAGTATATCATGGAGGGCCATATCGACAGCAGCAAGGGCTGAAGGGCTGGATTTTAGCAGGGAGTCAAAGCGATCAAGGAGCATGGCCGGGCGCAGCGCATCCGAGCCTTTAAGGGAAGGAAAGATGATGTCGTTGATTGTCCTGAGCACGCTCTCAGGGGTTTCGCCGGTGATCTGCAAATCAGGAGCAGCACAGCCAAAGCCGACAATCCCTTGTTCTGTTTCAATGCGGAGGAAAACGTTGGTCGTTGATTCAATCGTCTCGTAGGAAATCGTGTAGGGCTCGCTGAGGCGTATGGTTATTGGCCAGGCCTCTAAATGCTTGATCTTCATCTTGTTCCATTTAATAACTCTTATTAGGGATTTCGTCAAGGCGCAGGGGATTCGGGGATTCAAAGTTATTGATCAGGGTAAGTGTTTCAAAAAAAACGCTGACCTTGAATAGCTAAGCGAAGGCAGAGTGGTGAGGAAGCCGTGTGAAAGGCTGAGCGGGCATGGTTCCTCGACCGAAGGTCGAGGAGAGCGAAGCCTTGAACCGAGCCGCTTTTGCCGATTTGTGGCTTGCCACAAATCGGTTGGGGGAGCCGA
>CAZGMN010000322.1:0-2544 GCA_964526905.1 uncultured Eubacteriales bacterium
GGTCACCGCACAGCCGAATGATTTGAACTTGGCGTCTTCGACAATTCCTTCCCTGATTCGGAGATAAATTTCTGTCATATCTCCGCATACCGGATTTTCAATAATTCCCATCCCCTCCGGGTTTTCAATCACGCCGACATTCCTCGGGCTCTGGAAATGCTCAATAACCTTAGCAGAGAATTTAATCACTTTCCTTGACTCCTCATCTTTTTCAGGCGAGCTCATCGACCATCTTAACCTCTTTGAACCTGCAGAAAGAGGAAAGCTCCCTGGTGATGTCTCCATAGCAGGTCTGACGGTGAAGACCGGCGGTCCAGTTCTTCCAGAGCTTGACCACATCGCCGTCAACTTTGACCATGATTTTTGTCCGGCATCCCCTGTCGAAATTAAGCGCCACAGGAGTCTCGATGATTTCTCCCGTAAAATAGCGAAGAGTATCTACGCTGGCTAATATCGCCTCAGTCACCTTCTGTCCGATGCGCATCTCGACTTGGGGCGCAACGCCTTCTTGGCGCTCCATGACTGTTCTCAGCTTGTAAGGAGCAGCCGGCTGGCGAGGGCCGTCCATTCTTGTCGACCCCAAGCAGTGAGCGAGGATGATGCTGTTCTTGGATTCATCGACTGTCGGGTCGCTGATAAAGCCCGGCCTCCCCACCAATCCCTGGAAAATGATGTGGGTCATTGCACTGCGCAAATCCGATTCACAGATTCCGCCCAATCCCATGTCATTCAGCCTGGCAAAGCCAAGGCAGGGATAGGCGGGAAGCTTGATGGTTTTGTCCCACATTGTGCCGTAGCAATCGACGGTCATCACTGTTGCCTCTTCTTCATCCAGCAGCTTTTCAAAAGCCAAGGCCAGCTTTGAGGATTTGATGATATCATCTTGCGGAGGCTCGACAACCTGAGCCGCTCCTCTTATCCAGCGTTCAGCCTCTGAGCGGGCGTCGCTGTCGCTAATTTTATTATAAGCATCGACCACGCGCTCAAGGTCGATGGGCTTGATCTCTGTCCCGAACTTGCTCTTGACAGCGTTGGCATAATCGGCGAATGGAGATGTCGTCAGGTTCAGAATCTTGGCCTCCCTCAAGTGATGGATGGCACGAAAAGGCCTGATGGCCGCAGCCAGCTGCCGATAGTCGCTGCTGAGAATGCAATCCATCTTTGCGCCGGCAGGCTGGCTGCGCAGGGCTCCAAACCCGACCCATTCATGCCCGGAAAAGGGAGCGGCGAAAACCATTGTCGGCTGATTGGCGCTGAGTATTTCTTTGAGGATAGGATTTATTCCTATGCTGAAATGAATGGCCAGAATACCGTCAATGTCCTTTAACCTGCTTTTGAGGCTCGAAGCCTGCTCCTGCGATGTCAGCAGCTCATCGACGGTAAAATCGACATCCGACAACTCGTCTTTCAATTTTGCAAACTCGGATTCATAAAAACGAATCTCATCCTTGAAATTCAAGTTCGGCTTCGGCCAGAGCCCCTCGGAAGTTCCCATGTAGAGCCTGGCAACTTTAACCTTTGACCTTCTGCAGCCCGGACTGATGAGCAGCGGCCCTTTTTGATTGGAAGCAAAAGCCGATAAGTTAAAACGGCTGAGACAAACTGCACCTCCGACCGCAGCCATCTTAAGAAAATCTCGCCGTCTTATTCTTCTTTTCATGCTGACCTCCGTCTCCTCCTGTTCAAAATAGCAAATTCAAGTTTTGGAGTAAAGCTTCGCCTGGAAAAGCACATTATGGCTCACGGGATTGGAGATGCTAACCTTTTAGCTTTTATCTTGAATCCTTCAAGCAGCCCGTATCCGACCACACTGTACTCAGAGCCTGGAGGACGACCTCCTTCTGCTCCTTTTTGAAAAGCGCCGGGCCAGGCCATGCCGAGCCGGGGGTTGCTGTGGTGAGGGCCGAGTGTATTCTTCAGTGTGCCGTAGACAACAACCTGCACCTTATTCGCGCCAGGGCCGAGGGAATCCGTGATATCAAGCTCATAGGGTTCAAAAGCAATGTAGCCTGCAGCCTTCTCCCCTATTCGGACTTCAGCCAAAGACCCATTCCATCTTCCAAGCTGAAGGTAATATCGAATCTTTTCTTTCTCGGAAGAAGGAATTACAAAAGCAGCCTGGTAGCGCACTCCAGCCGCATAAAAGGGCATGCCCTGCTTTTCCCAGGTTCCGAGCCCAAGCTTTCTTCCCGGCGCCAAGACAAATCCCTTCTTTTGATTCTCGAGCATAAAGTCACCAAGCAGATAGACAGGCTCAAGCTCGGTAAAAATGGTGAAGGGAGAAGACTTAAGGACGATGCTATTCTTCCCAGGAGAAACAAATTCTCCGATATCGAAGACACCGAAAGAGCGGTCCAGCCACCACTTATCTTTTAAGGGCTCGACAGGCTTTCCGTTGACAAGAACTCGGTATAGCTCGGGTTGTTCGACAACAAGCTGCAGGGAGCTGAGATTGACGCCTTTGGCCACATCGAACCAGTAGGCCGCCTCAAAACCTGAATCAGAAGGGAATTTGTTCAAATCAAGGATTCCTGTTTTAAACTG
>CAZGMN010000323.1:0-2500 GCA_964526905.1 uncultured Eubacteriales bacterium
GGTTTATGATGTTGATACAACAGACGGCACCACTTTTATTGTCATGGAATATATCGAAGGACAGACTGTGCGTCGCCTGGTTACAAATCGGGAATTGGACCTGCTGGGGTCGGTAGAAATTGCCATTCAGGTGGCAGAGGGCCTGGGGCAAGCGCATAAAGCCAATATCGTTCACAGGGATATTAAATCTGACAATATTATGGTCACCCGGGATGGCTATGCCAAAATTTTGGACTTTGGAATTGCCAAGCTTTTGGAAACTCAGGTCGATGCGGCCAAGAAAGAAGCTGCTCAAGATTTGACCCAGACGGAAACCCTGATGCAGACAGTTGCCGGGACTATAATCGGAACTGCCGCCTACATGAGCCCTGAACAGGCCCGCGGGCAAGCCGTCAACCAGGCCTCAGATGTTTTTTCCTTGGGCATAGTCATCTACGAAATGGTTACAGGCGAACTGCCGTTTAAAGGCGACACACCCCTGGATACGATGCACTCCATCGCCTTTGATGAAGCCCGGCCGGTAACGGTCATTCGCAAGAATCTTCCGCCCGAGCTTAACCGAATCATGACCCGCTGTCTGCGAAAAAGTCCGAAAGGCCGATATCCCAATGCAGCTTTCCTGGCTGAGGACCTCAAGCGCCTGAAACGTGAGATAGAGACCGGAACTCAGGCTCCTTTCTACCGAGGCCAGAGGCTTCAGGACATCATTGAATGGCTGAAGACTTCGATGCCCTTTGGTTTCAAGGGCATCGCTTTTGCTGTCGTCACTTTGATTCTTGTTGCGGCAATAATATTTACAAATATTAACTGGTCAATACTGATAGCCGTGACATTCTTCGGCCTCGTTATTTACCGTTACATTCGGAACAGGAAAAGCCGGATGCTGAACCGGTTTGTAGCCAGGGTCTCCAAATTTCCCGAAGTCAAGGCCATCAGCGTCAAGGAAGAGCGGATTACAGTTGTCGTCGAGAAAGCTCAGGCAAGAATCTACATTCGAGTCAACAGCCTGGTCAATGCGCTCAATAAAAAATTGTATTTCGGCAAGCCGCTCTTTGCAGTTGTCCGCGATGACCTTGCTCAGGAAGAATTTCAGCGGATGATGAGAGAGCCGGGGATGCTCTATGTCAGCGAAGATGCCCTCATTGAACCGCCCCGCAAGTCAGCCTGAACACAAACTTCTCCATCTTGGCGATTATTATTTCTTTGAAGCAGATTTGGCTTTAATGCTTTCATAAAGGAATGCAGCCTGAATAAAGGATTCTCCAGCATTCTCGAATTCCTTATTGGCAAGAGACAAATTGGCCTTGTTCTCATACTCGATGGCCTTCTCATAAAGCCATTGGTCTAAAGAGACAGAATAGGTTTTTTTGACTTCGCTTTTCAATTGTTTGATGTAGACCGCAAGCTCTTTTATGCATCCGGCATCGCCCTGACATTGAATGCTGAGGCGAAAGATTTTCTCCAGAACGACAGATAATGTTTTAGCGCCAGAAAAATCATCTTTATTGAAGGCGTCGACAGCATCCTGCTCTCGCCGGCTTGCCAGCCGATAAAGCAAATTCTTTTCATCAACCTTGCTCTTTTGAGCTTGCTTTTTTGCTGCGTCCAAGAATGTCTGGGCCCTCTGGGCCTCTTCCCTTTCTGAGACCAATGACAGGAGGCTTTCCATCTCTGCCTGTCCTTCTCTCTGGGTCTTGCCCGCTTCTTCGACCTTTCCTTCTTCATGAAGTTTTCTCCATTCCTTCATCTTCTCCAGGGCTCGATCCAAATGCTCAGAAAAAGCAGAATCCTGAGGGAGAATGTCCTTTAGGTCTTCCATGAACTTCTCGGCATCTTTAATATTCTTCGGGTCTTTCTGATTCAGGTATTTGAGGGCCTCGGGGATGTATTTAAGGACTTCGGCCTTAGCCCAAGGTGAAATATTTCTTTCTGATTTGGGCTTCTCGAATATTTGTTTTTTTGTCTCTACTTTAGGGCTCTCTTCTTTTTTTTCTATGGCTGGTCTTTCCCCGCCTGGGCCTGCCGCTCCTAGCTGAGCCAATTCTTCTTCACTGACCTCTTTAACCTGCAGCTCATGGATATAGCCAATGATCCCTCTTCTTTCCAAAGTTACTCTATACCACTCTCCCTGCTTCGGCTCTGCTTTTAAAACAGTGTTTACAGCCACCCTGATGAGAACCTTCCCGCCGATCTCAGGAGTCGCTTTAATATCGCCAGTTTCTGTAGTCACTTTTAATTGCAAGGAAGCCGCTTCCTTACGCGCTTCAGATGGCAGTCTTCTTGGACGCGCAGGAGAGGGTATGACTCCTTTGGCGACCTGGGGAATTTGCGGTGCTGCCGGAGCAGGCCCTTGCTTTTTGGAAAAAGGATTCCAGATAAATAGGGCAACAACGGCCAAGATTACAACAGCAAAAATCGGCAGAACAAGCTTTCCAAAACGAAAAGTGACCGTTATTTCCTTCGAGGCAGGCGGAGCTTTCTTGGCAATCGCTCTCTCTGC